>NZ_VIVR01000001.1:4541345-4844102 GCF_007828955.1 Kitasatospora atroaurantiaca | reverse complement strand
CCGTCCGTGGCGCTGCTGGAGCGGATCAGGGACGGGTTGCTGCGGCTCTGACTCATGAGTGCGGGCCCCGGGACCAGCGCGAAGCTGCTCCCGGGGCCCCCGGCTTGTGGGCGACCGCTGCTACTGCTGCTTGCGCAGCTCGCGGACGGCGGCCTCCAGGCGCTGACCGTAGTCGGCGTCGGCCTGGCGGAAGTTCTCGACCGCCCGCTCGACGATGTCGTCGCGGTCGGCGGAGACCTTGGCGATGAAGCCGGCCAGGTTGGCGATCAGGCGCTGCTTCTCGTCCTCGGAGAAGAGCCGGTAGAGGTTGCCGGCCTGCACGAAGTCGCTGTCCTCGGCGTGCGAGGGCGCCTCGTGGTTGCCGGTCAGGCCGTTGACCGGGACGGCCGACCAGAGCGGACGGCCGGTCTCGACCGGGCCGCCGAAGGTGTTCGGCTCGTAGTTCTTCTGACGGCCGTGGCGGCCGTCGTAGAGGTAGCCGTCGCGGCTGTTGGTGCGCGCCTCGGTGGCGTGCGGGCGGTTCACCGGCAGGTGGTCGGCGTTGATGCCGACGCGGTAGCGGTGGGCGTCCGCGTACGCGAACAGGCGGCCCTGCAGCATCTTGTCCGGGGACGGGCCGATGCCGGGCACGAAGTGCGCCGGGGAGAAGATCGACTGCTCGACCTCGGCGAAGATGTTGTCGGGGTTGCGGTTGAGCTCCAGCTTGCCGATCTCGATCGGCGGGTAGTCCGCGTGCGGCCAGACCTTGGTCAGGTCGAACGGGTTGAAGCGGTAGTTCGCGGCGTCGGCGGCGGGCATGATCTGCACCTGGACGGTCCAGCTCGGGAACTCGCCGCTCTCGATGGACTCGCGCAGGTCGCGCTGGTGGCTGTCCGGGTCCTCGCCCGCGAGGGCGGCCGCCTCCTCCGACGTCAGGTTCTTGATGCCCTGGTCGGTCTTGAAGTGGTACTTGACCCAGAAGTACTCGCCGGCCTCGTTCTGCCACTGGTAGGTGTGCGAGCCGTAGCCGTTGAGGTGGCGGTAGGTCGCCGGGATGCCGCGGTCACCGAAGAGCCAGGTCACCTGGTGCGTCGACTCGGGCGACAGGCCCCAGAAGTCCCAGACGTTGTCCGCCTCCTGGGAGCCGGTGTACGGGTCGCGCTTCTGGGTGTGGATGAAGTCGGGGAACTTGATGGCGTCCTTGATGAAGAACACCGGGGTGTTGTTCCCGACGAGGTCGTAGTTGCCGTCCTCGGTGTAGAACTTCAGCGCGAAACCGCGGGGGTCGCGCACCGCGTCGGCCGAGCCGAGGTTGCCCGCCACGGTGGAGAAGCGCAGGAACGTTTCGGTCTGCTTGCCGACCTCGGAGAGGAACTTCGCCCTGGTGTACGCCGTCACGTCGGCGGTCACCGTGAAGGTGCCGTACGCGGCGGCGCCGCGGGCGTGGACCACGCGCTCCGGGATGCGCTCACGGTTGAAGTGCGCCAGCTTCTCGAACAGCAGCTGATCCTGGATCAGCGCCGGGCCGCCTATGCCGGCGGTCTCGGTGTTCTGGTTGTCGGCGACCGGCGCGCCGGCCTCCGTGGTCAGGGTTGGCCGCAGCTCGTCCTGGGCAGTCATGTGAGCACCTCCGCGTTATCCGGTCGTTAGGATCAGATCCTAGCTTGGACTTTGTCTAAGTCAATACTGGAACCAACTCAAGAACGTGCTCTACCCTGTTGCCATGAGTGACCTGCTGGAACGACTTCGCGGACGTGGGTGGCGCCTGACCTCGCAGCGGCGCGTCGTGGCCGAGGTCCTTGATGGTGATCATGTACACCTCACGGCGGACGAGGTGCACGCCCGCGCGGTCCAGCGGCTGCCCGAGATCAGCCGGGCGACGGTCTACAACACGCTGGGCGAGCTGGTGACGCTCGGCGAGGTGCTGGAGGTCTCCACGGACGGCCGCGCCAAGCGGTACGACCCCAACGCGCACCACGCCCACCAGCACCTGGTCTGCTCCGGCTGCGGCGCGATCCGCGACGTCCACCCCGAGGGCGACCCCATCGCCGCCCTCCCCGCCGGCGAACGCTTCGGCTTCGCCATCTCCGGCGCCGAGGTCACCTACCGCGGCCTCTGCCCCGACTGCCGGGCCTGACCTCCGCAGGCTTCTGCAGGACGGGTGAACAGACAGGGGCGCGGGGAACTGCGCGAGGCGGAAGGTGCGGCGCCGTCACTCCCGATCTCGCGCAGTTCCCCGCGCCCCCAGTGGTTGCCCCTTCGCACTGAGCGGTGGTGCGGCGCCGTCACTCCCGGTTTCGCGCAGTTCCCCGCGCCCCTGGCGGTCAGCCCTAAGCGCTGAGTTCGGAGTGCAGCGCACCCAGCAGCCGCGCAGCCCGCTCCGCCACCTCCGCCGGACCGTAGTCGGCCGCGCGACGGCACCAGTTCTCCGCCTGCACCGGCTCACCCCGCCGCAACGCCAGCAGCGCGAGCCGCAGCGCCGCCCGCCCATGCCCCGCATCCGCCGCCCGCGTGTACCAGAGCATCGCCTCGGTCTCGCTGTCCTGCCGGGCCAGCAGCAGCCCCAGGTTGAACGCCGCGCTACGGCTCCCGGCCTCCGCCGCCCGGCGGTACCAGCTCTCCGCGATCTGCAGCGCCCCACGCTCGGCCGCCCGGACCCCCATCCGCACCTGGGCACGCCGGTGATCCGCGTCGGCCGCCACCGCGTACCAGTGCTCGGCCTCCGCGTCCGCGTCGCCCCTGCGGTCCAGCAGCGAGGCCAGCCGGAAGGCGCCCTCCGCCGAGCCGCCGGCCGCCGCCTGACGGTAGCGGTCCAGCGCGGCCGCCAGCTGCCCGCGCTGCTCCTGCGCGACGGCGAGCTGGAGTGCGGCCTCGCCATGGCCCTCGGCCGCAGCGCGCGCGTACCACTCGTGCGCCTGCTGCTGCTCGCCGCGCCCGGCGTGCAGGACGCCCAGGTTGAAGGCACCGTCCACGCTGCCGGCCTCGGCGGCCTTGGAGAACCACGGCTCGGCCCCGGACTCGTCGCCGCGCTGCAGCAGCACCACGGCCAGCGCGTTGCAGGCCTCCCGGTGCCCGGCGTACGCGGCCCGGCGGTACCACTGCTCGGCCTGGGCCTCCCGGCCCGCGCCGGCGCAGAGCAGGCCGAGGTTGAAGGCACCGTTGTGGTCGCCCGCGTCCAGCGCGGCGCGGTACCAGTGCTCGGCCTCCGCGGCCTCGCCCCGGCTCGCGTGCAGCGCGCCGAGCGCGTTCGCGGCGTTGCCGTCGCCCGCCTCGGCGGCCTCCTGCCACCACTCGGCGGCGGCCGTCAGGTCACCCGCGTCGCGCAGCAGGAAGCCCAGGGCGCATGCTGCCCGGGCCTCGCCGTTCTGCGCGGCCTGCCGGTACCAGCGGGCCGCCTCGTCCGCGTCGCCGCGCTCCTCGAGGAGCACGCCGAGCCGCAGCCCCGCGCGGGCGTGACTGCGCGCGGCGGCGGTGCGGTACCAGGTCTCGGCGGTCTCCTTGTCCCCCGCCGCCTCCCGCATCCGGGCAAGGCGGTACGCGGCCTCGCGGTGGCCCGCGTCGGCCGAGACCTTGAACCAGCGCTCGGCCCGGACGTCCCGCCGATGCTCCATCAGATCGCCCAGTGCGTAAGCCCCGAGCGGGTGGCCGTGCTCGGCGGCGAAGTGCAGCCAGTACTCGGCGGCCTCCTCCTCGCCCTGGTCGCGCAGCTGCAGCCCGAGCGCGTGCGCGGCCGGCGCACTGCCCGCGACGGCGGCCTGGCGCCACCACTGGGCGGCCTCGGCCCGGTGGCCGCGCTGGTGCAGCAGCACACCGAGGTTGTTGGCGGCGGCCCGCAGACCGGCGCCGGCGGCACTGCGCAAATACGGTTCGGCATCCTCGAGGTCGCCGCGGCGCAGCAGCAGCGCACCGAGCTGGCTGGACGCGTTGGGGTCGCCCTCGTCGGCGGCCTGACGGTGGCGGGACTCCAGCGCGGCCTGCTCGCGGGCGGCCAGCGCGGTCTCGAAGCTGGCGCCGTCCCGCTCCGGCTCCACGGCGGTTCGGGCAGCGCTGTACGGGCCCACCGCCGCGGCGAACTGCTCCGCGGAGAGCCGGACCAGGCTGTCGGGCCCGTACCCGACGCTCGCCCGAGGGACCGTCAGGCCGCTGGTGCGCTGGGCCGGCAGGGCTCCCTGGGTCTCGTCGGGGCTCTGCGCCCATGCCTCGGTGTCGGCTTCGGTCTGTGCGTTCCTACCGATCAGCTTCATGCCGACTCCCGCTCCCCCAGAGTGCTGCGGCATCCCCCAGGGGCGTGTCGGATTCGACGGCCGTCTTCTCCCCGCGAGCCGTAGGGCGCGCCGGGGTCAACGGCCGTACAGCGTCCCCCATGTGTTCCATCGTCGCATCACCCGCAACCCGCGTACACCTGCCCCGCCCAATTTTGGCGGAGCGGGCCGAAGCCCGGCGAGATTGCTTCAGCGCTTTGTCGATTTCCCGACACTTGGGCCTCACAAACCCCGCCTGCCGCATGGAAGGGTGAGGCTGCCGGCGTCGGCGCCCTTGACGACGCTCGATCGTACCGGAGTCGACCGGCACAAGGCTGGCCAATACGTCAAGCCCCCGCAAACACCGAAGGCCCGGAGAAGAATCTCCGAGCCTTCGGTACAGAGTAGCGGGGACAGGATTTGAACCTGCGACCTCTGGGTTATGAGCCCAGCGAGCTACCGAGCTGCTCCACCCCGCGTCGTTGTGTCTCAACCATAACACGGGTTTGGGGCAGACCTGGAATCGGTTAACTCAGCTAGGGGGTCGCGGACGGCGAGGGCGAGGGCGAGGGAGTGCTCCCGCCCGTCCTCTGCTGGGCCGCCGCCGCCTGGTTCAGCGCGTCCTGCAGCGCCTTCTGCGCGGTGCCGTACGCCGTCCAGTCACCGTTCTTCAGCGCGTTCTGGCCGTCCGTGAAGGCCTTCTGCGCGTCCTGGAGCGCCTTCTGCAGCGCCTGGTCGGTGGTGCTCGGCGGGGTGGTGGGGGTGGGCGTCCCCGGCGTGGTCGGCGTGGTGGGCGCCGTCGGCGTGGTGGGCGCACCGCTGGTGGCGGCACCGAACACCTTCTTCAGCGCGTCCTCCAGGGTGTTCTCGAAGGCCACGTTGTCGTTGCCGTACACCGCGAGCACCTTCTGCAACACCGGGTACTTGGCGCCACGGCCGCGTACGTACACCGGCTCCACGTTGAGCAGGCCGCCGCCGACCGGCAGGGTCAGCAGGTTTCCGTACTCGACGTCGGAGTCCCCGCCGTTCTTCAGGATGTTGAGCTGGCGGGCGACTTCGGGGTCCGAGTTGAACTTGGACTGCGCCAGGCCCGGGCCGAGCGTGCCGGTGTCGCCCGGCACCTTGAGGATCCGGATCTTGCCGTACTCGGGACCGGGGTCGGCGCTGACCGCCATGAAGGCGGCCAGGTTGTCGCGCCGGCTGGGCACGAAGGAGGTGGTCAGCGAGAAGCTCGCCGAGGGCACGTCCGGCATCCGGACCGTCAGGTAGTACGGCGGCTGCACCGCACCCGTGTTGGTGGTCGGGTCGACCGGGACCTGCCAGATGTCGGTGCCGTTGAAGAAGGAGTTGGCGTCCGTCATGTGGTACTGGCCGAGCAGGTCGCGCTGCACCTTGAACATGTCCTGGGGGTACCGCAGGTGCGGCATCAGCGTGGCCGGGATGTCGCTCCGGCCCTTGACCGTGCCGGGGAAGGCCTTCATCCAGGTCTTCAGCACCGGGTCGGCGTCGTCCCACTGATAGAGCGTCACCTCGCCGGTGTACGCGTCCACGGTGGCCTTCACCGAGTTGCGGATGTAGTTGACCTTGTTGGCCGCCGTCAGCGTCCGGCCGCGCTGGTCGGTCAGCGAGTCCTTGGTCACGTCGCCCAGGGTGGTCTTGGACGAGAACGGGTAGCCGTCCGAGGTGGTGTAGCCGTCCAGCACCCAGACAAGCTTGCCGTCCTGCACCACCGGGTACGGGTCGGCGTCGATGGAGAGCCAGGGGGCGACCTTCTCGACCCGCTCCTTGGGCGTGCGGTCGTAGATCACCTTGGCGCCGTCGCTGATCGCGCCCGAGTAGAGCATCTGCGGCTCGGCGAACTTCACCGCGTACGCGGCCCGGGTGAACGGGTTGTTCAGCGAGACGCCGCTGCCGCCGGTGTACTGGTAGGTCTTGTCGCCGGAGTCGACGGTGTAGTCGATCTCCTTGTTGGAGCCGCCCACGATCGAGTAGGTCTTGGTGTTCTCGCCGTAGTAGATCCGCTGCTGGTACTCGCCCAGCGTGCCGGAGGCCGGCAGGCCGGACTCGGTGAAGACCGGCTGGCCCAGGTTGTTCACCTGGTTGCCCTTGGCGGAGACGGCGCCGTAGCCGTGGGTGTACTTGAAGTGGTCGTTGATCCAGTTCCGCTGCTGGACACCGTTCAGGTTCAGCTCACGCAGGCCGATCACGGTGTCCTGGGCGAGGACGCCGGTGCCGTACCGGTCGACGTCCAGGGTCTGCGGGAAGGCGTAGTACGAGCGCTGCTGCTCGATCTGCTGGAAGGTCGGCGAGACCACGTTCGGGTCCAGCAGCCGGATGTCCGCGATGGTCTGGGCGTCCGGCTTGAGCGCGTCCTGGGTGGTCGAGCCCTTCGGCGTGTACTGCTGGGTCTGGCTGTCCGCGATGCCGTACGCCTGCCTGGTCGCGTCGATGTTCTTCTGGATGTACGGCGTCTCCTTGGCCTGCTCGTTCGGCTTGACCTGGAACTGCTGCACGATCGCCGGGTACACCCCGCCGATCAGCACCGCCGAGAGCGCCATCAGACCGAAGCCGATCAGCGCCGGGGCCCAGGTGCGGCGCACCGGGGTCAGGAAGAACAGCACCGCGCAGATGATCGCGACGAAGAACAGGATGGTCTTGGCGGGCAGGAAGGCGTTGGCGTCCACGTAGCGCAGGCCCGTCCAGCCGTCCACCCCCTTGTACGAGCCGGACTTCACCGCCAGCGCGTACCGGTCCAGCCAGTACGCCAGGGCCTTGAGCAGCACGAACACCCCGAGCAGCACCGCCAGGTGGCCCTGCGCACCGGCACTGGCCCGGCGACCGGGGCCCTGCAGGCGCAGGCCGCCGTACAGGTAGTGCACCAGCACCGAGACCAGCAGCGAGACGATCACCGCGCTGAACGCGAAGCCCAGCAGGAACTCGTACCAGGGCAGTTCGAAGGCGTAGAACGAGACGTCCAGGTGGAACTGACTGTCCTTCACCCCGAACGAGGTCTCGTTGGTCCAGAGCATCCAGGTCCGCCACTGGCCCGACGCCGCGGCCCCGGCGACCAGGCCGATCAGCAGCGAGACGCCGGCCAGCAGCCACTTCTTGTACGGGGCGACGCCCATGCGGTAGCGGTCCAGGCTCTGCTGCTCGACCGACATCGCGGAGAGCGGAGGGCGCAGCCGGTAGGCGAGCCAGATGTTGGCACCGACGATCACGGCCATCAGCAGGCCGAAGACGCCGAACAGCCCGGCCTTCGTCCAGAGCTGGGAGCTGAACACGGAGGAGTAGCGGACCGACTTGAACCAGAGCCAGTCCGTCCACAGCCCGGCGAACATGACGAACAGCAGGAACAGCACCGCGAGTACACCGGCGGTCAGCAGGAGCACTCGCGTGCGGCGGGAGGGCGGGCCGACTCTGGCACGGAAGCCCGGTCCTGGTCGGTCCGGCATCTGGAATACCAAGGTGGCACCTCTGCTGTGTCGTGTTGTTGTCGGGGCAGTCCTCAGTGCAACTTAATCGGTGTTTACCTGAGTTCCCATGGTTTGCAGCTATCTCTGACGTGACCCTGCACCGCTGCGCGGCCACGCCGGTTCGGGCCCTCGGGCGGTACGTGTGAGGATTGGGGCATGTCCGATGTGCCTAACACCCCGCCGGCCGCCACCCCGCTGACCCGGGCCGCGCTGGAGATCGACGAGTACGCCTCCACCCTCGGGTGGGACCTCCCGGCCCGACTGTTCGCCCTGGTCGACAGCGCCAAGCTGCGCAAGACCGACCCCGCGGTGGCCAAGAAGCTGGGCCTGACCGACGACGACGAGCCCGGCCTCACCCCGATCGAGCAGGACGAACTGCCCGCCGGGATGGAGCTGGACAAGTTCCTCGGCACCATCGCCTGGCCGGACATGGTGGCCGGCTGCGCCCTGGTGGTCGAGCGCCTGATGCTCCCGCCGGGCGCCGAGCAGACCCGCCCGAAGAACGCCACCGAGGCCCAGCTCGCGGAGTGGGTGGCCAACCACCCGGCCCGCGAGGAGGTGCGGATCACCGCCGCCGTCCTGCGCGACGGCCGGAAGGAGACGGCCCTGCGCCTGCGCTCCAAGGACGTCGCCCGCGAGGTGCTCACCGGCCCCGACCTGGTGCCCGGTCTCACCGACGCGCTGCTGGCGACCTTCGCCTGAGCCCTACCTGGCTTATGTGGTGCTGCAGGACGGCAGCGCTGCGGTCTGACCGGCCCTGACCTGGTCGAGGGCCTTCAGCGCGCCGTCCAGCGTGTCCACCTTGATCAGACGCAGCCCGCCCGGGGTGCTCTTCGCGGCCTCGGTGCAGTTCTCGGCCGGGGTGAAGAAGTACTCGGCACCCTTGTCGCGGGCCGCGATCAGCTTCATCGCTATGCCGCCGATCGGACCGACCTTGCCGTCGTCGCTGATCGTGCCGGTGCCGGCCACGAACTTGCCGCCGGTGAGCTCCCCTGGCGTCAGCTTGTCGACGATGCCGAGCGAGAACATCAGGCCCGCGCTCGGACCGCCGACGTCCTGCAGACCGATGTCGATCTTGAACGGATAGGTGTGGGTGGCCCCCGGGCCGATACCGACGATCGCCCGGTCGGAGCTCTCCGCCTTGGCCGTGGTGATCGGGACCTGGACCTGGTCCGCCGCGTTCGGGGTCGCGCTGTCCTTGCCGTGCGGGACGACGGTGAAGACCACCGTCTCGCCGGGCTTGTGCTTGGTCACCAGCTGGGCCACCTGGGCCTGGGAGGTGACCTTGGTGCCGTCGACTGCGACGATCTGGTCGCCCGCGTGCAGCTTGCCCTCGGACGGACCGCCGGCCACCACCGAGGAGACGATGATCTCGGTGCCGACCGGGATGCCCAGCTGGGTCAGGGCCGCGGTCTTGGCGCTGTCCTCGGAGGAGGCGAACTCCTCGGCGTTCTGCTGCTGGGCCTCCTGGTCGGTCTGGCCCTCGGGGTACACGTTGTCGTGCGGCACCACCAGCACGTCGCCGCGCAGCCAGCCGATCACCGCCGAGACCAGGCTGGGCTCGTACTTCGCACCGGTCACCTGCACGGTGGTCATGTTGAGATGCCCGCTGGTCGGATAGGTCTCGTGCCCGGTGATGCTGATCACCGGCTGGTCACTGTCCGCCTGCATCCCGAGCGTGTTGTACGTCGGGCCCGGGCTCATCTCGGTGTACGGCACCTTCATCAGCACGGAGACGCACAGCAGTGCTATGAGCAGCAGGGTGGCGGCGAGCATCGTCGCTGAGCGGCGTGGCATGGCTCGACAGTACGGGACGAGGGCTACCCGGCGCTGCCCGGGCTCCCCGCCCCGAGCCGAAGGGCGCGCCGACGCCGAAAGCGACGAGCGACAAGCGACGAAGGAGCGCCGGAGCGAGAAGCGCCGGCGGCGGGTTCAGAGCGCCCGGAGGCGAGCGGGTGAGTCACCGCCTGGTGGGTTCGGTCGATGCGCCGGCGGTGCTGCGCTCCATGGCGGCGCGGAAGCGCTGGTGCTCGGCCAGCGAGGCCGGGTCACCGGTCGCCCTCGGCGTACGGGCGGCCCAGCCGGCCCAGACCATGGCGAGGACCGCGGCGATGACGGGGATGATCAACCAGGCGAGCGCAGCCATATCCGTACTCCCAGCTCGTCGTGTCTATGAGCAGATTAACCACCCGGGCTGACAACGGTCACAGCGCCATACGGGTTACGGTGCGCAGACCCCGCTCACCGCTTGGGAGTATTCGTCAGATCGGCGCGCGACCGAACGAGTGACGGGGGCTCAGCAGGAGCCGGCGCCGACCCACTCCTCCTCGCCGTCGGTGAAGACCTGGTGCTTCCAGATCGGCACCTCGTGCTTGAGGTCGTCGATGAGCCGGCGGGCGGCCGCGAAGGCCTCGCCGCGGTGGGCACAGGAGACCGCGACGATCACGGCCTTGTCGGTGATTTCCAGTCGGCCGATGCGGTGCACGGCCGCCAGCGCGCGGACCGGGAAGTCGGCGCAGATCTTCTCGGCGATCCGGCGCATCTCCTGCTCGGCCGTCGGGTGGCAGCTGTACTCGAGGGCGGACACCGACTTGCCGCCGTCGTGGTCACGCACCGTCCCCACGAAGACGGTGGTGCCGCCGGCCGCGTCGTCGCCGACCGCCTCGTAGACCTCGTCCAGCGAGAGCGGGGTCTCGCGGATGGCGAGGAGGCGGATGGGGTCGTGGTTCTCGGACATGGTCACCATGATTCCTCATCCTGGGTGGTTCGGAGCAAGAGGCTTCCGCATCACGATTTCACAATTCCGCGATGCGAGAAGCGGCGGAGCTCAGATCCGCCGCCGCTTGCGGGCCCGGCGGACCAGTGCCGCCGTACCGACCAGCGCCACCGTCGCACCGGCCGCGCCGAGGCTGGTGGCAGCCTCCTTGCCGCCGAGCCGGCGCCCGGCCACCGCGTGCTTGCCGGAGACCTGGGCCAGCAGCTCACCGAGCACCTGTTCATTGGTGAAGCCGGGCCGCCAGCCCGCCTCGTGCAGCCGGCTGCCGGAGACCACCCACGGGTACATGGTGTACGCCAGGTCACCCGCCGGGGCCGGGGTCAGCCCGAGCCGGTGCAGCCTGGCCGCGGTGCCCAGTGCCAGGGCGGCGGGCAGCTCCATCCGGCGGATACCGGAGAGCTCCTCGACGTCCTCCTGCTCCAGCCAGCCGTCGCAGCCGACCGTCACCTCGCCCTCGACCAGGCCGAGCACGGCGTACTCGAGCGCGGTCGCCAGATCGTCCACGTGGCAGAACTGCCAGCACGGGCGCGAGCCCGCCACCACCAGCAGCCTCGGAGCCTCGAAGTGCCTGGTCAGCACGGTGTCGACACCGGGGCCGACGACCACCGCCGGCCGCAGCACCGTCACCTGCAGGCCCGGGTGGGCCCGCGGCGCGCGACGGGCCAGCCGCTCGATCTCCAGCAGATCGCCGACCAGCGAGGCCTCTTCGGTTGCGCGGAGCTCCGAGTCCTCGGCGAGCGGCACCTCGTTGTCCGCCAGCGCGCCGTAGACCATCGCGGAGGTGCAGAGCACGACGCGGTTCACCCCGGCCGCCGCGGCGGCGGTCAGGACGGTCTGCGCGCCCCGCACGTTGTACGCGCTCCGGGCTCGCGGGTCGGACTCCATTCCGAGGTCCATCGCCAGGTGGACCACTACGTCGACCCCGGCGAGGCGCTCGGCCACGGCCGGGTCGCGTACGTCCAGGACCCGCCAGTGGACGCCGGGCACGTCGCCGCGCCGGTCGTCGAGGGCCAGCACCTTGCGTACTCCCGGTGAGGCCACCAGGCGGGCGGCGACCCGCTCACCGAGCACACCGGCGGCGCCGGTGACGGCCACGGTCAACGGCTTGCCGCCGTAGGCTGGAGACGGCGAACCCCCGACGGCAGGAGCGTCCTCACCTCCGGTCAGCCCAGAGCGAACGTCCGAAGGCGGGGAACTCACCGGCCATCCTCCACGGTTAGCTTATGTGCGTACGTACGAGTGTCACGTACCGACCATCCTGCCCGAGGCTTGGGCCCGGCGGTGCACCCGGCACGGGCCGGGTCGCCCGACCTTTGCTCCGCCCACCGCCCCGGGCCTGCACACTTTCCCGCCACACCACCGCGTGACGGCCGACCAGATCGAGGACCCCGTGAGCGACCTCCCCTTCGGATTCGGCGTTCCGCCCGAGGAGCCCGAGGACGGCAAGGCCAAGCGCGACAAGACCCCCGAGGACAAGAACGACGCGGACAAGCCGGGGTCCTCGGATTCCGGTGCCACCCCGCCGCAGCAGCCGTTCGGCTTCGGCGGCGGCAACCCGCTCGGCGCGTTGTTCGGGATGGGCGGTGCCGGCGGCGCGTCCGGTGACAACCCCTTCGGCGCGATGCTGGGCGGGCTCAACCCCAACGACCTGGGCGCCGCCTTCCAGCAGCTCGGCCAGATGCTCTCCTTCGACGGCGGCCCGGTGAACTGGGAGCTGGCCAGGGACATCGCCCGGCAGACGGTCGTCGCCGAGCAGCCCGAGGGCAAGAGCAAGGACCGCTCGGTGAGTGCCGGCGAGCGCTCGGCGGTCGCCGAGGCCGTGCGGCTGGCGGACCTGTGGCTGGACTCCTCCACCGAGTTCCCGTCCGGGGCCGGTACGGCCGTGGCGTGGAGCCGGGCCGAGTGGATCGAGGCCACCCTGCCGGTCTGGAAGGACCTGGTGGACCCGGTCGCCGAGCGGGTCGGCAACGCCATGGGCGGCGTGCTGCCCGAGGAGATGCAGGCCATGGCCGGCCCGCTGATGGGCGTGATGCGGTCCATGGGCGGCGCGATGTTCGGCACCCAGATCGGTCAGGCGCTGGGCGCGCTGGCCGCCGAGGTGGTCGGCTCGACCGATGTCGGCCTGCCGCTCGCCCCGGCCGGCAAGGCCGCGCTGCTCCCCCAGAACGTCGCCGAGTTCGGCGAGGGCCTGAGCGTCCCGGCCGACGAGGTCCGCCTCTACCTGGCGCTGCGCGAGGCCGCCCACCAGCGGCTGTTCGCCCATGTGCCGTGGCTGCGGGCGCACCTGTTCGGCGCCGTCGAGGCGTACGCGCGCGGCATCAAGGTCGACACCACGCGCATGGAGGAGCTGGTCGGCCAGCTCGACCCGAGCAACCCCGAGGCCCTGCAGGAGGCGCTGGCCGGCGGCCTGCTGCAGCCCGAGGACACCCCCGAGCAGAAGGCCGCGCTGGCCCGCCTGGAGACCGCCCTCGCGCTCGTCGAGGGCTGGGTGGACGCGGTCGTGCACGCCGCCGCCGAGCCGCACCTGCCGCAGGCCGCCGCACTGCGCGAGACCGTCCGCCGCCGCCGTGCGGCCGGCGGCCCCGCCGAGCAGACCTTCGCCACGCTGGTCGGACTGGAGCTCCGCCCGCGCCGGCTCCGGGACGCCTCGCGGCTGTGGGCCTCGCTGGCCGACGCGCGCGGCATCGAGGGCCGGGACGCGCTCTGGCAGCACCCCGACATGCTGCCGACGGCGGCCGACCTGGACGACCCGGACGGCTTCGTGCACCGCGAGGCGGGCGAGGGCGCCGAAGGCGGCATCGACTTCGACGCCCTGGACAAGCTCCTGGGCGAAGCCGCCGCAGGAGAGAGCAAGGGCAAGGGCGAGGACGAGGGCAACGGGGAGCCGAAGAAGTGACCACCGGGCTCCACTCCGACGCCGTACGGGCTCTCCGCGACTGGTCCGTGGCCGACGCCGACCAGGAACAGCTGCGGCTCGACTACCTCGGCCACCTCGCCGAGCGCCCGGACGGCCTCTGGCGGGCCTGCCTGCCCGCGCACATCACGGCCAGCGCGGTCGTGGTGGACCCGTCGGCCGGGCGGGTACTGCTGACACTGCACCCCAAGGTCGGGATCTGGCTGCAGATGGGCGGCCACTGCGAGCCCGGTGACCGGACGCTGGCCTCCGCCGCACTGCGCGAGGCCACCGAGGAGTCCGGCATCCAGGGCCTGGAGCTGCTGGCCGTCGACGGCGTACCCGCACCGGTCAAGCTCGACCGGCACCTGGTGCGCTGCGCGGGCAAGGACCAGCCGGAGAACACCCATCTCGACGTCCAGTACGTCGCGCTGGCGCCGGCCGGTGCGGAGGAGCAGATCAGCGAGGAGTCGCTGGACCTCCGCTGGTTCGACTTCGACAAGCTGCCCGAGCTGACGGACGTCTCGGTCCGCGAGCTGGTCGCGATCGCCCGGAAGCTCACGAGCTGAGCGCAACCACCTCAGGGGCGCGGGGAACTGTCCACCTTCGTAGAGGGCTGGTCGCGCGGTTCCCCGCGCCCCTGCTGCGGTTTCCGTCAGCCGCAATCGGGCTGTTCGCCCCGGGCACCCGGGATGTGCGGCAGGCGGGCTGCGGCGGCCACCCCTTCCAGGTAGCCGCGGGCCCGCTCGGTGCGCGGGTACGCCTCCAGCAGGGCCCAGAAGCGGGGGCCGTGATCGGGCACCAGCAGGTGCGCCAGCTCGTGCAGCAGCACGTAGTCGACCACGTACTCGGGCATGCCCTGGAGACGGTGGGAGAGCCTGATGGTGCGCTCGCTCGGGGTGCAGGAGCCCCAGCGGGAGTTCTGGTTGGTCACCCAGCGGACCTGGCCGGGCTCGGCCCGGCCGGACAGGTAGGCGGCGGACAGCTCGCGGGCCCGGGCGGCTAGGGCGTCGTCACCGAGTACGCGGCGGCTCTCCTGAGCGGCCAGCTTGTCCAGCATCTGGGCCACCCAGCGCTGCTCCTCGGCGTGCGACATCCGCGCCGGGATCAGCACGACGGTGCGGTCACCCTCGCGGTACGCCGAGACCGTACGGCTGCGGCGGGCGCTGCGGCGGACCTCGACCGTGGAGCGGTCCAGCACCGGCTCGGGCTGCCCGCCGGTCTGCGGGTCAGGTGGACCGGAGAGCGCACGCGTGCTGGGCGTCGCGACTCCCGGCCCGGAGGCTGCACGGGCACGCCGACGCGACGCCGAAGGATGGGAGTCCCGTTCGGCTGCCATGTCACACGACGTTACCCGGTACCACTGACAGAAGTCCGCTGCCGTGGCCGAAATCTTTCCTGGAGCGATCGCGAACGAAAGGTGAGGGCGGTGTGATCTTCCCGGGTTATCCACAGGCTGTGCGGACTGATCGTCCGATCATGCGCACGGGGCTGTGGACAACCGAACCGGCCGAGTGGACGGGATCGGGCATCCTTCCGTCACCTGCTCTGCCTGCCATGCCTGCTCCGCCGGAGGACTGCCATGCGCCCCATGCTCAAGCCCGCGCTCTCCCGTGCCTGGCGGGACCGCGCCACCCTGCAGTTCGGCACCGTCCGCAAGCACGCCCGCGTCGTGGACGAGGTGAACCAGGCCGTCGCGGCGTTCCTGGAGCTGCTGGACGGCACCAGGGAGCGGGCCGCGCTGCTCGACGCCGGCGAGCGGCTCGGGCTCGGCACCGAGCTCGCCGAGCAGCTGCTCGGCTCGCTGGAGCAGGGCGGCCTGCTGGACGACGCCGAGGCCGTCCAGCAGGCGCTCGGCGGCTACTCCCGGCCACAGCAGGAGCTGCTCGGCCCTGACATGGCGTCACTCTCCCTGGTGCACCCGGCGCCGGGCGAGGCACCGGCGGTGCTCCAGAGCCGGGCGAGGGCCCGGGTGGAGGTGCGCGGCGCGGGGCGGGTGGGAACGGCGATCGGCGCGGTGCTCGCGGCCGGCGGCATCGGCACGGTGAGCCTGGTCGACTGCGGCCGGGTGGCCGCGCGGGACTGCTCGCCGGCCGGATACCCGCCGACGGACGTCGGCCGCCTGCGGACCACCGCCGCCCGGGAGGCGGTGCACCGGGCCGCCGGTGCGGCCGCGGGCGAGCGGCACCGGCGTACTCCCGCCGGCGGCCCGCCGCCCACGCTGGTGGTGCTGGCGCCGCGGGACGGCAGCGGCGCCTTCACCGGAGCCGCCGCGGAGGCACAGCAGCTGATGCGGGCCGGTGTGCCGCATCTCTACGTCGGAGTCCTGGAGCACCTCGGCATCGTCGGGCCGCTGGTCCTGCCGGGGGCCTCGGCCTGCGGCAGCTGCGCGACGCTGACCCGGCGGGACGAGGACGAGGCCTGGCCGAAACTGCTGGCCCAGCTCGCGGACGAGGGCCCCGGCAGGCCCCGCACCCCGGCCTGCGACAGCGCGCTCGCCACGGCGGTGGCCGGGCTGGCAGCCCTGCACGTGGACCTGTACCTGGACGGCGGCCGGCCGCCGAGCGTCGACGGCTGGTGCGAACTGTCCGCCGCGGACGGCATGGCCCGCCGCCTCCGGCTGCAGAGCCACCCGGAGTGCGGCTGCCTCTGGCAGTCCGTACCGCAGCCACGGCCGGCTGCCAGGGAGCCGATGCGCCTGTCGTGACGTGCGCCCCCGGCTCCCCGGACACGCCCCGGTTCACCCGGCCCGACGGGTGCCGGTGGCCAGTGCGGAGTATGCGGGGGAGGAGCAGGGACGACCGGGCACAATGGCCCTAGTGACCACCGTCCTCCGGTCTTCCGTGGCCGGCCGGGACATCTGACTGGGAGGCCTGGGTGAGCGATCTACCGCGCAAGGCAGTGACCCGTACCGCTCGGCTCGCCGCCCTGCCGCTCGGGATAGCCGGACGCGCAACACTGGGCCTCGGCAAGCGGATCGGCGGACGTTCGGCGGAGGTGGTCACCGCCGAACTCCAGCAAGCCACGGCTGATCAGCTCTTCAAGGTCCTGGGGGAGTTGAAGGGCGGTGCCATGAAGTTCGGGCAGGTGCTGTCCGTCTTCGAGGCCGCCCTCCCCGAGGAGGTCGCCGGGCCGTACCGGGCCGCCCTGACGAAGCTTCAGGATGCCGCTCCCCCGATGCCCGCCGCCAAGGTCCACACCGCACTGGCCGAGCGGCTCGGCAAGGACTGGCGCAAGAAGTTCAAGAGCTTCGACGACCGCCCGGCCGCGGCCGCCTCGATCGGCCAGGTGCACCGGGCCGTCTGGCACGACGGGCGCGAGGTCGCGGTCAAGGTGCAGTACCCGGGAGCCGGTGACGCACTGCTCTCCGACCTCGCCCAGCTCAGCCGGGTGGCCTGGCTGGTCGGCCCGCTCATCCCCGGGCTCGACATCAAGCCGCTCATCTCGGAACTGCGCGAGCGGGTCGCCGAGGAGCTCGACTACGAGTTGGAGGCTCAGGCCCAGCGCCGGCATGCCCAGGAGTTCGCCGACGACCCCGACATCACCGTGCCCGACGTGGTCGCCCAGGCCGACCAGGTCCTGGTCACCGAGTGGCTGGACGGTACCCCGATGGCCGAGGTGATCACCAACGGCACGCAGGAGGAGCGGGACCGCGCCGGGCAGTTGCTCGCCCGCTTCCTGTTCGCCGGGCCGTCGCGTACCGGGCTGCTGCACGCCGACCCGCACCCGGGGAACTTCCGGCTGATCAAGGACGACGGGCCGGCCTCGGGTTGGCGGCTCGGCGTGCTCGACTTCGGTACCGTCGACCGGCTGCCCGAGGGCCTGCCCGCCCCGATCGGGGACTCGCTGCGAATGGCCCTGGCCGGGGACGCGGCCGGGGTCCTGGACATGCTCCGCGAGGAGGGCTTCGTCAAGCCCTCGATCCAGCTGGACCCGGACGCCGTACTCGACTACCTGCTGCCGATCATCGAGCCCGCCACGGTGGAGACCTTCCACTTCACCCGGGCCTGGATGCGGGCCCAGGCGGCGCGGATCGCCGACCCTCGCTCACCGGCCTACAACCTCGGCAAGCAGCTCAACCTCCCGCCGGCCTACCTCCTGATCCACCGCGTGACGCTGAGCACCATCGGCGTGCTCTGTCAGCTGAGCGCGAAGGCGCCGTTCCGGGCCGAGATGCTGGAGTGGCTCCCGGGCTTCGCCGAGGAGGCCGAGCGGGTGGAGAGCTGACGTCGGGTCACCTGACGCAACGGCAGCAGACACACGGATACGCCGATGGCCGCTCACCCCTTGCTGAAAGGGGGAGCGGCCATCGCCGTCACGGGGGTGGGTACTGCGGCCTCGCCCTTACATCAGGGCGACGGCGAGCGCCTTACGGGCCCTCAGCGAAGCGCGCTCGGCACGGCGCTTCAGCTTCGCGGCCCGGGCGACGCGGACGCCCATTCGTTCGTGTTCAGCCTCTTGGAGGCGTTCTTGCATATGGGCACGGGCCAGGGATTCATGGAGGAGATGCATCTCGCGAGTCCTGTTCTGGATCTGAAGTTCGGTGGTCTGCTCGGGGCGGACGGACGGATCGATGGCGGCGGCGGTCATGTGGTGGTCCTGCTCGTGGTGCGTGCTCGGGAACGGACGGGAGTGGGCTGCATCCGCCTTGGCGGCGGCGATGCGTACCGAGTGGCGCAGTGCGCTGTCCAGCGGGGGCTGCTCTCCCCGACGGACGGCAGCTGCGCGCAGCGCGGGGTTCACGCTGCGACCTCGGTCTTGCGCGGACGGCCCCGGGGCCGCTTGCGGGCAACGACGACACCCTGGACGAAGAGCTCCCCGCCCCAGACGCCCCACGGCTCACGCCGCTCGAGCGCACCGGCCAGGCAGGCCTCCTTCACCGGGCAGGTGCCGCAGAGCGACTTCGCGTACTCCACGTCCGCCGGGGTCTCGGCGAAGAAGACCTCCGGGTCGAAGGCACGACACGGGATGGGGAGACCGAGCGCCTCGGCGTCGTCGATCGCGGTGAGCTGCATGAGGGATACCTCCGGAGGGTCGGCCTGGTCGGCCTTGGTGAGCGTGTCTGTCGGTACGGACGGAAGTGGCGGTGTGATGACCGTTGACACTTGGTGTTCCTCGTCTTCTTCTCTGTGGTTCCGGTCCAGCCGGCTGGTGGGGCTGGACCGGAGGCCCCGAGGGGCCAGGGTGGTCTGACGTACCGGACAAAACAGAAGGGCCGCGGATCCCGTGTACGGGTTCCGCGGCCCTGGAGGCGCCGACCTGAGGCTGACTCAGGTTCGTTCTCTCCAGGGTTCAGGCCCGCGGAAGGCCCGCATCCGGACGGCCATGGCGCCGATGAAGGCGGCCTTGGCCTGGTTGATCAGCTGCTGGTTCTGCTTCTGGGGTTCTCCGGCACCGATGACCTGCGCATAGTCGCCATGCTTGGCGGCCGCTACTGCTGCCTTCGGTGCCTCGATCGGTCGCTCGCTGCGCAGCTCACGCCCGCCGCCGAACGTCGCCCAGTCACGGGACAGACCCGTCTCGACGGACGTGGCACCAGTGTTGCCAAGACCACTGACAACAACGGAGACACCGGTGGCGTCGAGACCCCGACCGTTATCGGCAAGCACGACCACGCCGCGCAGGAGCGAGGCAGCGGACGAGCAGCCGGTGGTGCCGAACAGCGAGAGAGCGCCGGAGGGCATGGCGATAACGGTCTGGCCAGTCATTTTGGTGATCATCTTCGTGGTTTCCACTGTCTTCGCCTCCTCTCGGCGTCTCGCGGTGCCCAGTCCCCCGGGCCCCGATGTTCGGATGTTGGTCGGTCAAGCAGGGTGAAGCAGGTGATGCTGTTCAAACGCATGGGGAAGCTGTTGCAGGAGTGACCCCGCACAGCTCGCGATCTCGTCCCCTTGACCGCTCCGGCAGGCTATTGCTCTCCATGCACGGCGCGCAAACTATTTTTCCGGCGAGTTCTGAAGTGGTCTCAGCGAGCGGCTCAGGCCGGCTCGTCGGACTCCCCCTGAGTCTCCCCCTGCGGATCGGCCTCGGACTCGTCCGCAGGCTCCTCCCCAGCACACAACGACAACACGGCGGCCCCGTATTTGTCCAGCTTCATCGCACCGACGCCCGAGATCACGGCCAACTCGCGCTCGTTCGACGGGACGTCCTCGGCGATGGCCATCAGCGTGGCGTCGGTGAAGACCACGTAGGCCGGCGCGCCCTGCTTCTTCGCCTGCCGCGCCCGCCACTCGCGCAGCCGCTCGAACAGCGCCTCGTCCATCGAGGACGGGCAGCTCTCGCAGCGGCGCAGCTTGCGTTCGACGGCCTCGGTGAGCGTCTTGTCGCAGACCCGGCACTTGACCGGGCCGCGCACCTTGCGGGCCGCCGAGCGCTCCGCGCCGTACTCGACCCCACCGCGCCCGCCGCGCGCGCGGGGCACCGAGGAGCTCGAGCCGGGCCGCAGACCGTCCAGGAAGCGCGTCGGCTTTCGGCTCGCCCGGCCGCCCGGGGAGCGGGAGAGCGCCCAGGAGAGCGAGAGGTGCAGCCGGGCCCGGGTGACGCCGACGTAGAGGAGCCGGCGCTCCTCCTCGATCTGCTCGTCGGTCTTGGCGTAGATGATCGGAAGCGTGCCCTCGGTGAGGCCGACCAGGAAGACGGCGTCCCACTCCAGGCCCTTGGCGGCGTGCAGCGAGGCCAGCGTGACGCCCTCGACGGCGGGGGCGTGTTGGGCGGCGGCTCGGGCGTCCAGCTCGGCGACGTACGCCGCGAGGTCGGCGGCCTCGGCGGCCGCACGGCGCGCGGCCTCGAACTCCTCGGCCAGGCGGACGAGTGCCGCCAAGGACTCCCAGCGCTCGCGGACGGTGCCGGAGCCGGCCGGCGGGTCGGGCGTGAAGCCGCGGCTGGCCAGCACGGCCCGGACCTGGCCGGCCAGGTCGGGGGCGTCGGCCGTGAGCGGGTCGGACCCGGCGCGGGCGGCGCCCCTCAGCAGCATCACGGAGTCCCGGACCTCCGGGCGCTCGAAGAACCGCTCGGCACCCTTGAGCTGGTACGAGATGCCGAGGTCCGCGAGAGCCTGCTCGTAGACCTCGGACTGGCCGTTGGTACGGAACAGCACCGCGATCTCGCTGGCCCGGATGCCCTGCGCGAGCAGCTTCCTGATCTCGGCGGCGGTGGACTCGGCCTCGGTCGGCTCGTCGGCGTACTCGACGTAGACCGGCTCGGGCCCGGCCTCGCGCTGCGAGATCAGCTCGAGGCGGTGCTGGGCGGCCTGGCCGCGGGCCTTGGCGAGCAGGCCGTTGGCGAGGTGCACCACCTGCGGGGTGGAGCGGTAGTCGCGGACCAGCTTCACCACCGTGGCCTCGGGGTGCCGGGTGCGGAAGTTCAGCAGGTAGTCGGGGGTGGCGCCGGTGAAGGAGTAGATGGTCTGGCTGGCGTCGCCGACCACGCAGAGGCTGGCGCCGCCGCCCGTCCACTGGTCGAGCAGGCGCTGCTGCAGCGGGGAGACGTCCTGGTACTCGTCCACCGTGAAGTGGCGGTACTGGGCGCGGACCCGGTCGGCGATCTCGGGGCGGTCCTCCAGGATCGCGGCGGTGAGCAGCAGCACGTCCTCGAAGTCGATCACGCCGCGGTCGCGCTTGGTCTGCTCGTACGTGGCGTAGACCCTGGCGATCTCGGCCGGGTCACGCGGGGCCTCGCGGCCGGTCTTGACCACGGCGGCCGGGTAGTCGTCCGGCACGATCTGGGTGACCTTGGCCCACTCGATCTCGCTGGTCAGGTCGCGCAGCTCGGTGCGCTGGACGCGCAGGCCGCTGCGGCCTGCGGCCTCCGCCACCAGCTGGACCTTGCGCTCCAGCAGCCGGGGCACCTCGCCGCCGATCGCGCGCGGCCAGAAGTACTGGAGCTGGCGGAGCGCCGCGGAGTGGAAGGTCCGCGCCTGGACGCCCTCGGCGCCGAGCTGGCGCAACCGCCCGCGCATCTCGCCGGCCGCCCGGGCCGTGAAGGTCACGGCGAGCACCTGCTGCGGCTGGTAGACGCCGCTGCGCACGCCGTACGCGATCCGGTGGGTGATGGCGCGGGTCTTGCCCGTCCCGGCGCCCGCCAGGACGCAGACGGG
Organism: Kitasatospora atroaurantiaca; assembly: GCF_007828955.1. NCBI lineage: Bacteria > Bacillati > Actinomycetota > Actinomycetes > Kitasatosporales > Streptomycetaceae > Kitasatospora > Kitasatospora atroaurantiaca. Next base: position 4,822,642 of record NZ_VIVR01000001.1, on the reverse strand, counting down.
CCCGTGCAGGGCGGTCGCGACGGCCCGCTGCTCGGGGTCGAGGCCGGCCAGCACGGCGTCGGCGCCGAGCGGTGCCGCGCCGGCGTAGCTGTCGTACGGGTCGCCGCCCAAGAGGTCTTCCTGCATGCCGTCCATCCTCGCAGGCCCGGATGACAGTCTGTCCCGAGTTGTCCACAGGTCGGGTGTGACGAACGGATAATCTCTGCGCGCCACGGCGTGCGGGCTACCCTGCGCGCCGGGCGCGCGAGGAATGCCCGATGCACGCGGGACGTTCTCGCCTCAGACCGTACGCCCCCTCCCGAAGGAGTCCACCGCCATGTCCGGCAGCGTCACGATGTACAGCACGACCTGGTGCGGCTACTGCAACCGTCTCAAGAGCCAGCTGGACCGTGAGGGCATCGGCTACGACGTGATCAACATCGAGGAGGACCCGGCCTCGGCGTCCTTCGTCGAGTCGGTGAACAACGGCAACCAGGTCGTGCCGACCGTCATCGTCAAGCCGGCCAACGGCGGCGAGCAGGTCGTGATGACCAACCCGAGCCTCCGTCAGGTCCAGGCCGCACTGGTCGGCTGACGAACTCGGCTGACGCAGACTCCGTACGCCAGCGGCCTCGACCCCCACGGGTCCGGGGCCGCAGGCGTTTTCAGTCACCGTCGACCGGTGCGGGCCTGGCGGCGAGCTCCCCGAGGCCGTACACCAGCCGGCAGCGGTCCGCGGAGTAGCGCGTCTCGATCACCCGCACCGGCCCGCGCCGGTCGTACGTGACCCGGGTCTGCACCAGCAGCGGCACCCCCGGCCCGCCCTGGAACCAGGCCGACTCCTCCGGGCCCGGCATCCGGGAGACCAGGTGGTCGACCCCGCCGATCTCGGTCCGCCCCAGCCCGGCGAGCACCGCCTCGTCCCCGCCCGGTACCGGATCGGGCTCCATCAGCGGTGTGCCCGCGGCCAGACCGGCCCGGTAGTGGCTCTCCTCGATCGAGTAGGGCTCACGGTCCATCAGCCGCAGCTGGCGGCGGACCACCACGGCCTCGCCCGGCCGCAGTCCGAGCCGCTCGGCGATGTCGACCCGGGCCCGCACGATCAGCATCTCGAAGTCGGCCGTCAACCGACGGCCCCGCTCGTGTGCCTCTTTCGTGTACACCTCGGTCGGTGCGGCCAGGCAGTCCCGCTGGCCGGGGACGAGCGCGGGCCCGTACGCGCGATGGTCGAGCACGGGATGGTCCTTCAGATAGGTGCCCTTGCCCTGGAGACGGACCAGCCGACCCTCGTTGACCAGCACGTCAACCGCGAGGCGCACGGTGTTGCGGGCCACGCCGTACTGCTGCTCCAGCTCGCCCTCGACCGGCAGCGGAACGTCGCTCGGCCACTCCCCGGCCGCGATGCGGCGGCGGAGATCGGCGGCCAGGCGCTGGTACTTGGGGGATTGGGCAGTGCCCCGTGGGATTGTCACCCGAGTGAATGTAGCGATGGGGGTTGCGCCATTTCAGCGAAACCAAGCAATATTGGCCAGGATTGGGGATTCTGAGATTGATCCCGAACAGGTCGATTGCAGTCGCCCGGCGGCACCGTCGCCATATCGGGCGTCACATTCCACGCACGCACACCCCGGGGGCGGACCCATGCCCGTAACCAGCACCGCACACCAGAACAGAGCGCGGCAGGCCGAGAAGGAACGCACCGACCCCTCCGGGGCCGAGCGTCGGCCGGGCCGGACCCTCGAAGCCGCCGACCGCGGCGCGTGGTCCGCGACGGCCTCGTTCCCGCCACAGCCGCGCAACGTCGGCCGGGCCCGCCGGCTGACCCGTACCGCACTCGCCGCCTGGGGCGCCTCCCAGCTGACGGACTGCGCCGAGCTGCTGGTGTCCGAGCTGGTCACCAACGCCCTGCGCTACGGCCACGGCGCGATCTCCATCACCCTCGCCCTCACCGACAGCGCCCTGCAGATCTCCGTCGCGGACTTCGGGCGCGGCCTGCCGCAGCCCCGCGAGGCCGCCGAGGAGGACCCGAGCGGCCGGGGCCTGGCGATCGTCAGCGCCCTGTGCGAGCAGTGGACGGTGACCACCCGGCTGACCGGGAAGACCGTCAGCTGCTGGCTCGAACTGTCGTAGCACAACAGTTTTCAGTTCTGATCAGAAAAATAAAGAAAAAGGGGAGCGGGGAGCCAAAGGGCGCGCCGGTGTCGAAAGGGACGAGCGACGAGCGACGAAGGAGCGCGGGAGCGAGGAGTGTCGACACCGGGCCAAGAGCGCCCGGCGGCGAGCCGCCCCAGAAAGGGGGCGTGCGGCATATTGCCGCACGCCCCCTTTCTGCTTCTACCAGCGAGCCGCGGAAGGCAGCGGTTCGCCGTACCAGAGTTCGACCAGATGACGTGCGATCGAAATTCCGGACGGCGGCAGGATCTCCCCCGCCGCCATTCCGGCCCGCAACTCCTCGCGGGAGAACCAGCGCGCCTCGGCCAGCTCCTCGCCGTCCACCGTGATCGCGGTGCCCGCCGGGTCGGCCTTCCCGAGGAAGCCCAGCATCAGGCTGGACGGGAAGGGCCACGGCTGGCTCGCCACGTAGCTGACCTCGGCGACCCGGACCCCGGCCTCCTCGAACACCTCGCGGGCCACCGCCTGCTCGATCGACTCACCGGGCTCGACGAATCCGGCCAGCGTGGACCAGCGGCCCTCCGGCCAGATCGCCTGACGGCCCAGCAGGCAGCGGTCCTGCTCGTCGGTGATCATCATGATCACCGCCGGGTCGGTCCGCGGGTAGTGCTCGGCCGTGCAGGAGGTGCAGCGGCGGACGTGTCCGGCCCCGGCCTTCTCGGTCGGGTGGCCGCAGCGCGAGCAGAAGCTGTGCAGCCGGTGCCAGTGCTCCAGGGCGACGGCGTGCACGAGCAGCCCGGCGTCCCGGTCCGAGAGCAGAGCACCCACCTCGCGCAGCCCGGCCGGTCGGGCGTCGCCGTCCAGCCGCCCGGGCAGGCTCTCGCAGGCCAGTGCGAAGTACGAGGTGCCGTCGTCGTCGGTGCCGAGGAAGTAGCGGTCCCCGGCCTGCGGTGACTCGAAGGAGGCCAGCAGCACCAGTTCGGTGCCCAGCTCGGTGTCGACCACGAAGGCCTCACCACCGGCGATGGGCAGCACCTTGGTGCTCGGGTGGCTCCAGGCCGCGGCCAGCCACGGCTCGTCGAACCGGTGCTGCGCGGCCCGGTCCACGCCGGCCCGGGCGAGGGCGAGGTGCTTGGTGTCAGGCACGGTGCTCAACTCGGTCCATCCCCGTTCGAATAGTCATCAGGTCGGTCACGCCCTGCGCCAGTTCTCGGCCAGGTCGCCCCAGAGGTACGCGGCGGTCTCCACGCCCTTGCTCAGCAGGTCCAGCTCGACCTTCTCGTTCACGGAGTGCCAGCCGTCCGAGGGCACCGAGATGCCCAGGAACAGCACCGGCGCGCCGAGCACGTCCTGCAGGTCGGCGGCCGGTCCCGAGCCGCCCTCGCGGGTGAAGAGGATCTTCTGCTCGAAGGCCCGGCCCATCGCCCGCACGGTGGACTGCAGCGCCGGGTGGTCCAGCGGGGTCAGGCAGGGGCGGGTGGCACCGGGGAAGACGACCTCGTACCGGATGCCGTCCGGCACCTGGCCGGCCACCCACTCCCGGACGGCCTCGCGGACCTTCTCGATCTCCTGCCCCGCGACCAGCCGGAAGGAGAGCTTGAGGTGCGCGTCCGCCGGGACGATGGTCTTGCCGCCCGGGCCGGTGTACCCGCCCCAGATGCCGTTGACCTCGGCCGTCGGCCGGGCCCAGACGCGCTCCAGGGTGCTGTAACCGGCCTCCCCCTGGGTGCCGTACGACTTGGCGACGCGCAGCCACTGGGCCTCGTCGAAGGGCAGCTCGGCGAAGAGCTCGCGCTCACGGTCCGTCAGCTCGACGATGCCGTCGTAGAAGCCGGGGACGGCGACCTTGCGGTCGGCGTCGTGCAGCGCGGCGGCCAGCGAGGCGGCGACGTCGGCCGGGTTGGGTACGGCACCGCCGAAGGAGCCGGAGTGGATGTCGGTGTCCGGGCCGAACAGGTCGATCTGGGCGTCGGCCAGGCCGCGCATACCGGTGCAGACCGTCGGGGTGTCCTCGGCCCACATGCCGGTGTCGGAGATGATCACGACGTCCGAGGCCAGGCGGGCGGCCTCGCGGCGGATCAGCGCGGCGAAGTTCGGGGAGCCGGACTCCTCCTCGCCCTCGATCAGCAGCTTGAGGTTGACGGCGGGCGCGGTACGGCCGGTGGCGGCCAGGTGGGCGCGGACACCCAGGGTGTGGAAGAAGACCTGGCCCTTGTCGTCGGCCGCGCCGCGGGCGAACAGCTGCTTGCCGACCACGGTCGGTGTGAACGGCTCGGTCGCCCAGCCGTCCTCCTTGGCGGCGGGCTGGACGTCGTGGTGCCCGTACACCAGCACGGTGGGGGCGGACGAATCCCCGGACGGCCACTCGGCGAAGACCGCCGGCAGACCGTCCGTCTCCCAGACCTCCGCCACCGGGAAGCCTGTCTCGCGCAGCTTGTCGGCCAGCCACTCGGCGGAGCGGCGGACGTCGGCGGCCCGGGTCGGGTCGGCGGAGACGGACGGGATGCGCAGCCAGTCGGAGAGGTCCTGGAGGAAGGCGGCCTGGTGCTGGTCGATGAAGGAGCGGACGACGCTGTCCGGGGTTTTCGTCATACGGACGACTTTAGTTCGCCCATGCGGGTGCGTGCCCCGGCGGTCCAGGGACAGCACCCGTAACCTCGATCACCTTTGTCAGAGAGGGCACCAGTGGGGGCGCGGGGAACTGCGCGTCCGGCCATGCACCTCCGTAGAGGGCTGGTCACGCAGTTCCCCGCGCCCCTGGGGTGCCCGAGTGCGTACGGTCAGGCCGAGCGCCGCACCAGGGTCATCTTGGAGCGGGTGAAGAGCATCGCCAGCAGGACGGCCACGGCGGGCAGCACCAGCAGCGTGATCCCGATGTTCAGCCACGGGATGGCGATCACCACGTGGCCCTCCTGCGCCCCGGACATGACGGCCTCGATGTGGGACATGCCCTGCATCTTCCGCAGCGCGATCGCGGGCACCATCCCGCTGATCGTGCCGAGCACCGCGCCCATCGCGGCGATCACCCCGCACTGGAAGCCGGAGAGCCTGCGCCGGATGCCGCCCGCCGCCCCGACCGCCGACAGCGTGGCCAGGTCCCGCTGGGAGTCCGCGGCCGCGAGGCCGGTGGCGATCCCCGCCGCACCCAGCGCGACGATGGCGGCGAAGCCGGTCAGGCCGAGGCTGGTCAGGTCGTTCCGCGCGCGGTAGCCGCGCTCCACCTCCAGCTGGCTCGACCCCGAGATCTTGCTGACGGCAGCGGTGGCCTTCTGCTCGGCCGAGCTGCTGGGCACCGTGTCCGGCAGCCAGACCGAGCCGGCGTCCGAGGTGGTCAGGCCGAGCCGGTGCGCGGTCTCGGGAGTGAGGAGGGCTACGCCGCCGGGGACCTGCGCGGTGGCCACGACGGCCTCGACCGTGACCTCGTGGGTCTCCTGCTTGGGGGCGTCCGCCACCTTGCCGTCAGCCCCGACCTGCATCGTTCCGGCGCTCTGCTCCTTCATCGGCTCGGTGAGCTCGATGGTGATCTTCCCGTCCTTGAGATAGACCGGGTCGAAGACCACCGCCTTGCCCCCCGTGAGGGCCTGCACGGCCGCCGGGTCCTGCACCCCGAAGAGGTTGTGCAGCGCGGTCGCGTCGCCGGCCGGGAGCATTCCGAACTGCCCTCCGTAGCCCCGGGTCTGCTCGGCCTGGCAGCGCGGGTCCTGCATCAGCCGCCGGTACTCGGCCTCGTCCATCTGCGGGCCGGTGTTGTCCCGGTCGTGGGCCGGGCAGCGGCGCTCCTTGGGGATGATCACCTCGGCGTTGCCGCAGGAGCCCCCGCCCTTGCGGCAGTCCCCCTTGTAGCCGGTGGTGTAGACGTCGGCGCGGGCGCCGAGGGCCGGCATCGACTGCTCGACCGCGGCCCGCTGCTGCGGCAGCAGCTTGGCGTCGGCACTGGGCCCCCAGCCCGTGGCCAGCAGTACGGCTCCACTGGGCAGACTCGCCTGGTACTGCTCGCGGCTCTGCTGGTCGGAGCTCGTCGTGTAGATGCCCACCGCGACCGAGCCGGCCACCGCCGCCATCACGGCGGCCACCGCGGGTGCGGTCCGGCCGCGGTGACGTACCGAGTCCCGCAGTGCCAGCCGGGGGCTGAGCGGCATCCAGCGGCCGAGCCTGCCGAACAGGCCGACCAGCATCGGGGTGCAGACCACCATGCCCAGCTCGGCGATCACCGAGCCGCCCAGCACGGCGGTGCTGCGGCTGCCGACGTTGGCACCGAACAGGGCCAGCGCGGCGCCGCCGGCGAGCATCAGCAGGCCGAGCAGGGCCAGCCACCTGTTCGGCGGCTTGACCGAGCCCCGCCCGGTCAGTGCCTCCACCACGTCCTGCCTGGCCGCCTGGACGGCCGGGACGACCGCCGCGAGCAGGCCGGTGACCAGGCCGAGCGCGGCCACCCCGAACAGGTCGAGCGGCTGCAGGTCGAAGTGCCCGAAGCGGCGTCCGGCCAGCTCCTCCAGCCAGGGGCGGACGGCGCCGACCAGGCCGATCGCGAGCACCACACCGACGGCCGCACCGGCCAGGCCGAGCACCACACCGCCACCGAGCACCACCGCCCGGATGTGCGAGCGGTCACCGCCACCGGCGGCCAGCAGGCCGAGCTGCCGCCGGGACCGCCTGGCCCCGACGGCGAAGGCGGGGCCCGCGAGCAGCACGATCTCCAGCAGCGCCATCCCGGCGACGGTCGCCAGGATCACCAGCCCGGTGTCGTCGATGTACTTGCCGACGCCTTGCTCGTACTGGTCCTGCTCGACGTAGTACGGCACCTGCGAGCGCGGCGGCGGGTCGAGCACCACGCTGCGCGAGGTGACCGTGAAGCCGTACTTGTTGGCCTCCAGGACCTTCGGCCAGTCCAGGACGGTTCCGGCCGGCAGCTGGACCAGCCACTTGCCGTTGCTGAACGGGCCGTTGTCCCTGGCGCTCTGGCCGTTGGCCCTGGCCAGCGGATCGACGAGCGCGCCGGGGCGGCCGATCAGCTGGTCGGTGGTCAGGTCGCCCGGGTACTCGGCGACACCGGTGATGGTGAACGGCTTGTCGTCCAGCCCGCGCAGGCTGGTGGTGTCACCGACCTTGAGGCCCGCCTGGTCGAGGAAGTGCCGGGTCGCGGCCAGCTCCTGCGGAGCGCTCGGCGCACGGCCCTCGACCAGATCGACCTTGCCGTGCCAGACCGGGTTGGTCAGATCCGCCTCGGCGGTCCTGACCCCGAGCCGGCCGTCGCGGGTGGTGGCCGAGGCGCCGGCGCCCTCGGTGTACGGGATCAGCACGCTACCGGCCGGCAGCACCTGCTTGACCAGCTCGGCGGGCTCGACCGTCAGGCTCCTCTGCTGCTCCGGCGTGGGCTTCTCGCCGGTCCTGGGCATGTGCGCGTTCGAGCCCTCGTCGGCGATCGGCGGCTGCAGCACCGTCATCCCGCGTCCGTACGCGGAGACCAGCGCGTCCGCGCCGCCCATCAGCCGGACGATCTTCTCCCCCGGCTCCAGCTCGGCACTGCGGTAGACCACGTCGGCGCCGGCCACGCCGAGCACCGGCAGGGCGATCATGGCGAGGACGAGGGCGCTGCGGCCCTTGGCACGCAGGGCGTCGCGGCGGGCGATGCGCAGGGCGACCCGCCAGGCGGTGAGCTTCACTCGGCCACCGGGCCCTTGATGCTGTTGGTGGCGGCACTGACCAGCAGGGCGGCGGCGTCCTGGCTCACGCTCTCGTCGACCATCCGGCCGTCCCGGAGGAACACCACCCGGTCCGCCCAGGCCGCGTGCCGGGCCTCGTGGGTGACCATCATGGCGGCCGCACCCGCGTCGCAGCGGGCCCGCAGCACGGCCAGGACGGCCTCCCCGGTGGTGGAGTCGAGCGCACCGGTCGGCTCGTCGGCGAGCACCAGGCGGCGGTCGCCGATCAGGGCGCGGGCGATGGCGACGCGCTGCTGCTGGCCGCCCGACATGTCGTCGGGGAAGCGGTCCGCGAGCTCGACGATGCCGAGCTCCTCGAGGGCCGTGATCGCCTCGCGGCGGGCGGCGCGGCTGGATATCCCGTCCAGTTCGCGGGGCAGTGCGATGTTCTCGGCGGCGGTCAGCGCGGGGATCAGGTTGTAGTCCTGGAAGACGTAACCGATCGCCCGGCGGCGGACCTGGGCCTGCTTCTTGCGCGAGAGCCCGCCGAGCGCGACGCCCTCGACCAGCACCTGACCGGTGGTCGGGCTGTCCAGGCCGCCGGCCAGGGTGAGCAGGGTGGACTTGCCGGAGCCGGAGGGCCCCATCACGGCGACGAGTTCGCCCGGGCGCACCTTGAGGTCGACGCCGCGCAGGGCGTGCACCTCGGCGGCGCCCTGGCCGTGGACCCGGGTGACGTGCTCCAGGTGCAGCACCACGTCGGTGCCTGCGGTCGCTTGAGAGGTGGTCAACTTTCCCCCTGCTGTCGTGCGGTGGACTTCAGATTCGGGTGCGGCGGCGCGGCTTGGCCGAGCTCTCGGCGGGCGCCTGGTTCTGCCCCGGCGTGGGCGGCTCGGGCTGCTGCCGGTGCTGCGCGAGACGGGTCTCGCAGTGGTCCAGCCAGCGGATCTCCGCCTCGGTCTGGAAGATCAGCTGCTCCAGCACCAGCAGCCAGGCCAGGTCGGCCTGACGGCCCGCGTCGGCGGCGAGTGCCTGGCCCTTGAGCCGGGTGTAGTCCTGGAGTGCCTTCATGCTGTGCCGGCGCTGCGACTGGACGACTGCGGCGACGTCCACGCCCGGAACGGTGACGGCCATCGCCAGCTTGATCGCCAGTTCGTCGCGCGGCGGGTTGGTCCGGGGCACCGGGGTGTCGAACCAGTTGCGCAGTTCCGCGCGTCCTGCCTCGGTGACGGCGTAGAACTGGTGGCCCTCGTCGTCCTCACCGTGCGGCGCGACCAGACCGTCCCTCTCCAGGCGGCCCAGCGTGGTGTAGACCTGGCCGACGTTGAGTGGCCAGGTCGCGCCCGTACGGGCCTCGAACTCGGTGCGGAGCTGGTAGCCGTAGCGCGGGCCCTGGTCGAGCAGGGCGAGCAGGCCGTGACGGATGGACATACCGAGTATGTATACCCGGTATGCCCGAGGGTCACAAGCGCAGCGGGTACCGTCGTGCAGTGTGAGCCAGCTGCGCATCGCCACCTTCAACCTGTTGCACGGTCAGCCCCTGGCCGCCGACGGCAGCCCGCTGCCCTACCCTCCCGAGGCCGCCGACCCTCTCGCCGAGGCGATCACCGAACTGGACGCGGACGTACTGGCGATCCAGGAGGTCGACCGCCACCAGGAGCGCTCCGGGTTCGTCGACCAGACCGCCGTTGCCGCGAAGGCGATGGGCGCCGCCGACTGGCGCTTCGCCGCAGCCCTGCACGGCCGCCCGGCACCGCTGGCCGGCTGGGTGCCCGACCCCTCCGTCCCCGGCCTGCAGGTCTACGGGCCCGGCGAGGTGGGCACCGCCACCGAGCTGCCCTCGTACGGCACCGCGCTGCTCACCCGGCTGCCGGTGCACCACTGGCGGGCCCGCCGGTTCGCCCCGGCGCCGTTCGGGCTGCCCCTGCGGGTGGCCGGGCGGCGCGGGCTGACCCCCGTACCGGACGAGCCGCGCGCTGCGGTGGCCGCCGTACTGCAGGGTGAGCACGGGCAGTTCACGGTGGTCGCGACGCACCTGTCCTTCGTGCCGGGCTGGAACATGGCACAGCTGGCCGCAATCCGCCGCTGGATCGCGGACCTGCCGAAGCCGTACCTGGTGCTCGGCGACTTCAACCTGATCGGCGCGGTTCCGCGGACGGTGCTCGGCGGCGCGGCGGCACTGGATCCCGAGACCCGGCGTGATCGCGTGCGGGACCTGCGGGTGGCCCGGCGGGCCCGGGCGGCCCAACCGGGTCCGCGCCGGCGCCGGGTGCGCGAGCCGCGCCCGCGACTGCAGGGCTGGTACGACCTGGCGAAGACGCCGACCTACCCCTCGCACCGGCCGGCCGTGCAGTTCGACCACGTGCTCGCGATAGGCGTGCCACGCGCGGCCGTCGGCCCGGCGGCCGCGCCGCACGCGGCCGTTTCGGACCACCGCCCGCTGGTGGTCGAGGTCAGCCTGTAGTCAGCGCCTGCTGGCCGTTCTGGTGCGGGAGTTGCGGCACGATGGGCTCGTACTGGAGGAGCAGCATGGCGGCATCGTCGCCCAGCTTGCGGCCGACATGGCGGACGACGTCGTCGTGCAGCCGGTGCAGCACCTCGACCGGGCCGCCGACGGCGCAGTGCGGGAGCCGCTCCGCCAGCGGGTAGAAGGCGCCGCGGTGGTCGCGGGCCTCGATCACCCCGTCGGTGAAGAGCAGGACACGGTCGCCGGGTTGGACCTTCACCCGCTGGACGGGCGGGCTGACGTCGGCCGGGTCGAGCACCCCGAGCGGCGGGACGGTCTCGTCCAGCTCCAGCGCCCGTACCGGCTCGCCGGTACGGAGCAGAAGCGGGGCGGGGTGTCCGCAGTTGACGATCTCGGCGGTGCCGTCGGGGCAGACGCCGATCAGGACGAGGGTGACGAACTCCTCCTCCACGCCCGGGTGGTCGTTCTCGTGCAGGGCGCGGTCCAGACTGACGGCCAGCCAGCCGGCCACCTTCTGCAGGGAGGGCTCCTGGTGGGCGGCCTCCCGGAACGCCCCGAGCACGGCGGCCGCCGTCTCCACGGCGTTGAGGCCCTTGCCCCGGACGTCGCCGACCACCGCGCGCACCCCGTGCCGGGTGTTGACCACCTCGTAGAGGTCGCCCCCGATGCTGGCGTGCTCGGCCGCGGCCGCGTAGTGCACGGCGGCCCGGACGCTGCCGACCCGGTCGGGGACGGAGCGCAGCAGCACCCGGCGGGCGATCTCGGCGACCAGTTGGGCGTCGGCCAGTGCCTGCTCCTGACGGACCCGCAGGGTCGCGCTGACCCAGCCGATCCCGGCGACCAGGGCGATCGCGAAGACCGTCGCACTGTGCACGGACTCGCCGAGCACCTCGTTGTAGACGGCCATCAGGAAGGCGGCGGCCTCGGTCAACAGGCCGATGAACAGCGGGTACCAGGTGCGCCGGCTGACCACGGCGGCCAGCGCGGGAACTGCGGTGAGGGCCGGTTCGACCGTCACCTCGGTGTTGCTGAAGTAGTCGAGGGAGACGACCAGGAGCATGCCGATGAACGGCAGCGCGAGGGCGGTCCTCGGCCACGTGCCCGTAACCGTGCCTGGAACGGCTCCCGGGGTCGGCCCCGCCAGCCGCTCTCTGATCCATCCGGTCGCGCTCAACTTCGGTCTCTCCAGCAGAAGGTGGCCGGTGCCAGGGGACACCTGCGGTGATGACTGAGGGTGAGGAACTACGGTCCTCGCGGGTGGCCGGGGTCCGGGGGTGACCGGTTACCGACCCCACAATAGGCGCGAAAAGTGCGCAGTGCTCAGGTTTCGCGCGATCCTGTGACGACTTGGATGCTCTGAGTGACTCATTCTTCACTATTCCCGATCAGAAGCCTGGTCAACTCTTTTCGGTCAGGAAGTCCTGAGGGTCTTTCGACACGCCCACTGCGGACGTATAGAAACGAAGCCGTGACCTGCTCCGGCTCCACACCCATCTGCTCGGCCCAGGCGACCCGGTAGATGGCGAGCTGCAGCGGATCGGCCGTCTCCTCCCGGTGGGTCTTCCAGTCGACGACCTCGTAGTGTGACGAGGACGGTGACCCTGAGCCACCGTCACGCTCCCGGTAGACCGCATCGATCCGGCCGCGCACCACCCGGCCCGCCAGCACCAACTGGAACGGCGCCTCGACCCGGTACGGCGTCCGGTGTGCGTACGGGCTGCGCAGGAAGGCCTCCTTGAGCCGCTCCAGATCGCGCTCGTCCTCGATCCCGTCGTCGTCCACACCCGGCAGCGCGCCGGGCTCGATCAGCATCAGCGGCTCGATCCTGGACTGCACCCAGGCGTGGAAACGGGTGCCCCGGCGGGCGGCCGGCTGCGGCGCACGCGGCATCGGGCGGGCCAGTTCGCGGGCGAAGCCGTCCGGATCGGCGGCCAGGCGCATCAGCTGGGAGGCCGACATCGAGGCCGGCAGCGGGACTTCACGCACCGCCCGCCGGGACCGCTCCAACTCGCCCAGCAGGGCGGTGAGATCGCGATCCCAGGAATCGACCTGCCGCTGGTCCTCGATCGCCAGCCGCTCCGGCTCGGGGGCACCCTCCCCGGCCAGCCTGCGCTGCACCACCTCGGCGACCCGGCGCCGGGCGGACTGGGCGGCCGGGTCCAGCGGCAGCGGCCACGGGGTCTCGACGGTGGCGGTCAGCGCCGGGTTCTCCGCGTCCGGAAGCGGCGCCTCGGCCCACTGCTCGACCTCGCCGCAGCCCGGCTGCCCGCAGTGCTCGGACAGCGCCTTCAGGAAACTCGACGGGCCGCGCCGGCGCTTCTGGCTCGGCCCCCACCAGTGGCCGGAGGCCAGCAGCAGCGAGCGGGGGCGGGTGAAGGCGACATAGCCGAGGCGCAGCTCCTCGGTCTGCGAGTGGGCGGCCATCTCCTTCTTGAACAGGCCCATCTCCTTCGGGGCCCAGGCCGCGATGTCGGGCAGGGTGGCCGCGTCACCGCGCAGGAGGTGCGGGAGCACCCTCTTGGTACTCGTCCAGCGCTCGCGGCCCTTGCCGCTCGGGAAGGTGTCCTTGACCAGGCCGGGGACGGCGACCACGTCCCACTCCAGGCCCTTGGACTTGTGGGCGGTCAGCACCTTCACGGTGTCCTCGCCGCCGGGGAGGCTGTTGTCCAGGCCGCGCTCGTACTCCTGAGCGGCGCGCAGGAAGGCCAGGAAGGCGGCGAGCCCCGGGTCCCCGTCCAGGTCGGCGAACCCGGCGGCGATGTCCAGGAAGCTGTGCAGCGTCTCCCGCCGCCGGGCGGCCAGGGCGAGCGGGGAGGCGGAGAGCTCGACCTCCAGGCCGGTCACCGTGAGGACCCGGTGCAGTACGTCCATCAGCGGCTCGGCCAGCGAGCGGCGCAGCTCGCGGACCTCCTGGGCGAGCCTGGCGAAACGGACCCGGGCCTCCGGGGAGAACGGCAGCTCGTCGGGCTGCTCGGCGTCGAGGAAGGTCTCCAGCGCGTCGGAGAGCGAGACCACCTCGGTGGGGTCGGTCTCCGCTACGGCGGCGGCCAGCGCGTCCACGCCCTCCGGGCCGCCGGTGCGGACCAGCTGGGTCGCGCGGCGGCCCAGCAGGGCGAGGTCACGCGGGCCGATCCGCCAGCGCGGGCCGATCAGCAGGCGGACCAGGGCCGCGTTGGCGGTCGGGTCCTGCAGCACCTCGCAGACGGAGACCAGGTCGGCCACCTCGGGCAGCTGCAGCAGCCCGCCGAGGCCCACCACCTCGACCGGGACCTCGCGGGCGACCAGCGCCGCGTGGATGTCGGGGAAGGCCACGCCGCCCCGGCAGAGCACGGCGATCCGGCCCGGGGCGGTCCCGGTGAGGACCAGGTGGGCGATCGAGTCGGCCAGCCAGTCGATCTCCTCGGCATGGGTGGGCAGCAGGGCGCAGCGTACGAAGCCCTCCTGCTCGGCGCCGGGGGCCGGACGGAGCGCCTCGACGCCCTGGTGCATGTCGCGCAGCGGCACGGCGAGCTCGTTCGCGAAGGCGAGCAGGCGGCCGCCGCTGCGGCGGTTCTCGCTGAGCGAGTAGCGGACGGCCGGGGAGCCGTCGCGGCGCGGGAAGTGCTCGGGGAAGTCGTCCAGGTTGGCCACGGAGGCCCCGCGCCAGCCGTAGATGGCCTGGCAGGGGTCGCCGACTGCGGTGACCGGGTGGCCGGAGGGTGCCCCGAAGAGCCCGGCGAGCATCAGGCGCTGAGCGACCGAGGTGTCCTGGTACTCGTCCAGCAGGACCACCCGGTACTGGGCCCGCAGCAGCTCGCCGACCTCGGGCCGCTGCTGGGCGAGCCGGGCCGAGGCCGCTATCTGGTCGCCGAAGTCCATCAGCCCGGCCGCCCCTTTGCGACGGCGGTACTCCTCGACCAGCTGGAGCAGCTCCAGCCGGGCGCGGGCCGTCACCGGGACAGCACGAAGGTCGTCGTTGCTGAGCTTGGCGGTGGCCAGCGAGTCGAGCAGGGCGCTGTCGAAGGTCCGCAGGTCGGCCGGCTCCACCAGGTGCTCGGCCAGCTCGCTGTCCAGCGCGATCAGGTCCGCGACCAGGCCGGAGAAGGCGCCGGTCAGCGCGGGGAACGGCCCCCGGGCGGAGCGCAGCACCTTGGCGGCCAGCTGAAAGCGGGTGGCGTCGGCGAGCAGCCGGACGTCCGGCTCTATGCCGATCCGGAGGCCGTGCTCCTTGAGGAGCCGCCCGGCGAAGGCGTGGTACGTGGAGATCTCCGGCTCACCGAGGGACTCCTCGTCGGTCTCGATCACCTGGGCCCGGAGCAACGCGGACCGCACCCGCTCGGCGAGCTCACCGGCCGCCTTGTTGGTGAACGTGAGCCCGAGCACCTCCTCCGGCCGGACGGCCCCCGACCCGACCAGCCACACCACCCGGGCGGCCATCACCGTCGTCTTGCCCGACCCGGCACCGGCGACGATCACGGCAGGCTCCAGCGGGGCGCCGATGGCCAGCATCTGCTCCCGGTTGAAGGGAATGCCGAGCAGCTCCTTGAGCTGGTCGGGGTGGGTGAGCACGGATCGCACGCCGACCAACCTAACCGCTGCCGCCGACACCTGGTGCCCAGCCGAGCACGGTCGCCTTCGGGCACGCGGCCGGCCTTGCAGTCTCCAAGGGCGCGGGGAACTGCGCGAAACCGGAAGCGACGGTGCCGCACCTACCGCCCAGCGCAGCTCCCCGCGCCCCTGATCAGCTAGCCCGATCCGCTAATCGATCAGTTGGCGGCCGTCCCGCTGCGCCGAGCAGCTGCTGCGGAACGAGCAGCGGGTGCAGTTGTCCCCCGCCGACGGGACGAAGCGCTCGGCGAGCACGCGTCCCGCCGCGTCGGCGAGCAGGTTCTCGATCCACGGCTCACCGTCCGGCGGCCCCTGCTGCTGCACCTTGGGACTCTCGGCGTCCCCCTTGGCGGGCTCGCGCAGGTGCACCAGCTCGGCCCCGCCGGTCTCCGCGCCGTCCTCGAAGCCGGGCAGCCCGGCGAGCGCCCCGCCGCGTACGGCGAGCTGGTAGACCGCCAGCTGCTTGTGCTCGGGCAGCGACTTCTCGGTGGGGATCTGCTTGCCGGTCTTGAAGTCGACCACGTACGCCCGGCCGATCTCGTCCTGCTCCACCCGGTCCATCGAGCCCCGGATCCGGACGTTGATCCCGCCGACCGGGAGGGTGAGGTCGAAGCCGTGCTCGGTGGCGACGGTGGTGCGGCCGCGTTCCAGGACGTGCCAGTGCAGGAAGCGTTCAAGGGCCGCGCGGGCCTGGTCCTTCTCCTGGTGGGACTTCCAGGGGGCGTCGAAGGCGAGCGCGTCCCAGACGGTGTCCAACCGCTCCATCAGGACCGCCAGGTCCGCCGGGGTGCGGCCGGAGCCGACCTCGTCGGCGAGCGCGTGCACCACGTTGCCGAAGCCCTGGGCGGCCGTGGTGGTGCTCGCCGCCTTGACGTCCTTGTCCAGGAACCACTGGAGCGAGCAGTTCTCCAGCTGCTCCAGGCCACTGCCGGAGAGCCGGACGGGCTCGGTCGCATCGCGCAGCGGCTCGGGGGCGTCGGTCCGGTCGACCAGGCCCCACCAGCGGTCCGGGTGGGCGGCGGGCACCAGGGGGTAGCCGTCCTCGTCGGTGGCGGCGGCCAGCTGGGCCAGCCGTTCGGCGGCTGCGCGGCGCAGCTCGGGCGCCCTTCCGGGGTCGACGGTGACCGCACGCAGCTCGGCGACCAGCGCCGACACGGCGAGCGGGCGGCGCGGGCGGTGGGTGACGTCCTCGACGGTGACCTGCGGGGTCCGGCTGCGGACCCGGCCGGTGCGAGGGTCGAGCTCCTCGCGGTACAGCTCGCGCAGGAAGCGGGACGGCTCGTCGCCGTCCTCGGCCGGGGCCTTGACGGCGGTGACGATCAGCCGCTCCTTCGCCCGGGTCGCGGCGACGTAGAAGAGCCGGCGCTCCTCGCCGAGCAGCGCGGACGGGGAGAGCGGCTCGGCCAGGCCGTCCCGGCCGATCCGGTCCGCCTCGAGGAGGGAGCCCCGGCGCCGCAGGTCCGGCCAGAGGCCGTCCTGGACCCCGGCCACCACGACCAGCCGCCACTCCAGGCCCTTGGACCGGTGGGCCGTCATCAGGCGTACGGCCTCCGGCCGCACCGCCCGGACGGTGAGGGTGTCGGCGGCGATGTCCTGGGCCTCCAGCTCGGCCAGCAGGTCCAGCGCGCCCCGGTGTCCGGTGACCTGTTCCTCGGCGCGGGCGGCGGTCTCGAAGAGGGCGCAGAGCGCGTCGAGGTCGCGGTCGGCGTTACGGCCTGCCGCGCCACCGCGCAGGGCGGAGCGCTCCAGCCGCTCCCGCCAGCGCCGGCTGCCGTCCCAGAGCTCCCAGAGCGCATCCTCGGCACTGCCGCCGCCGGCCAGCAGCTCGCGCACCTTGCGCAGCAGCACGCCCAGGTCCCGGGCCCGGCGGGCGTACAGCGGGTCCATCGCGACCAGCCGCTCGGGCTCCGCCAGCGCCTCCCGGATCAACTCGTCAGCAGACCGCACCGGGCCGCCCCCAGGGGCGCGGGGAACTGCGCGAGACGGAAGATCCCCCGCCGTCACCGCTTCGCCGACCTCAGGAGGCACTCGGTCGCGCAGGGCGGTCTCGGGGTGCCCAGTTGCTGCGAGAAGGTCCAGTTCCGGGAACAGATCTTCCGTTTCGCGCAGTTCCTCGCGCCCCTGGTGGTGCAACTGACTGGATTGCCTCAGCGCCTGGCGCTCCTCCTCGCGCAACGCGCGCCCCAAGCGCCGCAGGTCGGAGCCGTCCAGCCCACCGAGCGGGCCGGTCAGCAGGGTGCGGGCCAGCTCGGCGGTGCAGGCCTCGGCGGGCTGGGCGCAGACCCGCAGGGCCAGCAGCAGCGGGGCCACGGCCGGCTCCTCGCGCAGCGGCAGGTCGTCGCCGTCGATCTCCAGCGGTACGCCGGCCGCGCTCAGCGCCCGCCGCACGCCCGGGATGGAGCGCGACCCGGCCCGGACCAGCACCGCCATCTCGCCCCACGGCACCCCGTCCTCCAGGTGCGCGCGGCGGAGCAGGTCCGCGATGCTGTCCAGCTCGGTGCCGGGGGTCGGGTACGTGTAGACCTCGACCTTGCCCCCCTCGCGGGAGGGCAGCAGCGCGCGGTGCTGGGCCAGCTTGTCGGCGGGCAGCCGGCCCATCGGCATCCGGCGGGCCAGCTCCCGGGTCGCCGCCAGCAGGACGGCGCCGGAGCGCCGGGAGACCCGCAGCACCTTGACCTCGGCCGGCCGTCCGTCGGCCTGCGGGAAGGACTGCGGGAAGTCGAGGATGCCGTTGATGTCGGCGCCGCGGAAGGCGTAGATCGACTGGTCCGGGTCCCCTACGGCCACCAGGTCGCGCCCGCCGCCCGCGAGCTGCCTGAGCAGCCGGACCTGCGAGGGGTCGGTGTCCTGGTACTCGTCGACGAAGACCACCTCGTACCGCTGCCGGAGCTCGGCGCCCACCTCGGGCCGCTCGGCGAGCAGCACCGCGCGGTGCACCAGCTCGGCGTAGTCCAGTACGCCGCGCAGGTCGAGCACGTCGAGGTAGTCGGCGAGGAAGTGCGCGGCGGCGGCCCAGTCGGGGCGCTGGACGCCGTCCGCGAAGCGCGCCAACTCGGCCTCACCGAGCCCGAGCTCGCGGCTACGGGCCAGCACGGCGCGGACCTCGTCGGCGAAGCCACGGGTGGTGAGGCAGGCCCGCAGGTCGAGCGGCCAGCTGATCCGGCCTATGCCCAGCTTGGCGTCCTCGGCGCCGCCCGCGAGCAGCTCACGGACCATCACGTCCTGCTCGGGCCCCGACAGCAGCCGCAGCGGCTCGGCGTACGACTCCGGGTCCTGGTGCGCGCGGAGCAGGGCGTAGCAGAAGGAGTGGAAGGTGGTCGCCTGCGGGGACACCCGGGAGCTGCCCAGCCGGGCGGTCATCCGGTCGCGGAGCTCCATCGCCGCCTTGCGGCTGAAGGTGAGCACCAGGATCCGCTCGGGGTCGGTACCGCTCTCGATCCGCCGGACCACCGACTCCACCAGCGTGGTGGTCTTGCCCGTCCCCGGCCCCGCGAGCACCAGCAGCGGACCGCCCGCGTGCTCGGCCACCGCCCGCTGGTACGCGTCCAGCATCGGCGGGGCGGGCTGTGCGAGCGGGCTGCGCACCAGTCTGAAGGGGGAGGTCACGGAGGTCCTGAGCGGTGGAGATCGGGTGGGCCGGGCCGGGCCCGTACGCAACGAGCCTACGATCCTGCCCCGTCATGTCCGCCCGCGCACCCGTTTCCCGGCAGCTGGACCCCGAGCCGCGCCCGATGGCCGGAAAAAGGGGGCGCATGAGGTGCCGGGTGCGCCCGGTGTGAGGAATGCGGGGGCAGGCCGCGGCGCAGGCTCCTCGGTGTGTGGTTACTTCCCGTCCCAGCGCGCGCGCTTCAGGTCGACCCGGGGCTCGCCGCCGACGTCGCGCAGCGGGGTGCCCTCCACCCGGTAGTTGGCGAGGGCCCGGTCCTCGTGGTCGGGCAGCGGCCGGCCGTCGGCCCGGATCACCCGCCACCAGGGCACCGCGCCGCCGTACAGCGCCATCACCCGGCCGACCTGCCGGGGCCCGCCCTGGCCGATAAACTCGGCGACATCCCCGTACGTCATGACCCGGCCGGGCGGGATCCGCTCGGTAAGGTCGAGCACCGACTCGGCGAAGGGCGGCAGTTCGCCCGCGTTCCCACTCTCCGTCATCTGCGGCATTCTTCCCCATCCGGTCGATTCCGGAGCCCCGTGCGGGGGATTCGCCGCGCCCGATACGGCCCCTGTCCAGCGCGAGTCGGCCGGGCATGCCACCATCTTCGGGGCGGTGAGTGGTGATACGAGGACAAGACCAGATGACCGGGACGGCAGGCGTGGACGTGGACGAGGGCTCGGACGAGTCCGCCACCGGTCGCTCCGCGGGCTCGGGCCACGACCTGCCGCAGGAACCTGAGGAGCCGCGACCGGTCCCACCGGCACCGCGGGTTCCACCGGCGCCTGAGGTGTCTCCGGCACCATCGGCAGCAGAGGTGTCTCCGGTACCACCGGTATCACTGGACAAGCCGGTATCACCGGACAAGGGGGAGAAGGGCGTGGCGGCCGAGGAGCCACCGAACGGCGGCGACCTCGCCGTGGACGAGCCGCTGCTCGCCGCCCGAGCGCACCGGCCGTCCGATCTGATCCGGTTCCTGACCGGCGTCCTGGGCATCATCGCGCTCTTCCTGGTCGCCAGATTCGCGATCTCGACCACCACGGGCCTCGAGAACGACATCTCCGTCAACGCCCACCGGATCCCGAACGTCCTGAGCACCATCGCCGCCCTGGTGTCGAGCGTCGCGGTACTGGCCGTCCCGCTCGCCTTCGCCGTCGAGCGCCTGATCAAGCGGGACGGCCTCCGGGTCGCCGACGGCGTGCTGGCCTCGGTACTCGCGTACGGGGTCTCGCTGGGCGTCGACTGGTGGGTCGCGGCCGGGGCACCACCCGCGATCCGGGACGCCCTGACCCAGCTGCCGCCCGACGGCGGCCAGACGCTGACCGACCCGGTGCACGGCTACCTCGCGCCGGTGATCGCCTATATGACGGCGGTCGGCATGTCGAGCCGCCCGCGCTGGCGGGTCGCGCTCTGGGTGGTGGTGATCCTCAGCGGGATCACGGAACTGGTGAGCGGCTACGCCACGCTGCTGTCGCTGATCCTGACGGTCCTGATCGGCTGGTCCGTCGCGTACGGCACGCTGTACGCGATCGGCTCGCCGAACATCCGGCCGACCGGGAAGCACCTGCTGATCGGCCTGCGGAAGGTCGGCTTCGCCCCGGTGGGCGCGCACCGCGCCCCCGACGCCCCCGGCGGGACCAGGCGTTACTACGTCGTCCAGCAGGACGGCCCGCCGCTGGACGTCCACATCATCGACCGGGAACAGCAGGCATCCGGCTTCTTCTACCGCGCCTGGCGACGCCTGCGCCTGCGCTCGGTGGCCGTCCGCCGCAGCCCGCAGTCGCTGCGCCAGGCACTGGAGCAGGAGGCCCTGATCGCGTACGCGGCCGCCGCCTCCGGCGCCCGCGCCCCGCAGCTGGTGGCCACCTCCGAGCTCGGCCCGGACGCCGCCATCCTGGTGTACGAACAGGTGGCCGGGCGGACGCTTGACGAACTGGAGGACGAGGAGATCACCGACCAGGTGATGGCCTCGTTCTGGGAGTCGGTCACCGCACTGCACGAGCGCCGGATCGCGCATCGGCGGCTCACCGGCGAGTCACTCCTGGTGGTGGACGAGAAGACCGGCTGTCTGGTGAACCTCTCCGGCGGTGACATCGCGGCGGGCGACCTGACCCTGCGGATCGACGTCGCGCAGCTGCTCACCACCTTCGCCCTGCGGGTCGGGCCGGAACGGTCGGTCGCGGTGGCCAACCGGGTGCTCGGCGCCGACCGGGTCGCCGCCTCCCTGCCCCTGCTGCAGCCGGTCGGCATGAGCCGCTCCACCCGCATCGATCTCAAGCGCCTGGTCAAGGAGCGCAAGGCCGCCGCCCAGGCGGTGGCCCTGGAGCAGGTGGCAGCGGGCGAGCGGACCCAGCAGCAGGCCGAGGAGGACATCGCCACGGCCAGCGAGGACCTGCTGAGCCAGATCCGCGGCCAGATCCTGCAGATCGCGCCCGAGGCCCCGCTGGCACCCGCCAAGCTCGAGCGGCTCAAGCCGAAGACCCTGATCACGGTGATCGCGCTGGGCTTCGCCGCCTATCTGGCGCTGACCCAGATCAAGCCGGCGCAGCTCAAGCTCTCCCAGATGGACTGGGGCTGGGCGGCGGTCGCCCTGGTAGCCGCCGTGCTCAGCTACGGTGCGGCGGCGATGAGCCTGACCGGCTTCGTGCCGGAGCGGCTGCCGTTCGGCCGCACCGTCGCGGCGCAGGTGGCCGGGTCCTTCGTGAAGCTGGTCGCACCCGCGGCGATCGGCGGTATCGCGCTGAACACCCGGTATCTGCAGAAGTCCGGCATTCGCTCCGGCCCGGCGGCGGCGAGCGTGGGCGCGTCGCAGCTGGCCGGCCTCAGCGGGCACCTGTTGCTGCTGTTCTGCTTCGGCCTGATCACCGGCAGCCAGACCAACGGGGATCTCGGCGCCTCGCGAGCGGTGATCATCGCGGTCCTCACGGCGGCGGTGCTGGCCCTGGTGGTCGCCGCCGTCGCTCCGCTGCGCCGGTTCGTGGTGACGCGGGTGCGCTCGCTGTTCTTCGGCGTCGTCCCCCGGATGCTCGATCTGATGCGTCAGCCCGGCAAGCTGTTCACGGGCTTCGGCGGGATCCTCCTGCTGACCCTCTGCTTCACGGCCTGCCTCGACGCCTCCGTGCTGGCCTTCGGCGGGTCGATCAGCTTCTCGGCCGTGGCGGTCGTCTTCCTGACCGCCAACGCGGCCGGCTCGGCCATCCCGACGCCGGGCGGGGTCGGCGCGGTGGAGGCCGCACTGATCACGGCGCTGACGTTCGCCGGTGTCCCCGCCTCGGCCTCGACGCCGGCGGTCTTCCTGTACCGGGCGCTGACCTTCTGGCTGCCGGTGATCCCGGGCTGGATCTCGTACAACGTGCTGCAGCGCAAGGGAGCGCTCTAGACGGTTCCGGACGGGCTCCGACAGGTCCTCGACAGCCGGAAGGGCCGCCCACTCAGCTTGAGTGGGCGGCCCTTCCGGCTGTCAGCCGAGGTCTAGTAGACCGGCTTGTGGGGCTCGATCTGGTTGACCCAGCCGAGCACGCCGCCGCCCAGGTGGACGGCGTCGGAGAAGCCGGCGGACTTGAGGACGGCCAGCACCTCGGCCGAGCGGACGCCCGACTTGCAGTGCAGCACGATCTTCTTGTCCTGCGGCAGCGTCTCCAGCGCGTTGCCCATCAGGAACTCGTTCTTCGGGATCAGCACGGCGCCGGGGATGTTGACGATCTCGTACTCGCCGGGCTCGCGGACGTCGACGAGGAAGATGTCCTCCTTGTCGTCCTGCCACTCCTTGAGCTGCTTCGAGGTGATCGTGGAGCCCGCGGCGGCAGCCTGGGCCTCCTCCGACACGACGCCGCAGAAGGCCTCGTAGTCGATCAGCTCGGTGACCGTCGGGTTGTCGCCGCAGAGCGCGCAGTTCGGGTCCTTGCGGACCTTGACCTGGCGGTAGTTCATCTCCAGGGCGTCGTAGATCATCAGTCGGCCGACCAGCGGCTCGCCGACACCGGCCAGCAGCTTGATCGCCTCGGTGACCTGGATCGAGCCGATGGACGCGCAGAGCACGCCCAGCACGCCGCCCTCGGCGCAGGACGGGACCATGCCTGGCGGCGGGGCCTCCGGGTAGAGGCAGCGGTAGCACGGGCCGTGCTCGGCCCAGAAGACGCTGGCCTGGCCGTCGAAGCGGTAGATCGAACCCCAGACGTACGGCTTGCCGAGCAGCACCGCGGCATCGTTCACCAGGTACCGGGTGGCGAAGTTGTCGGTGCCGTCCACGATCAGGTCGTAGCCGGAGAAGATCTCCATGACGTTGGAGTTGTCGAGGCGCTCCTCGTGGAGGATCACGTTGACGTAGGGGTTGATCTCCTTGACCGAGTCCCGCGCCGACTCGCCCTTGGAGCGGCCGATGTCGGACTGGCCGTGGATGATCTGCCGCTGCAGGTTGGACTCGTCAACGGTGTCGAACTCGACGATGCCGAGCGTGCCGACGCCCGCCGCGGCCAGGTACATGAGCGCGGGCGAGCCGAGGCCGCCGGCGCCGACGCACAGCACCTTGGCGTTCTTCAGCCGCCTCTGCCCGGCCATCCCGACATCGGGGATGATCAGGTGGCGGGAGTACCGGCGGACCTCGTCGACGGTGAGCTCGGCGGCCGGCTCGACCAGGGGTGGCAGCGACACGGGGACTCCGATGGTCGTCAGTAGTTCGGTTACAGCTTTCGATTACAGCTACGCCAACAGTGTCATGCCGCTCCGGTATTCCGAGACAGGCCGTCCGACAGGCGAGACGACCGACACCGGATCGTGGGACCGGGGTATACGCGCCGCGCAGGAAAACGCGCCTGGTTAAGAGGCTCCGCCACGTGGGCAGCCGGCAGGTGGGGCAGTGGGCCAACCACAGGGGCCCGATCCTGCTCGAGAGCCTCAGACCCGGCAGGCCGTCTCCAGCCAGATGTCCCCGAGCGACTCCTCCAGCGGGACCTGTGTCCGCCAGCCGAGACGATCCCGGGCGGTACGGACGTCGGCCTGCCGCCACTGAACGGGCTCGATGACGGGGCGCGGGTCCAGCGTCCGCTGCAGCTGGTCGGGGCCGGTGGCGGTCTGGCCGGGGACCAGCACCTGGCGGGCGTCCTCGCTGACCGTGCCCTCGAATCCGGAGGCGCGGACCAGCAGCTGGGCCGCGTCCCGGGCCCGGACGGCATGGCCGCTGCCGATGTTGATCACGCCCGTGGCGGCGGACACGGCAGCCGCCTGGATCGCCCTGGCGACGTCCCGGACGTCCACGAAATCTCGGTATCCGGACAGGTCCGGCATCCGCACCTGGGACTCGTCGTGCTCCAGGGCCCGCCGCAGGCCCTCCGCGAGCCGCCCGAACAGCGAGGCGGTCGGGGAACCGGGGCCGACCACGTCGAAAACCCGCAGCACCGCGGCATCCAGACCGGAGGAGATCACCAGCTCGGTACCGGCCAGCTTGGAGACCCCGTACGGGCCGACCGGCCGCGGCTCGGCGCCCTCGGGGATCGGCGCACCGGCCGGCATCGGCCCGTACTCGGCCGCCGAGCCCACGTGCACCAGCCGGGCCGGCTCCCGGCTGCGCCGGATCGCCTCGCAGACCGTCGCCACGGCAAGGGTGTTCGACTTGATCAGGGTGCGTGAGGACCCGTAGGTCGCGCCCGCGCAGTTGATCACCACCTGCGGGGCCACCGCGTCCAGGAATCTGGCCAGCGCCCCGGGGCTGCCCGCCGTCAGGTCGAAGCGGATGTCGGCCGAGTCACGCCGGCCGAGCACGGTGACCTGCAACTCCTCCTCGGTCAGCAGGCGGTCGGCGACCCGACGGCCGATGAAGCCGTCGGCACCCAGCAGCAGCACCCTCATCGGGGGTGTCCTTCCACGAAGCCGGGCCCGCGCGGGCCCAGGCAGGTTACGAGTGTTCAGGTGAGAGCGGAGGCTCGGGGCGATACGCCCCGGGGCGGCCTATGACGACGAAGGCGTACGGGAGCAGCACGCCGGCCGCCACGCCGCAGCAGAGCAACTGCGCGGCGGCGGGGTCGTACTGAAGCACCGTCAGCAGAGCGCTCCCGCCGCCGGCGGCCAGCAGCCCGCCGACCGCGGGGCCGGGCCGGCCGCAGCGGAGCAGTGCGGCGGCGAGCACCAGCAGCAGGCCGAGCGCGGCCTGGGCCGCCCACTGGGGGCCGGACGCCCGCTGGGCGGCCTCGTGCAGCAGCCCGCCGGGGGCGGGACCGGGCCGTGGGACGAGGGCGGCGAGCACGGCCAGCGCGGCATAGCCGAGCGCCGCCGACACCGCGAGGTGCAGGCCGAGCGCGACCGGGAGGACCGGCCGCATCCGGGCACGGAAGTCCGCCATCGTCCCGGCCGCACCGAGGTGGCCCCGGGCGGCGTGCCGCAGCCAGCCGACCGACCACTCGACGGACCCCATGGCCACCGCGGCCGCAAGCCCGAGCGCCGCACCGACCCGGCCCTCGGCCACCACCGGGACCAGCAGGACGAGCGCCACTCCCAGGCCGTACCCGAGCCGCGGCAGGATGCGCAGCCCGGCCGCGACCCACACCAGCCAACCTCCGCACAGCAGGACCACGAGCAGGCCGACCGGGCCGCCCGGTGACGGCAGCAGGACCCGCCCGGCGAACAGCACCCCACAGGGCAGCGCGTGCACCGCCGCCGTGCGCAACGCCCGGGCTGCCCTGCGCCGCCACGGCTCGGCGCGCGGGGGCGCACCGGATGAGGGCGGGCGGCGCGGCACCCGGGCGTACAGCTCCTCGGCGAGCGAGAAGACGTCCGCGTGCCGGTAGTGCCCGGCCTCGGCGGGCCCGATCCCGGCATCCTCCAGCGCTGCGGCGATCTCCAGCACGTCGACGGCCTGCTCGCAGAGGGCTCGGTGACGCTCCATCAGCTCGCGCACCGGGTCCCCCGGAGGCGGGTTGGTCCGCTCGGTGACCCCGGTGCCGCCCGGTGGCCCGGGGGCAGGTTCTCGTCGGGCCATCAGACCGCCTCCGCCAGCGCTCCCGGCTCGGCGGCCCCGGCAGGGGTGTCGGGGACGGTCCCGGCGGCCGGGCCGGTGCCGGCCACCCAGTACTCGGCGGGGCGGGTGAAGGGCCTGGCCCGGTCCGCCCCGGTGGCGGTGGCCGGGAAGGCCGGCCAGCGCGAGACCAGCTCCAGATAGATCTCCCGGAAGGCCGTCACCACCGGCTCGACGGCGAAACGCTCCTGCGCCCGCAGGCGGCCCGCCAGGCCGAGCCGCGCCCTGCGCTCCTCGTCATCCAGCAGCGCCAGGCAGGCGCCGGCCAGGGCCTGTGGGCTGCGCGGCGGGACGAGCAGGCCCGTCGGCCCCACCACCTCGCGGGCCACCCCGACCTCGGTGGAGACCACGGCGCGCCCGCTGAGCATCGCGTCCGCCAGCAGCCGCGGGCTGCGCTGTGCGAGTGCCGAGAAGACCACCACGCTGCCGGCCGACCAGGCCTCGGCCAGACCCGGCGGCCGCCCCTCGAAGGACACCGCCGGGGCGAGCCCGAGGCGCTCCGCGATCGCCTCGCAGTGTGCGAGGTACCCCGGCGCGCCCTCCTCGCCGTACATCCGCAGCCGGGCCTGCGGGCACTCGGCCCGCACCCGGGCGAAGGCGTGCAGCATCAGGTCAGGGTCCCGGCCGGGCTCCAGTGAGCCCGCCCAGACCAGGGTCGGCGTCTCGGGCTCGGGCCCGGCCGCCTCGCGGGCCACCGCGTCGGTGCCCTCGTGGACCACCCTGGTCCTGGCCGGGTCGGCGCCGCAGCGCTGCTGCCACCGCTGGTCGTAGGTGCTGCCGGGGGTGAGCACGGCGGCCTGCCGGTACGTTTCCTCGGCCAGCAGTCTGAAGAAGCTGAGCATCAGGGCCCGGACGGGCCAGCGGTACGGCGCGGTGCGGTAGCTGCGGTACTGCTCGCGCAGGTGCAGGCCGTGCTCGGTGATCACGAACGGCACCCCGTGCAGCTGTCTGGCCACCAGCGCGGGCAACACCGCCGGGCCGCCCCCGACCACATGGCAGAGGTCGGCCGCGCCGAGCCCGCCCTCGCCGGTGCCGTACCAGGGTGCGGAGAGCGGCCGCAGGCACTGCTCCAGCAAGTCCCCCGCCACCAGCACGTCGCAGACCTGGGGCTGTCCGGCCGCGGTGTCCGCGCCGGGGGCGCGCCAGACCGTCTCCAGGGTGCGCTGGGCATGGCCGGAGGCGAGGAAGGCGGGCAGGCCGCCGTCCTCACGGGCGAGCGCGGCCAGCCGGTAGAGGCCGGCGGCGAACGAGCCGCGCTCGTTCGGCATCACCAGGGCGCGCACCATGTCCCGGTAGGCCTGGACGTACAGCCTGCGCCGGTGCACCGCCGGGCCGCGCCCGGCCGGCCGGCGACCCCCCATCGGCAGCTCGTGCACCGCCGCGAGCCGACCGGGTGGCACCGCGACCGGCCGGCCGCCCCTGGCCAGCAGGTACAGCCGGAACTCGTGCTCGGCCAGCCCCTCCACCAGTCGGCCGGACCAGGCGGCGCCACCACGCGGTGCGTACGGATGAGTGCCCTCGGTGAGCAGAGCAACGCGCACGACGACCTCCAGAGCTGAGCGGTTCGAACGGCCTTCGAATGACCTGGGTGCAACTACGTCACGACAGGGAGCCTGATCAGCCGACACGCCAATACTCAGATGGGCCCACAAGGCGCTCGGCAGCGCCGCCCGGCACCGGGACCGCTCTCCCTGCGGTCACGGTGCCGGGGAGGCACCGACGCCCCTGCACAGCCGCCCCTTGGGCATCCGACGGCCGCTACTCCCCCACACCTGTTCGGTCTGACAGCACGAAGGTAGAACGAATCGCTGACAACTCCTCGCTCACCTGCCTGGTTGCCACCTGAACGAGTGAACCGGCGTTACCTCGAGCGGAGTGCCGCGTTCGGCGCGGTGCTCAGACCTCGGCGAGCAGCTCCCGCACCGCCCGCGCGACCTGCGCGGGGTGCTCCATCATCGCGACGTGGCCGGACTCCGGGAGCACCAGCAGCCGGGCGTCCGCGAAGGCCGCGCAGGCCCGCCGGGCGGACCGGTAGGAGACCAGCCGGTCCTTCAGCCCGTACACCAGCAGCACCGGCACCCTGATCTGCTCCGCCTGCCGCCACAGCGACTGGTCGCCGCGCTCGGTGTACGCGGAGACGATCCCGCGCGCCGAGCCGACCATCACCTGCAGCGCGTACGGCAGGCCCGCCCGGCGCCGGTACTCGGTCACCGCGCGGTCGCGGCGCTCCGCCGGTATCGCCGCCGGGTCGCCGTAGACCAGCCGCAGCAGGCCCTCGGTGGCGTCCTCGGCGCTGCGGTCGCCGTTGGCGGGGACGCGCTGCAGCAGCGCGGGCACGCCGGGCACCGCCAGCAGGCCGGTCGGCCAGGCCGAGCGCTGCGGAGGCAGCTCGGGCAGCGCGGGCGAGATCAGCGTCAGGCTGCGCACCAGGTCGGGCCGGAGCGCCGCGAGCCGGAGGGCCACCGCGCCGCCGAGCGAGTTGCCGAACAGGTGCACCGGACCGCGCCCGGACGCCTCCAGATACCCGATCACGGCCCTGACGTGCCCGGACACCGAGAGGTTGCCGTCCTGCGGCGGCGCCGACCAGCCGAAGCCGGGCAGATCCACGGCCTCGCCCGACACCACGTCGGAGAGGTCGGCCATCAGCTCGGTCCAGTTGTCGGACGAGCCGCCGAGCCCGTGTACGAAGAGCGCCGGCGGCAGCCCGTCGGAGGCGGCGGACGGCCCGCTCACCGCGAGGACGGCACCCGGGACGGCGACGGTACGGACGGGCTCGGCCACCACGGGCCCGGCTGCTTCGGACTCGGCCGCCAGCTGCTGCTCAGCACTCATGGAGCACGATGGTAGTGAGAGCGGGCCCGGCAGCCCCAGCCCCCTGCACGGTCTCACCCTCTGGACAGCACAGGTCAGCCCCGTATTGTGGGCTCCCGACAAGGGGGTTGCTGAGCTTTTCTCGCCTTCGACCGGCGCAGATCCAGTTACCCGAAAGTAGAATCAGTGACCTTGCCAGCTATGCACGGCACACCGTCCAAGTCTGGGCGCGCCTGCCGCAGACCGTGAAGTGAGGAGCGCCCGTGACGGCCATCCAGGAGGCGCAGGAGCGCCCGCGCGGTGCCCGCCTGCCGCGAAGCGCCCGCCGCGAACAACTGCTCGGTGCCGCGCAGGAGGTGTTCGTCGCCCAGGGCTACCACGCCGCGGCGATGGACGACATCGCGGACCGCGCCGGGGTCAGCAAGCCGGTGCTCTACCAGCACTTCCCCGGAAAGCTGGAGCTCTACCTCGCCCTTCTCGACAAGCACTGCGACGCCCTCGTCGACGCGACCCGGGACGCCCTCTCCGCAACCACCGACAACAAGCAGCGCGTGGCCGCGACCATGGAGGCGTACTTCAACTACGTCTCCAGCGAGTCCGGCGCGTTCCGGCTGGTCTTCGAGTCCGACCTGACCAACGAGCCCGCCGTTCGCGAGCGGGTCGAGCGGGCCGCGGACGCCAGCGCCACGCTGGTCAGCGCGGTGATCGCCGAGGACACCGACCTCCCCGAGGGAGAGGCCAAGCTGCTGGCCGTCGGCGTCTGCGGCCTGGCCCAGATCACCGCCCGCTACTGGCTCTCCCAGGGTCTGGAGATCCCTCGGGACGAGGCCGTCCGGCTGGTCGCCAGCCTGGCCTGGCGCGGCCTGAAGGGCTTCCCGATGCACCCGGGCGACCAGGGAGCCGCCCCGAGCGCCGAGTAGACGATCATCGGACCTTCGTCGCGCGGAGAGGGTGTTGCTCTAAGGTGAAGCCGTACGGCACGGTCGCCACGAACACCCGTTCGAGGCGCTCCGCGCGTGGATGGCTGCAACCCCGGAGGGACGGAAGCCGTGGAGGTCAAGATCGGCGTGCAGAACGCGCCCCGAGAGATCGTTCTCGAGAGCACGCAGACTGCCGATGAGGTCGAGAGCGCGGTCGCGAAGGCGGTGGAGGGCACCTCGAAGCTCTTCACGCTGACCGACGAGCACGGCCGCCGCGTCATCGTCCCGGCCGAGCGCCTGGCGTACGTGGAGATCGGTGAGCCCAGCGTGCGCAAGGTGGGCTTCGGCACCATCTGAGGCGCCGAGAGCGTCATCAGCAAGGCAACCGGCGGTGCCCCGTTCCTCCTCGCGAGGGACGGGGCACCGCCGTTCCGCGTCCGTGCGCGTACCACCGGCGGCCCCGGGGTATGGCGAGGGGTGTAGCAACGACCCGTACCGCCCCGGGAGGCAGCCTGTGCTCATCGAGTCGATCGCCTTCGTGCTCATCGGCCTGGCCGTCGGCGTCGGCGCCGTCGTCCTGCTCCCCGGGTACTTCCCGGCCGCACGCAGCCTGACCGTCTCCACCGCACTGGTGGCCGCCGTGCTCGGCGGCCTGATCTCCGGTTACGCGCTCGACGGGAGGCTGCCCGGCGTCTCGCTCGCCGTCTCGGCGGTCAGCTCGGTCCTGCTGGTCTCGGTGCTGGCGCGGCCGGGGCAGGTCACGCGGCAGGGCCGCCACCGGCACCGGCACGCCTAGCCGCTCAGCCGATCAGGAAGCCAGCCCCAGGGCGGCCATCCGCTTGGTGTGCGCCTCGGTGATCCGGTTGAACATCTTGCCGACCTCGACCAGGTCGAAGCCCTGCACGTGCGCGCCGCCGACCAGGAGGTTGGAGAGCGCGTCCCGCTCGGCCACCACCCGCTGCGCCTGGCTGAGCGCCTCGCCCATCAGCCGGCGTCCCCAGAGCGCGAGCCGCCCGCCGACCCGGGAGTCCTCCTCGATCGCCTGCCGCACCCGGTCCACGGCGAACTGGGCGTGCCCGGTGTCCGACATCACCCGCAGCATGAGGTCGCGGGTGTCGTCGTCCAGCCGGACGGCCACCTCGCGGTAGAAGTCGGTCGCGATGGCGTCGCCGACGTACGCCTTGACCAGGCCCTCCAGCCAGTCCGAGGGCGCGGTCATCCGGTGGAAGGACTCCAGCGGCTCGACGAAGGGGTTCATCACCTGGGTCGGGTCCTCGCCGACCTCGACCAGGCGGTCGTGCAGCAGCTGGTAGTGCTGGAACTCGGCGGAGGCCATCCGGGCCAGCGCGGCCTTGTCGGCCAGGCCCGGGGCGAGCTTGGCGTCCTCCGCGAGCCGCTCGAAGGCGCTGAGCTCGCCGTACGCCAGGGCACCGAGGAGGTCCAGCACGGCGGCCCGGTAGCCGGGGTCGGCCGCGCAGGTCGCCCAGTCACCGATCGAGGCGGTCGAGGCGGTCGGGGTGTCGTCACCGGAAGAAGCCGAAGATGCCTGAGTCTCCATGGCTCGCCACCCTAGACCCTCCGGTGTCCCCGACCAGGCACGGATCACACCGAGTAAGACGCGTCACGTGTTCGACTCGTCGCCTGACTGTATGGTGGTAGTGAGGCCCGATGTACCCAGGCAGCACGAGCGTGCTCCGTAACGGACACCGGGCACTCACGTACGCGGATGCCCGGTCGGAGACCCGATCGGCTCCGACCATGGCTTGGACCTCAAGCCCTGGCACCGCATCAGTGGCCGAGCGAGGGCCGCCGCGGACCGCGCCGCACGGCGAAGGTCCCGCGCATGGCCCCTCAGGGAATCCTCCCCCACGCCGCCGGACGACGCGCCCGTTACCGGGCTGCCCGAACCGGCAGGCCGCAGGGGCCGGCGCGGTTGTGCGTCCCGCAGCTGCCGCAGGGCCGACCAGGCCCCGTACGCAGTCGCGTGGCTGCCCGCCGCCCTCTCGCTCTCGGCCCCACCACATGGAAGAGGCAGCACCCTGTCCACCACCGCTGAACCCACCAAGACCACCTTCCGGGAGCTGGGGATCCTCCCGGAGACCGCCGAGGCTCTCGAGGCCGTCGGCATCATCCACCCCTTCCCCATCCAGGAGATGACCCTCCCGGTCGCGCTGACCGGCCACGACGTCATCGGCCAGGCCAAGACCGGTACCGGCAAGACCCTCGGTTTCGGCCTCCCGCTGATCGAGCGCGTCGTCGTGCGCGCCGACATCGACGCCGGCCGGGCCACCGAGGACCAGCTCTGCGACAGCCCGCAGGCGCTGATCGTCGTCCCGACCCGCGAGCTCTGCACCCAGGTCACCAACGACCTGCAGACGGCCGGCAAGGTCCGCAACGTCCGCGTGCTCGCGATCTACGGCGGCCGTGCGTACGAGCCGCAGGTCGAGGCGCTCAAGAAGGGCGTCGACATCATCGTCGGCACCCCGGGCCGCCTGCTCGACCTGGCGGGGCAGCGCAAGCTCGACCTCTCGAAGGTCCGCGCGCTGGTCCTCGACGAGGCCGACGAGATGCTCGACCTGGGCTTCCTGCCCGACGTCGAGAAGATCATCACCATGCTGCCCGCCAAGCGGCAGACGCTGCTGTTCTCGGCGACCATGCCGGGCCAGGTCATCAGCCTCGCCCGCCGGTACATGAGCCAGCCGACCCACATCCGGGCCGCCGCGCCGGACGACACCGGCCACACCGTGGCCAACACCACCCAGCACATCTTCCGGGCGCACTCGCTCGACAAGGTCGAGCTGGTCTCCCGCATCCTGCAGGCCGAGGGCCGCGGCCTGGCGATGATCTTCTGCCGGACCAAGCGCACCGCCGCCGACGTCTCCGACCAGCTCACCCAGCGCGGCTTCGCGGCCGGCGCGGTGCACGGTGACCTCGGCCAGGGCGCCCGCGAGCAGGCCCTGCGGGCCTTCCGGAGCGGCAAGGTCGACGTGCTGGTCTGCACCGACGTCGCGGCCCGTGGCATCGACGTCGAGGGCGTCACGCACGTCATCAACTACCAGTGCCCCGAGGACGAGAAGACCTACCTGCACCGGATCGGCCGCACCGGCCGTGCCGGGGCGTCCGGCACCGCCGTCACGCTGGTCGACTGGGACGACATCCCGCGCTGGCAGCTGATCAACAAGGCGCTGGACCTCGGCTTCAACGAGCCGGAGGAGACCTACTCGACCTCCGCGCACCTCTACGAGCTGCTGAAGATCGCCCCGGGGACCAAGGGCATCCTGCCGCGCTCCGAGCGCACCCGTGCCGGCCTGGGCGCGGAGGAGGTCGAGGACCTCGGCGAGACCGGCGGGCGCGGCGCCCGTTCCGGCGGCCGGGCCAAGGGCGGGCGCGCGGCTGCGCCGGCCGTTGAGCAGCCGGCCGAGCGGCCGGCACGCAAGCCGCGTGAGCGTCGTCGCACCCGTGGCGGCCTGGGCTCCGAGGTGGCCGAGGGCGCCGTGGTCGAGGGCGCCGTGGTCGAGGCCCCGGCAACCGCCGAGGCTCCGGCTGTGGAGGCCGCGGCCGAGGGTGAGGCCCCGCGCCGTCGCCGTCGCCGCCCGCGCAGCGCCGCCGCCGCCGGTGGTGAGGGCACGGCCACCGCGGCCGTGACCGAGACCGCCGCCGAGGCGAAGGACGAGGGCACCGCCGCACCGCGCCGCCGCACCCGCACCCGTCGCCCGGCCGCCGCCGGTGAGGCCACGCCGGAGAGCTGAGCAGTCCCCCTCGAACGGGCGGGCCGGATCACCACGATCCGACCCGCCCGTTCGCCTTTCCGGAAGGCTCCACCGACAGTTAGGCACCAGAGCCAGTTGCACTCTCCAGGGGCGCGTGGGGGCACCTCCCGGCCGAAGGCCGGGGGAGAACTGCGCGAAGACGGAAGGCGACACCGTGTGCCCTCCCGCCTCGCGCAGTTCTCCGCGCCCCTGTGGTGACCCCATTACCGGCGGACGCCCTGCCCTGAGGCAAGCCGCCAGTTGCACCATCCAGGGGCGCTCGGGGCTGACCGAGCTACGGGCGGGGCCCTAAGCTCAAGACCCAGCCCAGCCGTCCGCAGGAGTCCGTACGATGAGCACCCCGCTGTTCCTCACCCTCCCGGCCTGTGCCCGCGCCCTGCGGCTGGCGACCTCCCGTGGCGACTTCGCCGCACTGCAGGCCGTACCGGCGGGACCGGTACGCGGGACGGCGCTCCTCGTCCCCGGTTTCACCGGCAGCAAGGAGGACTTCATCGCCCTCCTGGAGCCGCTCGCCCTGGCCGGGTACCGGGTGGTGGCCGTCGACCAGCGCGGGCAGTACGAGACCGGCGGCCAGGACGACCCGGCGGCGTACGCGATCGACGAGCTGGCCCGTGATGTACTCGCGCTCTCCGCGGAACTCGCCGCCGACGGCCCGCTGCACCTGCTCGGGCACTCCTTCGGCGGCCAGGTGGTCCGCCAGGCCGTGCTGGCCGCCGCCGGCGCGGGGCGGGAGCTGCCCTGGCGGTCGCTGACGCTGCTCTCCACCGGGCCGGCCGCGATCGACGCGGCCGAGGCGGCCCGTACCAAGCTGCTGGTGGACGCGCTGCAGACGATGGACCTGGAGTCCATCTGGCAGGTCATGCGGCAGATGGAGGAGGGCAACGGCGGCGCCGCCGTCCCGCTGCGTCCCGAGATCGCCGACTTCCTGCACCGCCGCTTCGTGGCCAACGTCCCACAGGCGCTGATCACCACGGGGGAACACCTGATCTCCGGCCCCGACCGGGTGGCGGAGCTGGCCGCCGTGCCGCTGCCGAAGCTGGTGGTCTCGGGGGTGCGCGACTACGCCTGGCCGGTGGAGGAGCAGTCCCGGATGGCCGAGCGGCTGGGAGCCCTCCGCGTGGTGATCGACGACGCCGGCCACTCCCCGAACGCCGAGCAGCCGGCCGCCACGGCGGCCGCGCTTGTGGAGTTCTGGACCTGACACTGTGTGCGTGAGCCCACACCGTTGTGACAACTCACGGGACAGATTTCGTTAGCTCGGGTAATATTTGATTCTGTCCGGGAATCATTGTGCCCGTCGACCCCGTTGACCATGAAGGCGACAGTTCGCCGAAACCGGGACTTTACGGACGGGCAACCGGCCGGAAGCAGCATCGCGGCACTCTGTTCCATGAGGCACCAACAGCCTCGGCCAGGGGCGCACAGGGGGGAGCCACATGCCGCCGCAGGCAGTAGCAGCAGCACCCGCACGACAGACCGAGCTGAACCAGCCTCAGCCAGTGAGGCAAGGAAAGGAGAGGCCCATGCGTTTCGAGATCCTCCGCCTGGACGACGCCCAGGGCGCCGCCACCGACAGCCTGATCGCCGACGCCGAGACCGTCCGCGAGTTCGTGGAGGCCGCCGCCCGCACCGGCGAGCGCCTCTACATCCGACCGTGCAAGGCGGTCTGACCCGCATCGGACCGGCCCACGCCGAGTCCGACGTTCCGATACCCCACTGACGCCCCGTCATCGAGCTTCTGGATGACGGGGCGTCAGTGTCTCCCGGTCCTACCTGGGACACGTTTGCCGCCGCCTCTGACGGGACATTCCCTAGCGGGGCGGCCACCCACGACGCGACGCACTCCGTACGGGTGATCGTCCTTGACGCGGCGCTCCGGAGGGAGGAGCGTTGTCGGCTATGAGGGGCGAGCCAAGCTGCCCGAGGTGCGCCGGTCGGGTCCGCGCCCCCGGTCTCTTCTCCGACACCTGGCAGTGTGACCAGCATGGCGCCGTGCACCCGATGCAGCCGGTGCTACCCCCGAGTGTGGAAGCCCTGAGCGTTGCCGTTGCCCGTTCCCAGGTGCCGGTCTGGCTGCCTTGGCCGCTACCGGTCGGCTGGTTGTTCACCGGGATCGCGCATGCGGGGGACGACGTCTCCGGCGCCCGTGCCACCGCCGTCGCCTGCTCGGGACCCGCCCCGCTGGGCGGGTTCGGCGAGTTGGTGCTGGTGGCGGAGGAGTTGGGCGTCGGGCTCGGCGCCCGGTACGCGGGCCTGCCCGGCCCCGACCCGGGCGAGGCCGTCTCGCTCTACAAGCCCGCCGACGCCAAGCTGCTCGCGGCGGGGCGCCCGACCCCGATGTTCCACGTACCGGACGCGCCGTCGGACCGCGCGGTCTTCGTCGGCGAGGCGCGCGGCCTGTGGCTCTGGGCCATCGCCTGGCCCGAGCAGTCGGCCCTGGTGATGTACGACGAGCTGGTCCTGACCGACCTGCGGGACGCCGGCGCGGAGCTGGGACTGCTGCCCTGCGGAGCCCTCTCCCCCCGCCTGCTGGGCTGACTATCCTGGGCCCTCCGCCCGAACACAGGAGCCCACAGACCGTGCGCATCGACCTGCACGCCCACAGCACCGCCTCCGACGGCACCGACAGCCCCGCCGAACTGATCGCGGCCGCGGTGGCCGCCGGTCTCGACGTGGTCGCGCTGACCGACCACGACACCGTCGCGGGGCACGCGGAGGCCGCGGAGGCCGTGCGGGGCACCGGGCTCACGCTCGTCCCCGGCGCCGAACTCTCCTGCCAGGTCGAGGGGATCAGCATGCATCTGCTGGCGTACCTCTTCGATCCGGCCGAGCCCGCCTTCGCCGAGGAGCGCGAGCTGGTCCGCACCGACCGCTTCCGGCGCGGCCGGGCGATCGTCGAGCGCTGCCGCGAGCTGGGGGCGCCGATCAGCTGGGAGCAGGTGCAGCGGATCGCCGGGGACGGCTCGGTGGGTCGGCCGCACATCGCCAGCGCCCTGGTCGAGGCGGGCATCGTGCCCACCGTCTCGGACGCCTTCACGGCCGACTGGCTGGCCAACGGCGGGCGCGCGGACGTCCGCAAGCACGAGACCGACCCGGTGACGGCCGTACGGCTGGTCCGGGCGGCCGGCGGCGTACCGGTCTTCGCCCACCCCGGCGCGGTCAAGCGCGGCCGTACGGTCTCCGACCAGGTGATCGCCGACCTCGCGGCGGCCGGACTGGCGGCACTGGAGGTGGACCACCTCGACCACGACGAGGAGACCCGCGCCCACCTCCGCGGGCTGGCCGCCGAGCTGGGGCTGCTGACCACCGGCTCCAGCGACTACCACGGCACCCGCAAGACCGTCCGGCTCGGCGAGTACACCACCGATCCTGCGGTGTACGAGGCACTGGTCGCCCAGGCGACGGGGGCCAAGCCGATCAGCGGCTGAGGCCAGTTGCACTGTCCGGGGGCGCGAGGGACTCCGCGAGATCGGACGGTAGCAGCCTGCGACCTTCCGCTTCGCGCAGTTCCTCGCGCCCCTGCTGTGGCAACCCGATTGCCTACCGGCGGAGCTCCAAGCGGGCGGCCGAGCCTGGAGTGCGTTCCCCGTGACGCGACCAGACAATTCGTGACATGAGCGACGCAGCCCCGCCGGACGGCCCATGAGCCTCTTCGACGTGACGAGGTTCGGGTCACTCTTCGTCACGCTCTTCGTGATCATGGACCCGCCAGGCACCATCCCGATCTTCCTGGCCCTCACCTCGGGCCGGGCGGGCAAGGTGCAGCGCCGGATGGCGTGGCAGGCCGCCGCAGTGGCCCTCGGCGTGATCACCTGCTTCGGGCTCTTCGGCCAGCAGATCCTCGACTACCTGCACGTCTCCATCCCCGCCCTGCAGGTGTCCGGCGGCATCCTGCTGCTGCTGATCGCGCTGGACCTGCTCACCGGCAAGATCGAGGAGCCGACCCAGACCAAGGACGTCAACGTCGCCCTGGTGCCGCTGGGTACCCCGCTGCTGGCCGGGCCGGGCGCGATCGTCGCCGTGATCCTGGCCGTACAGGGCGCGAACGGCGCATCCGAACAGCTCGCGGTCTGGACCGCGATCCTGGCGATGCACGTGGTCCTGTGGTTCACCATGCGCTTCTCGCTGATCATCATCAGGATCATCAAGGAGGGCGGCGTGGTCCTGATCACCCGGATCTCCGGGCTTCTGCTCTCGGCGATCGCCATCCAGTTGATCGCCAGCGGCGTCTACGGCTTCATCAAGAACTACCACTGACGGCTGGTCAGTCCAGCGGGACGCCCCGCCGCTGCGGGTCGCGCAGGTCGGTGCCGTGCCGCAGCCAGCGCTCCTCCAGCGCGGCCGCGCCCTGCACCCGCTTGAACGCCGCCTCGTTGGGCGTCATCGGCAGCAGCGGCAGGAAGCGCACCGGCTCGGCCGGCTCGGCGAGCTCCAGGTCCGGGACGAGACCGCCCGGCTCGGCCGCCAGCACGGAGGTGAAGGGCGCGCCCTCCCAGAGCGGACTTCCCAGGTCGAGCGAGCCGCCGGGGGCCACCACCAGGCCCTCGACCTGAGGCGTCGCCGCGAAGGTGGCCAGCGTGCGGAGCACGTCGTCGCGCCCCCCGCGGACGGTGAGCACCAACTCGGCCCGCGGCCCGCGCACCGGATCCGCGACCATCGCCGTCGGGTCGGCCATCGGCGCGACGGACATGCCCAGCGTGGCGTACCTCACCAAGCCGTCCGCGTCGGGGCCGAAGCGCAGCACCTCGATCCGGTCGGTACCGAGGAAGGTGACCGCCGCCCGGCCACTGGTCTCGCCGAAAGTCGCCAGCAAGCGGGCCTCGACGGCCGCCAGAACGGCCTCGCGGGAGAGCTCGGCGGAACTGCCGGAGGAACCGTCCGAGGGGTCACCGAAGATCGGGAAGTCGTGCGCCATGGCCCGACCATAACCCCCGCCGCCGCCCGGCTCGCGAACACCCCAGCGGTGGTACCCCGTCAGCTGTTAGTGTGTACAGCTGGCCACTGGGGATCCTTACCCTCGGGGCAGCGGCATGAAGGAGGTGGTTGCGGTGGATACCAGCCGACCATGCAGTACCGGCAGCTCTTCCCGGCCGCGTCACCTTCTCCGCACCCTCCTCTGAATCCTCCGCTGACGATTCCGACGAGGTAGCTGAGGCAGCGTCACACCCGGCCGGGAGAGCACCTTCCCCGGAGCCGCGTCGTCCAAACCGCGCCCCAGCAAGGCACTGGACCGAGCGCAGGCACCGGAATCCACTCGGTGTTCCCTGCCGTCGCATCACGGCCTCTCACCGCGCTGCCGTGCGACGGCTCCTGCCCAAGGAGCCCTGCCATGTCGATGATCAACAACCTGCGTGCCGCCGTCCGGCCACACCTCCGCCGCTCCGACGAAGGCCCGTACGACACGCTGCGCCCCGGGCACGGCCCGTCCGCCGTGGTCGACTGCGCCGTCTACCAGGGCGGCAAGCGGCACGGCGAGAGCTGCAGCCCGCGGGAGGCGGCCCAGCGGGTCAAGCGTGCCCGCGAGACGGACGCAGGATCGTTCAGCTGGATCGGCCTGCACGAGCCGACCGAGGCGGAGTTCGAGGGCATCGCCCAGCGCTTCGGCCTGCACCCGCTGGCCGTCGAGGACGCGGTGCACGCGCACCAGCGCCCCAAGGTCGAGCGGTACGACGACGTGCTCTTCGCCGTCTTCAAGACCATCCGCTACGTCGAGCACGACCAGCTGACCCCGACCAGCGAGGTGGTCGAGACGGGCGAGCTGATGGTCTTCGCCGGGCAGGACTTCGTGATCACCGTCCGGCACGGCGGGCACAGCTCCCTGCAGGAGCTCCGGCACCGCCTGGAGGCGGACATCGACGGCACCGGGCTGCTCGCCAAGGGCCCGTCCGCCGTGCTGCACGCGATCGCCGACCAGGTCGTGGACAACTACCTGCTGGTCGCCGACCGGCTGCAGACCGACGTGGACGAGATCGAGTTCGACGTCTTCGCCAACAAGGGCGGCCGGGGCACCGACGTGGGCCGGGTGTACCAGCTCAAGCGCGAGGTGCTGGAGTTCAAGCGCGCGGTGGCACCGCTGCTGCGGCCGATGCAGCAGCTCTCGGAGCCGATGCAGCGCCTGGTCGACCCGGACATCCAGAA
Source organism: Kitasatospora atroaurantiaca (assembly GCF_007828955.1). Lineage (NCBI taxonomy): Bacteria > Bacillati > Actinomycetota > Actinomycetes > Kitasatosporales > Streptomycetaceae > Kitasatospora > Kitasatospora atroaurantiaca. The sequence continues at coordinate 4,783,561 of NZ_VIVR01000001.1, read as the reverse complement.
GTACTTCCGGGACGTCGCCGACCACCTGGCGAGAGTCACCGAGCAGGTGCATGGCTTCGACGAGCTGCTGAACTCGCTGCTTCAGGCCAACCTGGCGCAGGTCTCGGTGGCGCAGAACGAGGACATGCGCAAGATCACCGCATGGGCGGCCATCTTCGCCGTGCCCACCATGATCACCGGCATCTACGGCATGAACTTCGACTACATGCCGGAGCTGCACCACAAGTACGGCTACCCGATGGTTCTCGGCGGCATCGTGGTCATCTGTATCGGGATGTACCGCGGCTTCCGTCGCAACGGCTGGCTCTGACCGGCCTCAGCGAGGTCCGGGCTCAGCGGGGTCCGGGCTCAGCGGGGTCCGGGCTCCGTCGCGTCCGGGCCCAGCGGCGACGGCCTCAGCGGCGTCCGCCGCGAGCCACCAGCACCAGCCCCAGCAGGATCAGCGCGACCGCCGGGTACGCGGCCACCGGCGGCCACTGCCCCAGCCAGACCGCCGCGATCAGGGCCGCGCCCGGGGTCTCCAGCAGGATCGCCGTCGAAGTGACCGAGGGCCCCAAGGTGCGGACCACCCGGTTGCTCAGCGAGTGCCCGAGCAGCTGAGCCGCCACCATCAGCAGCGCGATCTGCCACCACACACCCGCCGGCCAGCCGGAGAGCCGGGTGCCCGCCACCAGGCAGACACCCAGCAGCGCCACGGCCGTGGTGGCGTAGCAGACCAGCGTGTACGCCGTGGTGCTGACGGTTCGTCGGACCTCGGCGCCCAGCAGCATGTACCCGGCGGCGGCCAGGCCGGCCCCGAGGGCCAGCAGGTCACCGAGCAGCGCCTGCGGGGAGAGCGACATGTCCACCCCGGTCAGCACCAGCACACCGGCGAAAGCCACGATCGTCCCGATCCAGACCGCGCGCGGCGCCCGCTTGCCGAAGAGCCGCATCAGCAGGATCGTCCAGAGCGGCGTGGTGGTGACCAGCGCGGTCGCCGAGGCCACCGAGGTCATCCGCAGGCTGGGCATCCAGAGCGCGAAGTGCACCGCGAGCAGCACACCCGCCGCCATCGCCAGCAGCAGCGCCCGGCGGCCGATCCCGCGCAGCTCGGCGCGGTGCCTGAGCAGCGCGTACGGGCCGAGCACGCCCACCGACATGGTGTTGCGCCAGAACGCGATCGCCAGCGCGGGCGCCGCCGTGGCGCTGATCAGCGGCGCGGAGAGCGAGATGCCCGAGATGGAGACGGCCAGCAGGACCAGGTCGAGCTTGGGGAGGCTGTGCGGGGTGGGCTCGACTGCCACCCGGGCGGGGGCGGCGGTGTCGGGCCGGGCGGCGGTGGGCACAGCTCTCCTCAGGGGGGTCTCGAGGCGATGGGGCGGTACAACGGTAAGGCCTGTTCCACCGTGACGGCACTGTCGTCCTGAGCGGTGAGACACCGCGCGGACGGCATCCGGTGCCGAAGCCGTACGCTGTGGGCCATGGAGCCTACGACGACCGACGCCGCCGACTTCTTCGACCGTGCCCTGCTGGAGGAGGCCGCGAAGAAGTCGGGTCTGCTCTGGGTGCTGGCCGAGGGTCAGCAGCAGAGCCGGGCGCTCTGGCACGCGTGGCACGACGGCGCGGTGGTGGTCGTCGGCGACGGCGCCGAGCAGCCGCTGCACGGGCTGACGGCGGGCTCCACCGCCACGGTGACGGTGCGCAGCAAGGACAAGTGGGGGCGGCTGACCGCCTGGCCCGCACGGGTCGTAGAGCTGACCCCGCAGAGCGGGGCCTGGCTCGGCGCCGTCGAGGAGCTCAAGGGCAAGCGGCTGAACGCGCCCGACACCGACACCATCGGCGACCGCTGGGCACGCGAGTGCCGGGTCCTCCGGCTCGAGCCGGCCGGCCCGCTCACCGAGCAGCCCGGCGCGATGCCGGACGGCTCGCACGCCACCACCCCGATGCCCACCTCGGTGACCACCCGCAAGCCGATCCCGGCCGGGCTGCCGAAGCTCCTGCTGAAGCGCCGCAGGACTCGCTGAGACCACCGCTTGACCATGACACCGTGTCAGGCCTTCGACTGGGACGCATCATGTTCAACATCGGTGACTTCGCCAAGCACGGCCGCGTGTCCGTCCGGATGCTGCGCCACTACGACGCCATCGGGCTGCTGCACCCCGCCCGGGTCGACCCCGTCAGCGGCTACCGCTGCTACGAGGCCGGCCAGCTCGCCCGGCTCAACCGCATCATCGCCCTGAAGGATCTCGGCTTCACGCTCCAGCAGGTGCAGTCGATCCTCGACGAGCAGGTGAACGCGGACGAGCTGCGCGGGATGCTCAGGCTGCGGCACGCGGAGCTGGCGGCGGCGATGGCCGACGCGGCCACCCGGCTGGCCCGGGTCGAGGCGAGGCTCCGGACGATCGAGAGCGAGGGACAGATGCCTTCCGACGACGTGGTGGTCAAGCGCATTCCGGCGGTCCGGGTGGCCGAGCTGACCGGCATCGCCGCCGGCTTCGAGCCGGAGCACATCACCCCGGTGATCGGGCCGCTGTACGAAGAGCTGTGCCGCAAGCTCGCGGAGGCGGGCGTGACCGCGGCCGGCCCGAGCATCGCCTACTACGAGGACTCCCCCGAGGGCGAGGACTCCGTCATCGTCCACGCCGCCGTCACGGTCGCCACGGCACCTCGGGGCGAGTACGGCTTCACGGTCGTGGACCTGCCCGCGATCGAGACCGCCGCGACCATCGTGCACCGCGGCGCCATGGACGACGTCCTGTCCACCGTCCAGACCCTGGCCCACTGGATCGACACCAACGGCCACCGCTCCACCGGCTACGCCCGCGAGCTCTACCTGGAGTGCGAGGGCGACCCCTCCACCTGGGTGACCGAACTCCAGGAGCCGGTCGCCCAGGTCTGACGCTCAGCGGCCCGCCACCGCGGAGGGCACCGCCCCGAGGTCGACCACCTGTGCGGGCGGCGGCGCGGTGACCTTCACGGCCTTGCCGAAGTCGGAGAGGTCCAGGCTCCCCCCGGCGGGCCGGTCGACCCGGACGGGGTACGGCGTGCCCTGCAGGGCGACCTGCAGGGTGCCCCCGCCGGGGCCGCTGACCGCGACCGTACGGCTGTCGCCGACCTCGCCGTAGCCGTCCTTGCGCGGCGGGCCGGCGAGGTCGGTGACGGTGCCCAGCAGGGCCCGGCGGTCCGTCAGCTCCTCCAGGCCCTGGTACGCCGGGTCGTCCGGCGGGACCACCACGTACTTGTCGCGCAGGGTCTCGGCGGCCTCCCGGGAGGTCCCGGTGGTGTCGTACAAGCCCGCCTCGCCCTTGACGTAGAGCCGGCCGTCCACCCGCAGCACCTCGAAGTCCCGTCCGCCGCCGGTCACCCGGCCGACTCCCGCGCCGTCGGTCAGCCGGACGTCCAGGTGGTACAGGGTGCCCCGGCCGGCCACCGTGCCGCTGAGGTGGACGGAGCGGGCGGCCAGCGCGGCCGCCCGGGACTTCGCGGCGATCGCCTCCGGGGTCTGCCGGCCGACGCCGTTGGTCCCGGCATCCGGGTCGGCGGCGCAGCCGGCCGCACCGCCGGTGAGGGCGAGGCCCGCGCCGAGCGCGAGCAGGGTACGGAGCATTGGTCAGCACCGTAGTCCCGTCCGGCCGCCCGGACGGCGTCCTGGCCCGCCCCGCCCGGCGCGTGGCGGACCGTCACACGCCCCGAGCGCGGGCTCGCCCGCTCGTCCCCTTCGCCCCCGCCGCGCCTGCTCCGCCCGGGGCGCCGCTCGGCGGGCTCCGCCGCACCGGCCCAGGTAGCCTTGGCCCCGGAAAGTCGGGAGAGAGAGGGAGTCCATGCCAGGGCCAGGCAGCCGGGTCTTCATCTCGCACCTCGCGGGCGTCGCCGTCTTCGACCCCAACGGCGACCAGGTCGGGCGGGTGCGCGATGTGGTGGTCTCGCTGCGGATCGGCGGCCGCCCGCCGCGCGTACTCGGCATGGTGGTCGAGGTGGTCGGCCGGCGCCGGATCTTCCTTCCGATGACCAGGGTGACCAGCCTGGAATCCGGCCAGGTGCTCACCACCGGCGTGATCAACATGCGGCGCTTCGAGCAGCGCCCGTCCGAGACGCTGGTCCTCGCCGAGCTGCTGGACCGCACCGTCACCCGGGTGAAGACCGGCGAGGAGCTCACCGTCCTGGACGTCGCCATGGTGCAGACCCGGGTCCGCGAGTGGGAGATCAGCAAGGTCTTCGTCCAGATCGGCAGGGTCGGCCGGCTGCGCAAGGCCAAGGGCGAGACGATGACGCTCGACTGGTCGGAGCTCACCGGTTTCTCCCTCACCGAGGAGGGCCAGGGCGCGGCCAACCTGCTGGCCACGTTCGAGCAGCTGCGTCCGGCCGACCTGGCCAACGTGATGCACCACCTCTCCGCCAAGCGCCGCGCCGAGGTGGCCGCCGCGCTGGACGACGACCGGCTCGCCGACGTCCTGGAGGAGCTGCCCGAGGACGACCAGGTGGAGATCATCGGCAAGCTGAAGGAGGAGCGCGCGGCCGACGTCCTGGAGGCGATGGACCCGGACGACGCCGCCGACCTGCTCTCCGACCTCCCCGAGGAGGACGCCGAGCGGCTGCTGCGCCTGATGGAGCCCGACGACGCCGCCTCGGTGCGCCGGCTGCTCTCCTACGAGGAGGACACCGCCGGCGGTCTGATGACCACCGAGCCGCTCGTCCTGGAGCCGGACGCGACGGTGGCCGAGGCCCTGGCCCGGGTCCGGATCGCCGACAACAAGCCGGCGCTCGCCGCCCAGGTGTACGTCTGCCGGCCGCCGAACGAGACGCCGACCGGCAAGTACCTGGGCACCGTCCACTTCCAGCGGCTGCTGCGCGAACCCCCGTACACGCTGGTCGGCTCTATCGTGGACGACGACCTCGACCCGCTGCCGCCGAACACCCCGCTGCCGCTGATCACCAGCTACCTGGCGACGTACAACATGGTCGCCGCCCCCGTGGTCGACGAGGCGGATCACCTGCTCGGCGCGGTCACGGTCGACGACGTGCTCGACCACCTGCTGCCGGAGGACTGGCGCGAGGCCGCGCTGCACGGCGTCGACACACAGGAGAGCGAGACGGCCCGTGGACGCTGACCGCAAGGGCAGGCGGGAGGACACGCCCCGCCAGCGGCTCCAGGGCGAGCTTCGCGAACTCCGGCAGCTGCGCGAACTGCGCGCGCGCGAGGGCAGCCGCATGCAGCGCACCGAGAGCGCGAGCAGCGGCCCCACCCGGTCCCGGCTGGACCAGCCCCGCACCGCCAGGCCCGGGTTCATCACCCTGCCCACGTACGACCCCGAGGCCTTCGGCAAGCTGTCCGAGAAGATCGCGCGCTTCCTCGGCACCGGGCGGTTCATCGTCTGGATGACGGTGGTGGTGATCGTCTGGGTGGGCTGGAACACCCTGCTGCCGTCCGACTGGCGGTTCGACAACTACCCCTTCATCTTCCTGACCCTGATGCTCTCGCTGCAGGCCTCGTACGCCGCGCCGCTGATCCTGCTCGCGCAGAACCGCCAGGACGACCGGGACCGGGTCAACATGGAGCAGGACCGGGCCCGCAGCGACCGCAACATCGCCGACACCGAGTACCTGACCCGCGAGGTGGCCGCCCTGCGGCAGGGCCTGGGCGAGGTCGCCACCCGTGACTTCATCCGCTCCGAACTGCAGGCCCTGCTCAAGGACCTGGACGGCCATCGGGAGACCTCCGACCTGCTGTGACCGGCAGCACGCTACCGACCAGTCCGGGGTCGTTCCGCAGCGCCGTACCATCAAGGCATGGCCAACGAGACAGAGGTTGCGGTCGGCGTGACGGAGGAGTCCGTACGCAAGGCGCTGGCGACCGTCAACGACCCGGAGATCAACCGTCCGATCACCGAGATCGGCATGGTGAAATCGGTCGAGATCGCCGAGGACGGCGCGGTACGCGTCGCGGTCTACCTGACCGTCTCCGGCTGTCCGATGCGCGAGACCATCACCAGCCGGGTAACCGAGGCGGTCGCCAAGGTCCCCGGTGTGACCGGCGTCGAGGTCGAGCTCGACGTGATGAGCGACGAGCAGCGCAAGGAGCTCTCGCAGCTGCTGCGCGGCGGCGCGCCCGAGCGGGAGATCCCGTTCGCCAAGCCCGGCACGCTGACCCGGGTGTACGCGGTCGCCTCCGGCAAGGGCGGCGTCGGCAAGTCCTCCGTGACGGTGAACCTGGCCGCCGCGATGGCCGCCGACGGCCTGAAGGTCGCGGTGGTGGACGCCGACATCTACGGCCACAGCGTGCCGCGGATGCTGGGCGTCGAGGGCCGTCCGACCCAGGTCCAGGACATGATCATGCCGCCGTCCGCGAACGGCGTGAAGGTGATCTCCATCGGCATGTTCACCCCGGGCAACGCCCCCGTGGTGTGGCGCGGGCCCATGCTTCACCGCGCGCTGCAGCAGTTCCTGGCCGACGTCTACTGGGGCGACCTGGACGTGCTGCTGCTCGACCTGCCGCCCGGCACCGGCGACATCGCGATCTCGGTGGCCCAACTGGTGCCGAACGCGGAGATCCTGATCGTCACCACCCCGCAGATGGCCGCCGCCGAGGTGGCCGAGCGCGCGGGCACCATCGCGCTGCAGACCCACCAGAAGATCGTCGGCGTGATCGAGAACATGTCCGGCATGCCGTGCCCGCACTGCGACGAGCTGATCGACGTCTTCGGCACCGGTGGCGGCCAGACCGTCGCCGACGCGCTCACCCGCTCGGTCGGCGCGACCGTGCCGGTGCTCGGCAGCATCCCGATCGACGTCCGCCTCCGCGAGGGCGGCGACGACGGCCGGCCGGTCGTCCTCACCGACCCCGAGTCCCCGGCGGGTTCCGCCCTGCGGACCATCGCCGGCAAGCTCGGCGGCCGCCAGCGCGGCCTCTCGGGGCTCTCCTTGGGCCTCACGCCCAAGAACAAGTTCTGACGGACCCCTCCGGGGCATCCCTGGAGCAAGGGGCAACCACGAGGGGCGCGGGAAACTGCGCGAGGCGGAAGGGCACACGGTGTCGTCTCCCGGATTCGCGCCGTTCCTCGCGCCCCTTGGGGTTGGCCCTGTCCCCAGATCCAGCCGTGGTCAGTGGGCGGTGTAGGCCGTGAGGTCGGGGATGGTGCTGAAGCCCACCCCGTACGCGCTCACGCCGCGTCCGTACGCGCCGAGCAGGACGCCGGGGGCCTCGCCGGCCAGCACCCAGCCGTACTCGGACTCGCGGTAGCGGAAGGGCTGTGGGAGGCCGTTCACCGGGAGGGTGAGCGAGGACCAGCCGGGGCCGTCCAGGTCGTCGGCGAGGTCCCAGGCCAGGGCGGTCTGCTGGTCCATCCAGTCCTGGCGCAGCGCGCGGTCGAGCTGGCCGGGCCAGGTCGCGGCGAGGAGGCCGGAGCCGGCCAGCCAGGCGGCGGAGGAGGCCGAGGTGGCCTCCAGCGTCCCGGTGTTGTCGGCGCTGCGCCGGACGTCACGGCGGGCCATGGTGACCACCACCGCGAAGCGCCGGGCGTCCCGGGCCTCGTAGTGCTTGGCAGGCTCCTCGCCGTGCCCCAGCGTGCCGTAGTCCACGGTGCCGCTCTGGCCCGACCGTCCGGTGCCCGCACCGGCCTGCATCAGCCAGCGGCGGCCCGTCCAGCCGTCGTCCAGGCCGTACCAGGGGAAGTCCGCCGCCAGGTACGGCGTCAGCGGGTCGGCCGGCGGCCCGGCCTGGGCACCGACCGTGGCACCTGCAGCTGCACCCGCTCCTGCCCCGCCCCCGGCCGGCTGCCCCGCCGTGGCCGTTCCCGTCGCACCACTCGTCGCATCCATCCCCGGGCCTCCTCAACGCGCTGTCGCCTGCCAGCACAATAGCGGCGCACATGCCGACGCCCCGCTCAGCCGACCGGGCCGGGCGGGGCGTCGCGCGAAAAAGCTCAGGTCGCGTCGGGGTCGAACGGGGGTCGCTCGCCCGCGCTCAACGGCGCGCCGCCGCCCGTGGCGGGCGCGGGAGCGGTCTTGGTCAGGCTGGTGGGCGCGGCCGGGACCGGGTCGTCGTTCAGCGCGGCCTTGATGTCCAGGCCGTCCCTGATCTCCTTGAAGCCGAGCGGGTCCTCGTCGCCGCCGAGCAGCTGCTTGCGGACGAAGGTCTTCGGGTGCAGGTCCTCGAACTCGAAGTCCTTGAACTCCGGGCCGAGCTCGCTGCGGATGTCCTGCTTGGCGCTGTCCGCGAAGGTCCTGACCTTGCGGACGAAGCCCATCACGTCCTGGATGAGCTTGGGGAGCTTGTCCGGCCCGAAGATCACAATGGCCATGATGACCAGCGTCACGACCTCGAGTGGGCCTATGTCTGTGAACACGTAAGCTCCCAGCTCCTGATGGACGAACCCGATGAGCTCTGCGGACAACGGTCAGTACAGCGTAATGGCCACCGGCCGGTCCATGGCCAACAGCCTGATGAAGCCGTGGCAAAGACCGCCCGGTGGCGTGACCGGATCGCCCTGTCAGCGGAGCTGGTGCTGCAGAGCCGTCGGGCTGTACGTCGTCTCCGGGACCGTGCCCGCGCCGTGTGAGGCCCGGACGGGGTAGACCGGGAAGTCCACCGGCAGCTGGGCCGTCATCGGCACCACCGCATTGCCGCCAGGGCCCCGGACCGGGGTGACCGCGGTGCCGTGCTGGTCCTCACCCGTCACCGAGGAGACGCCGCCGACGCCGCCGAGGGTGACGGCGGCCACCGAGAAGGCACCGGCCGCGGCGAACACGAAGCGCCGGCCGCGCGGCGCGGCCGGGCGGACCGCCGGAGCCTCCGTGAGGGCCGCGAGCGGGCGGGGCATCAGGCTGCGGGGGGCCGTGGTGCGCCGACTGGAGAGGAAGCCCGTGTCCGGCCGCCCGGCCCGCGGGTCGACCCCGGGCAGCGGCGTGTCGGCGCCGAGCGCCCCGCCACCGAACGAGGCCCCGGCCCCGCGGCCGAAGGAGCCGCCGGTCAGCCGGCTGCCGCCGATGGTGCCGGCCACCGCCGTGGCTCCGCCGCCCGGGCCGCCGCTCTGCTCCTCGTCGTCCGGCAGTGCGGCGACGGCGAGCAGCCTGGCCATCAGGGTGGAGGAGGGCGCGGGGGTGCCGGTGTGGGTCAGCAGGTGCTTGACCGCACGGCCCTCGTCGGCCTCGGCGAGGCACTCCGGGCAGGTCGCCAGATGGGACTGGACGCGATCACGCGAGTCGTGGCCGAGTTCGCCGTCGACGAAGGCGGAGAGCCGGTCTCCCAGGTGGTGCTCCTCGGCGGGCGGCTCGGTGCCGCGTACGGCGACGGCCCGCAGCTCGGCGTCGCCCTGCGGCGCGGCCTCGGCGGGCTCACCCCGGCGGCCGAGCTGTGCCCAGCCGGGCCCGCGACGGGCTTTCCCCGCGGACTCCAGCCTGCTTGCTCCCGCCGGACGGCCCGAGCCCGATGGCCGGCCCGATCCCGAAAGGTTGGCGCCGCTCACGAGCGCCCCCGTTCACTCCCGCCGGAGGGGCCGGCCCCTCCACCGGCGGCCTGCGCGGCGACTGCCACCGGCTCCGTGCTGCCACCACGGCGGACCCGCCCGGGGGCGGAGCCGGGGGCACGGTGCTTCAGGGCGGCCCGCAGGTGCGAGCGGCCGCGGTGGATGCGGCTGCGCACCGTGCCGAGCTTGACGCCCAGGGTGGCGGCGATCTCCTCGTACGAGAGGCCCTCGATGTCGCACAGCACCACGGCTGCGCGGAACTCGGGGGCGAGGGTGTCCAGCGCCTGCTGGACGTCGGCGTCGAAGTGGGTGTCGCTGAAGTGCTGGGCGGGACTCGGCTCACGGCTGGGCAGGCGCTCGGCGGCGTCCTCGCCCAGGGCGTCGAAGCGGATCCGCTGGCGGCGGCGGACCATGTCCAGGAAGAGGTTGGTGGTGATCCGGTGCAGCCAGCCCTCGAAGGTGCCGGGGCTGTAGGTGGAGAGCGAGCGGAACACCCGGACGAAGACCTCCTGGGTCAGGTCCTCGGCGTCGTGCTGATTTCCCGTCAGGCGGTAGGCCAGGCGGTAGACACGGGCGCTGTGCGCCTCGACGATCTCCTCCCAGGAGGGAGGCGTCCAGGTCTGCGCGTCGGGGCCCTCGGCGAAGGTCGCGAGCGCGGCGGGGGCCTCGGCCATCGCGGTGTCGGCTGCGGTCGACTTGTCCAGGGGAGAGTGCGCAGGCTGGTTCATCACGGGCTTCGGCGTACGGGCCGACGAGGTGCCGCGGAGTTGCCGCAGCACAGGGACGTCGCCCTCGGCCACACCTCCTCGGTCGGCTCTTCTGCCCAGCAGGGCCACCACCATATCCACCTCACCCGTCAGATCTGGATAAAAGTGCTAGACAGCCACTCCAGGACGGCTACCGCGAGCTCCGCGGAAGCCGTACGTGGGCCGACCGCCCTTTCCCTTACAGAGCAACGGCCGGTCTTCGAACGCGGTTCCCGGTCGGCCAGTAATCTGTGGCTGGAAATATCGACATCAGGTCGCCATCCGGCCGACAGCCGGCGCTCCGAAAGAGGCAGCCATCACCGAGTTCGGGCCCGCGCGTGCGGCCCTCGCCGACACCTACGTCGGCGAGGACGCGGTGCTGACCTACGCCCGGGCCCAGTCCGCGCGGACGGGCATCCGGGCGATCGGGCCGAGCGGCGGGGCCTGCCTGCGGCTGCTGGCGGCGGCGCTGGACGCCAAGGCGGTGGCCGAGATCGGTACCGGGACGGGTGTCTCCGGCGTCTACCTGCTGCGCGGGATGCGCCCGGACGGCGTACTGACCACCGTGGACGCCGAGCCGGTGCACCAGCAGTTCGCCCGCGAGGCGTACCACGCGGCCGGCTTCGCCTCGAACCGCGCACGCTTCATTCCCGGCCAGGCGCTGGACGTGCTGCCTCGGCTCGCCGACGGCCAGTACGACCTGGTCTTCTGCGACGGTGACCCGGCCGAGTCGCAGCAGTACCTTGCAGAATCGTTGCGCCTGCTGCGGCCCGGCGGGATGGTCTGCTTCGAGGGCGTGTTCCAGGAGGGCCGGCTCGCCGAGCCCGAGCACCGGGATCCGCAGACCCACGCCGTACGGGAGCTGGTCCGGGACGTACGGGAGAGCGACCTGCTGCTGCCCGCGCTGATTCCGGTCAGCGACGGGCTGCTCTGCGCCGTCAAGCGGTAGGCGCCGGGAAGGTCGATCAGGTTCGGGCACCCCGGGGCCGTTCGGCTGCCTGATCTGCCGGCGGAGGCTCCGAGCGCGCCCGGATGACACAGAGCCCGGGTCCGGTGTGTCCGGACCCGGGCTCTGCGCGCATCTCCAGGGAGATGGAGGGGAGCACCCGCTGCGTCAGCCGCAGGCCTGCTTCAGGGCCTCGCCCAGGGCGTTGGCCTCATCGGGCGTGAGCTCCACCACGAGGCGCCCGCCGCCCTCGAGCGGAACTCGCATGATGATGCCCCGCCCCTCTTTGGTGACCTCGAGCGGGCCGTCACCCGTCCGCGGCTTCATGGCCGCCATGCTCGTTCCCCTTCCTGCAACCGCTCAGCTACGTACCGGCAGTCCGTCCACCGCCGGTATCGAACGCATTGATCGGAAGCCATTATCCCGCATGCGAAGGCCCGATGACCAACATCACTCTCTCCGCATCCGCGGCCGCACCCGCCCAGACCGCCTCATTACGTGCCAGAAGCCCCATACGTTCGGCACTTCGGACGGCACGGAAAGGTGCCACACCTCACACTCCCCAGCGGACGCGGCACTCGGGCATGCTGACACCGTCCCACCCGACGACACCTCGGATCCACCGAAACCCCCGGGAGCCCTCGCCCATGTCAGATTCCGTGCTGTACGAGCTGGACGGCGGCCTCGCCGTCATCACCATCAACCGGCCCGACGCGATGAACGCCCTGGACACCGCCACCAAGGCGGCCCTGCGCGACACCGTGATCGCGGCGGCGGAGGACACCGCCGTCCGGGCGGTGCTGCTCACCGGCGCCGGGGAGAAGGCGTTCTGTGTCGGCCAGGACCTGAAGGAGCACCTGGGCCTGCTGCAGCGCGCCGAGGAGACCGGTGAGGGGGCGCTGAAGACCGTCGCCGAGCACTACAACCCGCTGGTGCGGGCGCTCGCCGGGATGCGCAAGCCGACCGTCGCCGCGGTCGGCGGAGTCGCTGCGGGCGCGGGCGCGTCGCTGGCCTTCGCCTGCGACTTCCGGATCGTCGCCGACACGGCCGGCTTCAACACCTCTTTCGCCGGGGTCGCACTCACCGCCGACTCGGGCGCGTCGTGGACGCTGCCCCGGCTGGTCGGACACGCCAGGGCGACGGAGCTGCTGATGCTCCCCCGTACCGTCAAGGCGCCCGAGGCACTCACCCTGGGCCTGGCCACCCAGGTCGTCCCGGCCGCCGAACTGGCCGCCACCGCCCGCGCGTTCGCCAAGCAGCTGGCCGAGGGCCCGACGGTCGCGTTCGGCGCCATCAAGGAGTCGCTGGCGTACGGCGCCTCGCACTCGCTGAGCGAGCTGCTCGACAAGGAGGACGAGCTGCAGACCCTCGCCGGGGCGAGCGAGGACCACAGGATCGCGGTCCGCGCCTTCATCGCCAAGGAGAAGCCGGCCTACGTGGGCCGCTGACCCCGCACGTGGCACTCCGCCAGGTGATCGTTGACCAGGCCGCAGGCCTGCATCAGCGCGTACGCCGTAGTGGGGCCGACGAAGCGGAAGCCCTGCTTCTTGAGCTCCTTGGCCAGCGCCGTCGACTCGGGCGTGACGGCCGGTACCTCCTCCAGCGTGCGGGGTGCCGGCCGGTCCGGATCGCCCGCGAAGCGCCAGACCAGCGCGTCCAGACCGCCGGTCAGCTCGAGCGCCGCGCGGGCGTTGGCGATGGTCGCCTCGATCTTGGCGCGGTTGCGGATGATGCCGGTGTCCAGCAGCAGCCGCTCGGCCTCCGCGGGCCCGTACGCGGCCACCTTCGCGATCTCGAAGCCCGCGAAGGCCGCCCGGAAGCCCTCCCGCCTGCGCAGGATGGTGATCCAGGACAGGCCGGACTGGAACGCCTCCAGGGAGATCCGCTCGAACAGGGCGTCGTCGCCGTGCACGGGCCGGCCCCACTCGGTGTCGTGGTAGACGCGGTAGTCGTCCGTCGACTCGCCCCACGCGCAGCGGCGCAGGCCGTCCGGGCCGAGAACCGGACCGGTCACTTCTCCGCCGCCGACCCGTTCGCGGGCTTCTTCTCCACGCTGACGACCTTGGCGAAGTCCTCCAGGCCCGGCAGCGGCTCCTCGCCCTTCACCTCGCCCGGGGTCGCCTCCACCGCGCCGCGGACGGCCGCCGCGGCCTCCAGCTCGGCGATCTTCGAGTCGCGGTACGCCAGTTCGGCACCGAGGCGGTCCAGGACGTCGTCCACCTCGTCCATCCGGTAGCCGCGCACGGCCATCGGCAGCCGGATCTCGTCCACGTCGTGCCTGCTCAGCGGGCGGTCCTGCGGGAGCCGGGCCGCGATCCGGTCGTGCACCGCCTCGGGCAGTACACCGCCTCCACCCAGTGCCACCAGCGCGGCGCCGCCGACCACCACGGCCATCGCCGCCACGATCACCCAGAACACGAGCTGTCCTCCGAACTCCCGGCCGACCCCGGCATTAGTGGGATCATGGTCCGTGAATAGGCCGGGGCCCATCATTGCACCCGGGGAAGCTCTGGAGGAGATACCGGTGGCACTGCGCCTGGGCCCACGCGAGTTCGGCGACGACGAGCTGGTGATCATGGCCATCGTCAACCGCACCCCCGACTCCTTCTTCGACCGGGGCGCCACCTTCGCCGACGAGGCCGCCTTCGCCGCCGCCGACCGCGCGGTGGCCGAGGGAGCCGCGATCCTGGACATCGGCGGGGTCAAGGCGGGCCCGGGCGAGGAGGTCACGGCCGAGGAGGAGCTGCGGCGTACCGTGCCCTTCGTGGCCGAGCTGCGCAAGCGCCACCCCGAAGCCGTGATCAGCGTGGACACCTGGCGCCACGAGGTCGGCGAGGCGGTCTGCGAGGTCGGCGCCGACCTGCTCAACGACGCCTGGGGCGGGGTGGACCCGAAGCTCGCCGAGGTCGCCGCCCGGTACGACGTCGGGCTGGTCTGCACCCACGCGGGCGGCGCCGAGCCGCGCACCCGGCCGCACCGGGTCGGCTACCAGGACGTGATGGCCGACATCCTGCGGGTCACGGTCGGCCTCGCCGAGCGGGCCGCCGGGCTCGGCGTCCGCCGGGACGCCCTGATCATCGACCCGGGCCATGACTTCGGCAAGAACACCCGGCACTCGCTGGAGGCCACCCGCAGGCTGCCCGAGATGACGGCTACGGGCTTCCCGGTGCTGGTCTCGCTCTCCAACAAGGACTTCGTCGGCGAGACGCTCGACAAGCCGGTGGACGAGCGGCTGCTCGGCACCCTGGCGACCACCGCCGTCTCCGCCTGGCTGGGCGCCCAGGTCTACCGGGTGCACCAGGTGGCGGAGACGCGGCAGGTGCTGGACATGGTCGCCTCGATCCGGGGCATCCGCCCCCCGGCGGTCGCCCGCCGAGGCCTGGCCTAGCGGCCCGCACGCGTGTGGGTCCCCCCGGGGCGCGGTGCACCATACGCGTTCGGGTCCCCCCAGGGGCGCGGGGAACTGCGCGACCAGGGCACAACGAAGGTGCACGGTTGCGCGCGCAGTTCCCCGCGCCCCTGTTGTGGTTGCCCTGGCGGTCACGTGCCCCGACGTACCGGGTCAGATCTCGCCGTTGGGGCGGCGGCTCTCCTCGAGGATCTTGAGCACCTCTTCGATCTCGTCCGTGACGTGGAAGAGCTCCAGGTCCGGCGGGGAGGCCTTGCCCTCGGCGACGAGGGTGTTCTTCAGCCACTCGACCAGGCCGCCCCAGTAGGCGCTGCCGAAGAGGATCACCGGGAACCGGGTCACCTTCTTGGTCTGAACCAGCGTCAGCGCCTCGAAGAGCTCGTCCAGCGTGCCGAGCCCGCCCGGCAGCACCACGAACCCCTGGGCGTACTTCACGAACATCGTCTTGCGGACGAAGAAGTAACGGAAGTTCAGCCCGAGGTCGACGAACTCGTTGAGCCCCTGCTCGAAGGGCAGCTCGATGCCGAGACCGACCGAGAGGCCCCCCGCGTCCGAGGCGCCCCGGTTGGCCGCCTCCATCGCACCGGGCCCGCCACCGGTGATGACCGCGTACCCGGCCTCGGCGAGTGCCCGGCCGATCGCCACGCCCGCCTTGTACTCGTCCGAGTCGACGGGAGTCCTGGCGGAGCCGAAGACGCTGATCGCAGCGGGGAGCTCGGCCAGCGCGCCGAAGCCCTCGACGAACTCCGAGGTGATCCGCCAGACCCGCCACGGGTCGGTGTGCAGCCAGTCGGTCGGGCCGGTGGTGTCCAGCAGCCGCTGGTCGGTGGTGCTCGACTCCACCTGATCCCGGCGCAGCAGCACCGGGCCCTTGCGCTTCTCCGGCCAGGCCCTCTTCCGTGCGGGCGCGTCGACCTGCTCGGGACCGTGCCCGTAGTGCTTTTCGTCTCCAGTGCCTGTCATGACGAAACCCTACGCCCGCGATGGCCTTATTTCCGGGAATAGCCGGGGGAACGCCAGGTGACGGTCAGGCGCCGGTCAGCCAGGCCCGCATCCGCTCCTCGACCTCGGCGATCGCACTCAGCGAGCAGTGCTCCTCGCGCTTGTGGGCCAGGTTCGGATCCCCCGGTCCGTAGTTGACCGCGGGCACGCCGAGGGCGCTGAACCGGGCGACGTCCGTCCAGCCGAACTTGGCACGGGCCTGGCCGCCGGTGGCGGCCAGGAAGGCCTGTGCGGCGGGCTGGCCCAGACCGGGCAGGGCACCCGGGGCGGAGTCGGTGACCACGACGTCGTACCCGGCGAAGACCTCGCGCACATGCGCTGCGGCCTCGGCCTCGCTGCGGTCCGGCGCGTAGCGGAAGTTGACGGTCACCACGCACTCGTCCGGGATGACGTTGCCGGCCACCCCGCCGTCGATGCGCACCGCGTTGAGGCCCTCGCGGTACTCCAGGCCGTCGATCTCCACCCGTCGCGGCTCGTACGCGGCGAGCCGGCCGAGCACCTCGGCGGCGTGGTGGATGGCGTTGTCGCCGAGCCAGCTGCGG
Source organism: Kitasatospora atroaurantiaca (assembly GCF_007828955.1). NCBI lineage: Bacteria > Bacillati > Actinomycetota > Actinomycetes > Kitasatosporales > Streptomycetaceae > Kitasatospora > Kitasatospora atroaurantiaca. The sequence continues at coordinate 4,767,476 of NZ_VIVR01000001.1, read as the reverse complement.
GCGGAGTGCGCCCGGGTGCCGGTGAGCGTGACCTGCACCCGCAGGGTGCCCTGGCAGCCGCCCTCGACCATGGCGCCGCTGGGCTCCATCAGGACGGCGAAGTCGGCGGCCAGCCACTCCGGGTGCTGGGCGGCGAGGTGTCCGAGGCCGTTGCGGGAGGCCTCGATCTCCTCGCAGTCGTAGAAGACGAAGGTGAGGTCGCGGTTGGGCTCGGGCAGTGTCGCGGCGAGGCGCAGCTGCACGGCGACGCCGGACTTCATGTCGGAGGTGCCGCAGCCGTAGAGCAGGTCGCCTTCGACGTACGAGGGCAGGTTGTCGGCGATCGGCACGGTGTCCAGGTGGCCGGCGATCAGCACCCGCTCCGCCCGGCCGAGCTCGGTGCGGGCGACGACGTTGTTGCCGTACCGGTCGACGGTGAGGTGGGGGTACGCCCGCAGCGCGGTCTCGACGGCGTCGGCGAGCGCCTGCTCGTCGCCGCTGACGGAGGGGAAGTCGACTAGCCGGGCGGTCAGCGCGCCGCCGTCGAGGGTCAGGTCGAGAGGCGTGTCGGGGTTGTTCATGGTCGCCAAGCGTATCGGTGCACCCCGGTTCACCCGCACGTGTCGGAGCGCACCCGCAACCGTCCTCCCCGTACAACCGTCCGACTGGGTACGGTGTGCGAGCGAGAACGCGAGGCGAGAGGGGTTGCTGGTGGCCGGGATGGCAGAGGACGGGCTGGGCGGCTCCGAGTCGACGGGCCGCCGCCGGCGGCGGCCCCTGCGCCTGGTGCTGATCGGTCTGGTGGCGCTCTCCGTCATCGCGGGCGGGGTGCTGTACTTCAACCGCGAGAAGCTGACCGTCCCGCCCGAGGGCTGCAAGATCACCACGGCGGGCGGCAAGGGCACGCTGGATCTCGCCCAGGCGGCCAACGCCGCGACCATCACCGCCGTCGCGCTCTCCCGCGGTCTTCCCGAGCGGGCGGTGACCATCGCCCTGGCCACCGCGATGCAGGAATCCAAGATCCACAACCTGACGGGCGGCGACCGCGACTCCGTCGGCCTGTTCCAGCAGCGCCCCTCGCAGGGGTGGGGCACCGCCCAGCAGATCAGCGACCCGGTGTACGCCACCAACAAGTTCCTGGACGGCCTGGTGAAGGTCCCCGGGTACGCCCGGATGCCGCTCACCGACGCGGCCCAGCAGGTGCAGAAGAGCGGTTACCCGCAGGCGTACGCCAAGCACGAGACCAACGCGACGCTCCTCTCCGCCGTGCTCACCGGCCGCGAGCCCGCCGCGCTGAACTGCGTGGTCCACGAGCTGGCCGCGCCCGCCGCCGACCCGTCCGCCGCATCCACGGCTCCCACCGCCTCCTCCTCACCCGTCTCCGCCGACGGGCAGCAGCCGCCGGACGTCTCCGAGCGGGTGCGCCGCGAGTTCGGCCGTACCGTCTCCGCAGCCCCCGCCGCAAAGGCCGCCAAGGACCCCCGGGCAGTGCTGGCGCTCACGCCGCAGCTGTCCGCCAGCACCGACTCGGGTCCGGGCGCGCAGCGGCAGAGCGGCTGGGCGGTGGCGCAGTGGGCGGTGGCCCAGGCGCAGGAGCTGGGCATCGGTGCGGTGGCGTACGACGGCAAGGTGTGGCGGTTCGACAAGCCGTCGGACGGCTGGCAGCCGAAGGCCGACGGCACCGCGGCGGACCGGGTGCTGGTCACCCTGGGTGCACCGGCCAAGCACTGACGGACCATGACCCTCCGGCGGCGCACACCCGGTTGACGCACTGGTGAGCGAGTGACCGCCCTACGGGTGATTCCCGTCAACGACGGTGGACGGCACCGGACCCCTGCACGGCCGCCCAGGCACAGGATGACGCCCCACCGGGATCCCCTTGCACGCCAAGAGATGTGACGTTTCTTCGGCGAGCTCCGCATTGGGCGAAATGCCCGGAATGTCGGAAAAAAGATCGTCTGATCTTTAGGAACCCTTTACCTTCGCCGCCCGAAACCTTCCAGCTGCTCCAGCGGTAAACACGACGTCCGCCCGGCGGACCGTCTCAACCTCACCTCTTAGGAGCACCATGTCTCTCCCCCTCACGCGCCGGATCGCACAGGTCGCGCTGCTCGTCGCGGCTGGTGCGACTCCCCTGGTCGCGGCCGGGTCTGCGTCCGCCGCCGATCTGGTGCCGAAGACCGACCTGGGGGCCGGCCTGACCCAGCTCGACGCGCCGGACTCGGCCTCGACGGTGCAGGGAGCGACCCACCAGCTCGGCGAGGCCGCCGGTGCCACCGGTGCCGCCACCGTCGCGACGGGCGTACCGGCCGCCTCCGACGCCCTGGGCGGTGCCGTGGCGAACGCCCTGCCGGACGCCAACAAGGCCCTCGGCAAGGCCACCTCGCCCGTCGCCAAGACCGCCGCCACCACCGGCGCGCTCTCCACCGTCGCGGGCAAGGCCGCCCCGGCCCTGGCCGAGCGGCTCGCCCCGGTCGTCACCGACAAGATCCCGGCCCTCCCGGGCACCCGCAGCGTGCCGGCCGCCTCGCCGCTCGGTGCCTCCCCGCTCGGCGGAACCCCGCTCGGCGGCCTGACCCAGGGCCTGCCCACCAGCACCCTCACCAGCGCCCTGCCCACCGGCGGCCTGCCCAACACCGGCGCCGTGACCGGTGCGCTGCCCGGCGGCCTCGGCAAGAGCCTGCCCGGCGCGGACGCCCTCCCGCTCGACTCGGTGACCGGCCACGCCGACGCCCACCGCCTGGGCGGCACCGACGCGCTGGGCGGCCTGCCGCTCGGCCAGGTGACCGGCCTCCTCGGCGGCGTCGGTGGCGGCGGCCTCGGCGGCCTGCCGATCTGACGCACCAACGCCTGACGCACCGCCGTCGGACGACGAAGGGGCCGGGGAGCTCAACAGCTCCCCGGCCCCTTCGTCTGCTTCGTCTGCTTCGTCCGCGCAGCCTCAGCCGCCGAGCCGCTCCACCGCCGCCTGCACCCGCTCGTCGGTCGCCGTGAACGCCACCCGGACGAACCGCTCACCCGCCGGGCCGTAGAAGTCGCCGGGTGCCACCAGGATGCCCAGCTCGGCGAGCTCGGCCACGGTCTCCCAGCACGGCCGGTCCTGGGTCGCCCACAGGTAGAGGCTCGCCTCCGAGTGCTCGATCCGGAAGCCGTACGCCTCAAGAGCCGCCCGCAGCGCGCCGCGCCGCGCCGCGTACCGCGCGCGCTGCTCGGCCACGTGCGCGTCGTCCCCGAGCGCGGCGATGGTCGCCGCCTGCACCGGAGCCGGCACGATCATGCCGCCGTGCTTGCGGATCTCCAGCAGCTCCCGGATCACCACCCGGTCGCCCGCCACGAAGGAGGCCCGGTAGCCCGCCAGGTTGGAGCGCTTGGAGAGCGAGTGCACCACGAGCAGGCCCTCGTGATCGCCACCGCAGACCTCCGGGTGCAGCACCGACGCCGGGTCGGCCTCCCAGCCGAGCTCCAGGTAGCACTCGTCGCTGACCAGCAGCACCCGGTGCTCACGCGCCCACTCCACGGCCCGGCGCAGCTCGGCGACGGACAGCACCCGACCGGTCGGGTTGGAGGGCGAGTTGAGCCAGAGCAGCCGTACCCGCGAAGGGTCCAGCTCGTCCACGGAGTCGTACTCGACCGGCTCGGCGCCGCACAGCCGCGCCCCGACCTCGTACGTGGGGTAGGCCAGGCGCGGGTACGCGACCTGGTCCCCCGGGCCCAGCCCGAGCTGGGTCGGCAGCCAGGCCACCAGCTCCTTGGAGCCGATCGTCGGCAGGATCGCCTCGGGGCCGATCTCGGCGCCGACCCGGCGGCGCAGCCAGCCGGCGATCGCCTCGCGCAGCTCCACCGGCCCCCAGACGGTCGGGTAGCCGGGCGTGTCGGTCGAGGCCGCCAGCGCCTTCTGGATCAGCTCGGGGACCGGGTCCACCGGAGTGCCGACCGAGAAGTCGCAGAGCCCGCCGGGATGAGCCAGCGCGGTCTTCTTGTACGGCTCCAGCTTGTCCCACGGGAAGACCGGAAGAAGGTCCGATACGCGGCGCGCCGCCCCCGGGTGACCCGGGAGCGGCGCGTACGGAGTGTCAGTCGTGCTCACAGCTCAGCTGCCACCGATCAGTGGTCGGCGTTCTGCGGCGGGAGGGCCGCGATGAACGGGTGGTCCTTCTCGATCAGGCCGAGCTTCGAGGCACCACCGGGCGAACCGAGGTCGTCGAAGAACTCGACGTTCGCCTTGTAGTAGTCCTTCCACTCCTCCGGAGTGTCGTCCTCGTAGAAGATCGCCTCGACCGGGCAGACCGGCTCGCACGCGCCACAGTCGACACACTCATCCGGGTGGATGTAGAGGGAACGCTCGCCCTCGTAGATGCAGTCAACCGGGCACTCTTCGATGCACGCCTTGTCCTTGACGTCGACACAAGGCTGCGCGATGACGTAGGTCACGCTGTCGTTCCTCCTCGGAAGGGCTGGCCGCCCAAACTATTTGCTTGCGTGCGCGGGTGAGCGCGGCGTCGTCGATGCCCGCCCCTAGTATCGCGGGTCAGAGACCGCAAATGCACAGGAGGTGCCCTAGATGACGGCTGGAGCCCCCGTCGGCAGCCGCCCCGAGGTGCGGATAGACCGCTCTGACGTGGGAAGACGGGTGTCGGTACGGCGGATCACGGAGATCACGGACGGCCGTCCCGTGTTCCGCGATGTGATCGGCGTGCTCGTATCCTGGGACGATCATGGCCTGACCGTGGTGCCCCGCAGTCTCGAACCGGTCTCGTTCCCCGAGAAGCTGCTGGTCGCGGGCAAGACCGTGCCGCTCTTCCCGGCCCGTCCCGCGCCGATGCCCGGGACCACGCCGGCCGAGCTCCAGCGGATCGCCGCCCGCGGGTGGCCGGCCGTCGAACAGGAGCCGCTCGGCGAGTGGACGCTGCGCGCCTCGTCCGGCTTCACCCGCCGGGCCAACTCCGTCCAGGCCCTCGGCGACCCCGGCCGGCCGCTGCCCGAGGCGCTCGCAGCCGTCCGGGACTGGTACGCCGCCCGCGGTCTGCCCGCCTACGTCGAGGTGATCCGGCCGGGCTCTCCCGAGGACCTCACCGCCGAACTCGACAGGCTCGGCGCCGGTTTCGCCCCCACCCTCGTCCGGACCGCCCCGCTGGCACCGCTGGCCAGGCTCGGCTCCGGGCACGAGCTGGTCCGGCTCTCCCGTACCGCCGACGCGTCCTGGATGTCCGCCTACCGCCGGGTCGGCGACGACCCCGAGCTCGAGCGCGCCGCCGCCCGGGTGCTGCACGGCGGGCCCTCCGTCTGGTTCGCCACCGTGCCCGCACCGGAGGCCGGCCCGCCCCTCGCCATCGGCCGCTGCGTGATCGACGGCCGCTGGGCCTGCTTCGGCGCCATCGAGGTAGTCCCGTACGCGCGCCGCACCGGGCTGGCCACCACCGTGATGGCCGTCCTCGCCGCCCGAGCCGCCGAGGAGGGCGCCACCGGCGCGTACCTGCAGGTCGAGGCCGGGAACACCGGCGCGATCGCCCTCTATGACGGACTCGGCTTCACGACCAGTCACACTTACCACTACGCCCGCCTTCCCCAGCGGTAGTGACCACCCCGGACAGACGAAGGCTGCTGTGACCGAGCAGAGCAGATCACGTTTCCGTACCGAGGCCAGGGCCGAGCACCCCGACCCGGTGCTGCTCTGTGTGCTCGCGGCCGCCGAGCACACCCTGGGCGTGCCCCTGACCGGCGAGGACGCGGAGGAGCCGCCCACCCTGGAGGCCCTGGTGGCGGCCTGCCAGGCGGCGCTGGACCGGCATGCGGCCGCCGTCCGGCTGGCGGTGGCCGAGCGGGCCCCGGCCAACCCGGAGGAGACGGCCGCCCTGCTCGCCGCCGTGCTCGGCGGGCGGGAGCGCTTCCACGGGCGACCCGCGGACTACCGCAGGCTGGAGTCCTCGCTGCTGCCGGACGTGCTGCGGCGCCGGCGCGGGCTGCCGATCATGCTCTCGCTGGTCTGGGAGGCGGTCGCCGCCAGAGCGGGGCTGACCGTCCACGGCGTGGCCCTGCCGGGGCACTTCATCGTCGCGGTCGGCGGCCCCACCGGCGGGAACGAGTACGTGCTCGCCGACCCGTACCACGGCGGCCGACTGCTCGACCTGGACGACGCGGCCCAGCTGGTGACCGCCACCGGCCACCACTTCTCCCCCGAACTCCTCACCCCGGCCCAGCCGTTGGAGATCGTTCTACGGGTGCTCGGCAACATCCGCAGCTGGGCGGCCGACCGCCCCGAGCAGGCCCGGACCCAGCTCTGGGCCACCGAGCTCTCCCTGCTGCTGCCCCGCCACCCGGCCCAACTGCGCCTGGAGCGGGCCGAACTGCTGGTCCGCACCGGGGACTTCCTGCGCGGGGCAGCCGAGATGGAGGCGTACGCGGAGATCCTGGACGCCTTCGACCGCGAGGCCGCGGCCCGGGTCCGCCACGACGCGAGGGCCGCAAGGCATCGCCTCAACTGAGGCGTCGCACCGGGGCGCGCCACCTGCCTAGAGCCAGCCCTTCTCCTTGGCGACCCGTACGGCCTCGGTGCGGTTCCTGGCGGAGGTCTTCTGGATCGCCATCGAGAGGTAGTTGCGCACCGTCCCCTCCGAGAGGTGCAGCCGCCTGGCGATCTCGGCGTTGACCGAGCCGTCGGCCGCCGCCGCGAGCACGTCCCGCTCCCGGACGGTCAGCGGGTTGGCCCCGTCCGCCAGGGCCGCGGCGGCCAGGGTCGGGTCGATCACCCGCTCCCCGCGCAGCACCTGGCGGATCGCCTCGGCGAGTTCGGAGGCCGGGGCGTCCTTGACCAGGAAGGCGTCCGCCCCGGCCTCCATCGCCCGGCGCAGATAGCCGGGGCGGCCGAAGGTGGTGGCGATCACGATCTTCGTCGTGGGCCGTCGCCTGCGCAGCTCGGCGGCCGCCTCGATGCCCGTCAGGCCGGGCATCTCGATGTCGAGCACGGCCACTTCGACCTCGTGCTCGACGGCCGCGTCGGCGACCTCGTCCCCGCGCGAGACCTGCGCGACCACGTCGATGTCGCCTTCCAGCCCGAGCAGCGCGGCAAGCGCCTCCCGGACCATTCCCTGATCCTCGGCCAGCAGAACTCTGATCACTCGTTCACACTATCGGCCGCAACCACCGGGACCGCGCGCAACGGCACCAACGCCCGCAGGCAGAAGCCCTTTCCGCGCAGGCCGCTGCCGGTCTCCAGCCGCCCGCCGACCAGCGCGAGGCGTTCCCCCAGGCCCGAAAGGCCGTTCCCGGGGCCGGACTTACCCGCTCCACGGCCGTTGTCGGCCACCTCCAGGACGGCGTAGCGCTCGCCCTCGCCCTCCCAGGTCTCGTCGATCGACACCCGGCAGACGGTGGCTCCCTCGCCGTGGCGGACGACGTTGGTGACGGCCTCGCGCAGGGCCCAGGCGAGCGCGCCGGCCTCCTCGTTGCCCAGGCCGGGGTGACCGTCGGCCACCGAGGCGTCGGCCACCAGGACGACCTGAGCGGCCGTCAGTGCGGTACGGGCCGCCGCCAGCTCGACCGGGAGGGTGGGCCTGCGGTAGCCGCCGACGGCCTCGCGCACATCGGTCAGCGACTGCCGGGCTACGTTCTCGATATCGGCGACCTGGGCGCGGGCGGCCTCCTGCTTGTCCTGGTCCATCAGGCGGCCGGCCAGCTCGCTCTTGATGGTGATCAGCGAGAGCGAGTGCCCGAGCAGGTCGTGCAGGTCGCGGGCGAGCCGCAGGCGCTCCTCGGCCGCCGCCAGGTGCGCCACGGTGGCCCGAGCCTCGCGCAGCTCCCGCATGGTGGAGACCAGCCGCTGCAGGCCGGTCATCGCCGCCCCGCCGAGGAAGCAGGGCAGCAGGATGCCCCACATGGTGTCCCTGCTCGCATCGATCAGCAGCCCCGCGGCCGCGGCCACCACCGTGACCGCCGCAACCCCGCCCAGTGCCAGTCGCGGCGGCAGCACGGCGCCCACGCAGACCGAGGCGTACGTGAACAGGGTCAGCCACGACTCGCCCAGCCCGGCCGAGGTGGCCATCGCGATCGCCAGCATCACCGCAGGGAGCGGGTACCCGCCCCACCGCCAGTTCTGGTACCTGGAGCGGAAGATGATCAGGCTCAGGTAGGCGCCCAGGAAGACCACCAACGCCACCCAGCCCGCCACCGTCACCACGAGCGAGTGGTGGCCACCCGTCAGATCCTTGGCGGGGTAGACCAGATACAGCATCCACAGCGTCATCCAGCAGAGCTTGACCAGCAACTCCCGCCGGTTCTCGATCGGCGCACCGGGCACGTTGGTGAACGAAACCGGCCCCTGCCACTCCTCCCCGGACTCGTCGGGGCGGTTGGGCAGGAGCGGCTTCGGCATGATCGCCATCATGCCGTCTTGGTGTCCTTGCGGTACAGGTAGGCGGCCGCAGCCACGAAGGCCACCAGGAATCCCGCCATCCCGGCCACCGCTGCGGTGTTGAGGGAGTGGCCCGGCTGAACGAAGGTGGCCAGCTGGTTGTACAGGTAGACCGGGTTGAACTGGGCGAAGTTCTTGAGCGAGCCGCTCACCGGGAACCAGGTGCCGCCGAAGAGGGCCATCAGCATGTAGACGATCATCACGATCGGCTGCACCGCGTCCGGCTGCGCGGCGTACCCGAGGGCGACACCCAGCGCGGCGAAGACGAAGCTGCCGAGCCAGAGCGCACCCGCAAGACCCAGCCACTGCGCGGCGCTGAGCGAGACGCCCTCGATGGCACCGATCGCGAAGACGATCAGGATCGCGGGCAGCGTGGTCACCGCACACGAGGCGATCTTGGCGACGGTGTACGCCCTGCCGGGCAGCGCCGTCAGCCGCAGCTGGCGGACCCAGCCGCTCTTGCGCTCCAGCGAGATCCGCTGCGCACTGCCGGTCAGTACGGCGCCGACCGCGCCGAAGGTGGCCATCGAGACCATGAAGTACGACTTCGCCGGGATGCCGCCCGCCACGTTGCCGCCGTCGTAGGCGCTGATGAAGAAGACGTAAAGCAGGGCCGGGTAGAGGACCGTGAAGAGGAGGTACCGCTTGTTGCGCAGGGTGCGCATGATCTCCAGCTGGATCAGGGTGGTCATCGCGCGCTCTCCTCTTCGGTGTCGGTCTCGTCGTCGGCTTCGCCGGTGATGGTCAGGAAGGCCTGCTCCAGGCCCAGGCTGGTGACCTCCAGGCCGCGCGGGTACAGCCCGGCCTTGTAGAGGCCCGCGACGCCCGCGTCGGCGTCGGTGCTGCGGATCCGTACCGTCCGTACGCCGTCGGCGTGGCCGGTGACGTCCAGGCTCACGGTGCCGGGGAGGGCCCGCAGGGCGGCCTCCTCGAAGAGGCCGTCGGAGGCGTGCAGCTCGAAGGTGATCCGGCGGGCGCCCGCCTTGGCCTTGATCTCGGCGGAGGTACCGTCGGCGATCAGCCGGCCCTTGTGCAGGACGAGGACCCGGTCGGCGATCGAGTCCGCCTCCTCCAGGTAGTGGGTGGCGAAGAGGACCGTGCGTCCCGCGTCGGCCTGGGCGCGCATGGTGGCCCAGAACTGCCGGCGGACGGAGACGTCCATGCCGGTGGTCGGCTCGTCGAGGACGATCAGGTCGTTGGCCCCGGCGATGGCGAGGGCGAAGCGGACCCGCTGTTCCTGGCCGCCGGAGAGCTTGTCGACCTTGCGGTCGGCGATCTCGGTGATGCCGGCGTTGCGCAGCACCTCCTCGACCCGGTGGCCGCGCGGGTGGATGGCGCAGGCGAACTTCACCAGTTCGCGGACCTTGACGTCGCCCATCAGACCGCCGCTCTGCAGCATCGCGCCGACCCGGCCGGCCTCGATGGCCGCGCGCGGGGCGCCGCCGAAGAGCGAGACGCTGCCCCGGTCGGGCTCGCGCAGGCCGAGCAGCAGGTCGAGGCTGCTCGACTTCCCTGCCCCGTTGGGCCCCAGCAGCGCCACCGTCTCGCCGGGGCGCAGCACCAGGTCGAGGCCGTTCACCGCCTTGACCCGGCCGTAGCTCTTGCTGACGTTCCTGAAGGCGGCGACCTCACCGCCCTCGCTCACCCGTGTGCTCATCCGTCCGCGTCCTCTCCTGATCGGCTGATGGCTCAAGATTCCCGCGATCAGGGGGAGCGTCGGCAGTGTGCGCCGTCCCGTCCTCCGTATGACAGATGTCATGCGGGGGACGGGACGACGACGCTCAGAGAGAGCTCTTCAAGAAGTCCACCTGGAGCAGCAGCAGGTTCTCCGCGACCTGCTCCTGCGGGGTCATGTGCGTGACGCCGGAGAGCGGCAGCACGGTGTGCGGGCGGCCGGCTGCGAGCAGGGCGGAGGAGAGGCGCAGGGTGTGCGCGGCCACCACGTTGTCGTCGGCGAGCCCGTGAATGATCATCAGGGGCCGCTCCAGCTTGGGTGCGTCCTCGATCAGCGAGTTGGCGGCGTACACCTCCGGGCGCTCGGCGGGGTGGCCGAGGTAGCGCTCGGTGTAGTGGGTGTCGTAGAGCTGCCAGTCCGTCACGGGTGCGCCGGAGACGGCCGCGTGGAAGACGTCGGGGCGGCGCAGCACCGCTAGCGCGGAGAGGTAGCCGCCGTACGACCAGCCGCGGATGGCGACCCGGCCGAGGTCCAGCGGGAACTCCTCGGCGAGCGCCTGCAGCGCCTCCACCTGGTCGTCCAGGGTGGCCCCGGCGAAGTCGAAGGCGATGGCCTTCTCCCACTCCGGGCTGCGTCCGGGGGTGCCGCGCCCGTCGGCGACGATCACGGCGAAGCCCTGGTCGGCGAACCACTGCGAGGTCAGGTGCGGGTTGTGCGCCTGGACGACCCGCTGGCCGTGCGGCCCGCCGTACGGGTCCATCAGCACCGGCAGTGCCCCGTCGCGCTCGCGGTCGTAGCCGGTGGGCAGGAACACGGCCGTCGGGATCCGTCGCGCGCCCGCGAAGCGGAAGGCCGGCCTGGCGGTGATCAGCGGGGTCTCGGCGCCCGAGGCGATGGTGGCGATCGCCTTGCCGTCGCGGAGCACCTGGACGGTGCTGCCCGCCTGCTCGGCGGAGGTGGTGGAGAGCACCGTGACGCCGCCGGCGTGGACGGCCGAGGCGGCGCCGTCGCCGTTGGGGGCGAACGGGCTGACGCCGTCCCGGTCCGCCTGGAAGAGGCCGGTCCAGCCGGGCGGCAGCTCGGTGTCGGCGGGCCCGGCGGAGGCGGAGAAGAGCACCGCGTCATCGGTGACGGCGAAGACCGACCGGACGTGCAGCGCGTCGCCGGTGACGGCGCGGTCGCCGATCACCAGCGCCCGCACGCCGCCCTCGTCGCTGATCCGGACCAGCTGCCCGTCCGGGGTCCAGGCCGGGACGCCCGGGAAGAGGTCGAGCCAGATCTCGTCCTGCTCCTCCAGCAGCAGCTCGGTGGCCCCCGAGGCGAGGTCGACGGTCCGGATCTGCTGGCTGCGCTGGTCGCGGGCCTGCACCAGCAGCAGCGGCGGGCCACCGGCCGACCAGTGCACCCGGGCCAGGTACGGGAACGCCTCGCGGTCCCACCGCACCTCGGCCCGCGAGCCGTCCAGGCCGAGCAGCCAGAGGCCGACCTCGGCGTTGGGGGTGCCGGCCGCCGGGTACGCGACCTCGGCCGGGGTGCTGCCGGGATTGGCCGGGTCGGCGATCCACCAGCGCTGCACGGGGGCGTCGTCGGCGCGGGCGGCGAGCAGCCGGTCGCTGTCGGGGGACCACCAGTAGCCGCGGTCGCGGTCCATCTCCTCCTGGGCGATGAACTCGGCCTGACCCCACGTCACCCCTTCCTTCTCCGGCTCCGCCAGCGCCCGGTCCTCGCTCCCGTCGGTGCGGCTGAGCCGCAGTTCGCCGGAGGTGGTCGCGTAGGCCACGTACGCGCCGTCGGGCGAGGGCCGCGGGTCCACCAGGGGCCCGGCGGCGGGCAGCTCGCGCGCGGTGCCGGCGACCAGGTCGGCGGTGAAGAGGCGGCCGGAGAGCGCGAAGGCGGCGAGAGCGCCGGCGCCGTCCAGGGCGAAGCCGACGATGCCGGCCGATCCTTCGCGGCTGCGCTCGCGGCGGGCCTTCTCGGCCGGGGAGAGGTCCTCCTCGCCGCCGCCGAGGAGGGCGAGGGGATCGGCCGCGATGCGCTCCCGGCCGGTCCCGGTGTCGAGGGTCCACAGCAGGTTGGCGCGGTCGCTGCCCGAGCGGGAGCGCAGGAAGGCGACCCGGGAGCCGTCGGGTGCGACGGCGAAGGACCGGGGCGCGCCGACGGTGTAGCGCAGGGTGCGCGCGTACTGCCGGGGGAAGGTGTCCGAGGGTGTGTCGGTGCTCATGGCACCAGACCCTAAGGCTTGTGCGCGGCGCCGCTCACTCGTTCGGCGCATCCGCCGGAACTCGCCCCGCAGAGCCCCGGGACCCCCTCCCACCGGGGAATGCGCCCGTCGGACGCCCCCGTGCCCGGGATGTGCGACCTCACGGAAAGTAATGCAATCCTCACCGATCGGGTATCTCTTGAGTCATCGATGCGGAGCCGGAGCGTCCCGTTCATCCGGTGCCGGATCGAGAGCTTGTCCCGCACGTCCCGACCGCCGCCCTCCCCCGAGGGTGGCGCACCCGAGAAGGGGTGCCGTCATGCCTTTGTCCATCTCCGCAGCCGTGCTGATGCTGGTCATCGTGGTGGTGATGATCCGTCGTTCCGGCCTGAAGCTGTCGCACGCGATCGTGTGCGCGCTGCTCGGCTTCTACCTCGCGTCCAGCTCGATCGCGCCGTCGATCCAGCAGGTGACCAGCAACGTGGCAGGGATGATCAATGGCCTGAAGCTCTAGCCCGGCGCCGGTCGCTAGGCTGCTGTCCATGACCGCTGCCGCCGACCAGCCGACCCGCCGCCTGCTGCTGGTGCACGCCCACCCCGACGACGAGTCGATCGGCAACGGCGCCACCATGGCCCGGTACGCCGCCGAGGGCGCCTCGGTCACCCTGGTGACCTGCACCCTCGGCGAGGGCGGCGAGGTGATCCCGCCCGAGCTGGCCCATCTGACGGCCGATCGGGAGGACGCCCTGGGCGAGTACCGGATCGGCGAGCTGGCCTCCGCGATGCGCGAGGTCGGCGTCGCCGATTTCCGCTTTCTGGGCGGGGCCGGGCGCTACCGGGACTCGGGGATGATGGGCGTGCCCGACAACGACGTCCGCCACTGCTTCTGGCAGGCCGACCCGGACGAGGCGGCCGGCCACCTGGTGGCCGTCGTCCGCGAGGTGCGGCCGCAGGTGCTGGCGACGTACGACGAGCAGGGCGGCTACGGCCACCCCGACCACATCCAGGCGCACCGGGTCGCGCTGCGGGCGTACGAGTTGGCCGCCGACGCGGGCTTCCGGCCCGAGCTGGGCGCGCCCTGGCGGATCGCCAAGGTCTACTACAACCGGATGCCGCGCTCGGTGATCGAGCAGGGGCTGGCCGAGACGGCCGCCAAGGCGCCGTTCCCCGGGGTGGCCCAAGTCGGGGACGTGCCGGGGGTGGTGGACGACGAGGTGGTCACCACGGTGATCGACGGTGCGGCGTACGCTGGCGCCAAGGCGGCCGCGATGCGGGCGCACGCCACCCAGATCACCGTCGACGGCGACTTCTTCGCCCTCAGCAACGACCTCGGACAGCCCCTGGTGGCGACCGAGTACTACCAGCTCGTCCACGGTGCTCCCGGGCCCGAGCGGCCCGAGACCGACCTCTTCGCGGGCCTCGGCGCGGAGGTGGTGGCCCGATGAGCCGCAGCCTCCCCGCCAAGGTGCTGGGCAGCCGCAGTGAGCGGCTCTCCGAGCCCCAGCCCCCGCTCGGCGCGCGGATCGCCGCGTATGTGCTGCTCTTCGTGCTCGGTGCGCTGGTGTCGCTGTGCGGATGTTTCGTGCAGGCACTGTGGGCACCGGCCGGGCTGCTGCTGGCCCTGGCCGCGACGGCCGCGGTCTTCTACGGCGGCCTGCGGCTGACCGGGACCAAGCTGGGCGCCGGGGTGCCGATGATCGGCTGGTTCGCGATGCTGCTGGTGCTGATGGCCCCGCGCCCGGAGGGCGACTTCGTCCTGGCAGCCGATCTGACCTCGTACGCCTACATCTTCCTGGGTGCGGTCAGCGGAGTGATCTGCGCCACCCTGCCGACCAGGTACGGCTTCGGATTCGGTGCGCCGGGACCCAAGCGGTGAGCCGTCGGCGACGAGCAGTCAGAGGCCGTCGCCCGTAGTCTCATACCGGAGGAACCCGGACGTATCAGGTTCTATCCGAACCAGTTCGCCCTGCACGTCTTCCCAGTAAGGTGGTGCCGCAGCAGGTCGGCCCCGGTGGGTGCGGACGGAGGACGAGCAGGTACCTTCGCCCAATCGCGAGGCGGGCGGCGTGCCGCAAGCCCACACGTAAAGAAGCTGGTGTCGGAGGGGTTGTCCGGTTCATCGCGCGGCGGCAGTCGCCGCACGACAGCGCTGGCGCCCCACAACCCGCGGTCGCCCGTCCGACGGCGCGGCCGCGAACCCGGAGCAGAGCAGCATTGAGCAGCCGCGAATCTGACAGCGCGTACCCGCCGCCCCGTCGTAAGGGCCCGGACGCCTACCCGTCAGGCACCCCGCCGTACGGCACGGGTGTCCCGAACGGCTTCGGCGCCGACCCCTTCGGTCCGGCCGGTCAGCCCGCGGCGGCCCAGCCAGGGGCGGCCGACGGCGACGACGTACCGAAGACCGAGACCACGCTGACCACCAGGGTCCGGATCAACATCCCCGGCTCCCGGCCGATCCCGCCGGTCGTGGTGCGCAGCACGGTCAAGAACGAGGACGCGCCGGCCGCGCCGGCCGAACCGTCTGGTCCCCGGCACCGCTCGGGAGCTTCGTCCTCGCCCGTGCTCGGGGTGGTCGACGCCGGTTCCCAGAGCTCGACGCCGCCGAACCTGCCGCCCGAGTGGCAGGAGGGCAAGCAGCCCGAGGGCGGCTCCTCGGAGGGCACCGGCGAGTGGTTCCGGCCCCGGCAGAAGACCGGCTCCGGGCCGGCCCCGGTGCCCGCGGGTGCCGGCGCGCCCCGGACGGCTGCCGCGGCCCAGCCCGCACCGACCTCCCGCCCCGCCCAGGAACAGCCGGCTCAGGAGCGCCCCGCTCAGAACCGCCAGGCCTCCGCTCCGCGGCCTTCCGGCGCACCGGCCTCCCCGTTCGCCGCGGGCCGGCAGCCCGGGACGGCCGAGGACCCGTTCGCCGGCAACCCCGGTGCCGGCCGTCGGCCCGGCTTCGGCGCGGGCCCGAGCGGCCCCGGCCCCGGCGGCCCGTCGGGGGATCCGTTCGCGGCCGACCCGTTCGCCACCTCCGGCCCGGGCGCGGCCGACCCGTTCGCCGCCCCCTCGGGTGCGGGCGACCCGTTCCGGCCCGCCGGCGGCGGCGCGGCGCGTCGTCAGCCCGGCCCCCGGCAGCCCCAGCCGCCGCAGGTGGCGGGCGAGCCCGAGGACACCCAGATCGGCGGCTTCGATCCCGTCGGGGACGACTTCCCGCCGGCTGCCATACCCGGCGGCCCGCCCAACGGGAACCTCTTCGGCTCGGCTCCCCCGGCGGCCTCCGGCGCCGACCCGTTCGCGCCGAACCGGCCGGGCGCCGCACAGGACCCCTTCGCCGCCGCCCAGCCGGGCCCCGGCCGCTTCGCCGACGGTCCGTACGAGGCCGCCGCGCCGCTGCGCGAGCCGACCCCGCCGGGCACCGTGCGCCCGGGCCACGTCCGCCCCGACCCCGAGAACGAGATCCTCGACCCCGAGGAGAAGCCCGCCAAGGCCCGTAAGAAGGGCCGCGGGTCCAAGCTGGCCGTGTACGCGGTGGGCGGCCTGCTCTTCGCCGGCGCGGCCGCGTACGGCACCGGTCTGATGCTCAACCAGGCCGACATCCCCAAGGGCACCACGGTGCTCGGCACCGACATCGGCGGTGACACCCGCGACCAGGCGGTCAGCGCGCTGGACGGCTCCGTCGGCAAGGCCGGGCAGCAGCCGGTCAAGCTCAAGATCGGCGAGCAGACGGTCGACCTCGACCCGGCCACGGCTGGTCTGAGCTTCGACACCACGGCCACCGTGGACGCCCTGACCAAGCACAGCTACAACCCGGTCGAGGTGATCGGTTCGCTGGCCGGCGGCAGCAAGGCGGTCGCGCCCGAGGTGAAGGTGGACCGGGCCAAGCTCAAGGCCGCGCTGGACGCGCTGGGTGCCAAGTCCGGCCAGGGCCTGCAGGAGGGCTTCGTCCGCTTCACCGCCGACGGGAAGACCGAGGTGGTACCGGGCAAGGCCGGCCAGGCCGTGGACACCGCCGCCGCCGTGGATCAGGTCGAGCAGGCCTACCGCAGCCGCGCCGCCGGCGAGCAGGACGCCGTACTGACGCTGCCGGTGACCGCCGCTCAGCCCAAGATCTCCGAGGACGCCCTGAAGGCCGCGGCCGACGAGCTCGGCAAGCAGGTGCTCAACGGCAGTGTGATGGTCTGGGCGGGCACCAAGAAGTTCGAGTTCGGCAAGGTCACCGCGAGCAAGGTGCTCACCCTGGTGCCGGACGACTCCGGCAAGGTCGTCCTGAAGTGGGACCTGGACAAGCTGAACGACGCTCTGAACGGCGTGTTCGACAAGTCCAAGTTCAAGAAGAACGGCGCACAGGTCGCGATCACCCCGCAGGACGTCGCGGACGGCATCGCCTCCGTGCTCGACAAGACCGGGACGAAGGACCGCGTGTTCAAGTTCAGCTGATCCGCCGTCAGCTCTCCCGAGGCCGGGGCCTGTTCGCAGGCCCCGGCCTCGTGCGTCCGGGCTCGGCCCGGCTCTGGCGAGTCCTCGCCAATGGCGGTAGATAACCGGACATTCCACCCCGCCCGGCCACCCCCGCCCCCGCGTTACCAATCCTTGATCCGGTGCCCGTCGACAAGCCCGTTTCCCGGTCAGCAAGATGTGCCACCAAGCGAGCCTGGCCCGCTGCCACCCTCGCCTCCGGTCGGGGGCCCCTCATGCCTCTCCTGTAACCCTCGACAGGGAGACCCCCCTTTGAACCAGCCCCGGATCCCGCTCGCCCGCGCCGTCTCGGCCGCGGCCGCCGCGCTCCTGCTCTGCTCCTGCGCCGGCACCGGCGGCGCGGGCGACGGCACCACCGCACCCGCCGTGAACAACGGCGCCCCCAAGATGACCCAGCTGGCCGTCAACGCCAAGGCCCGCAGCCAGCTGAAGCAGGGCGGCACCCTCAACTGGGCGATCGACCAGCTCTCCGCGCAGTGGAACCCGCTGCAGGCGGACGGCTCCGAGGCGTCCACCAACGACGTCATGAAGGCGCTGCTGCCCACCTTCTGGCGCTCGGACGCCGGGGGCACCCAGACCCCCAACAAGGCCTATCTGCTGGACGTCACGGCCGAGACCAGGCGCGGCAAGCAGGTGGTCACCTGGACCCTCAACCCGAAGGCCCACTGGTCCGACGGCAAGCCGATCACCTGGCGGGACGTCGAGGCCACCTGGAAGGCCCTGAACGGTACCGAGAAGGGCTTCAGGACGGCCTCCACCACCGGCTTCGACCAGGTGGAGAGCGTCACCATGGGCGTGGACGACCGCCAGGCCGTGATGACCTTCGCGACCCCCTTCTCGGAGTGGCAGGCGATGTTCAACAACGCCGCCAACGCGCCGCTGCTCCCGGCCGACTACATCGCCACCCCCGAGCTCTTCAACACCTCCTTCCTCGACCGGATCCCGGTCAGTGCGGGGCCGTTCAAGGTGGCGGGTATCGACCGGGACGCGCGGACGGTGACCGTGGTCGCCGACCCCGGCTGGTGGGGGGACAGACCGATGCTGGACCGGATCGTCTTCAAGGCGATCGACACCGGCGCAATGCCCGAGGCCTTCGCCAAGGGCGAGGTCGACTTCTTCAACAACGGCCCCAACGCCGCCGGTTACCGCCGGATCCAGTCCTTGCCGGACGGCGAGGTACGCAAGGCCGGCGGCCCCAACCTGCGCCACCTGCTGCTGAACGGCAAGAGCCCGCAGCTCACCGACGCCAAGGTCCGGCAGGCCCTCTTCCAGGCGATCGACCGCGAGGCGATCACCCGGACCGACCTGGCCGGCCTGGACTGGCCGTACACGCCGATGAACAACCACTTCCTGGTGCCGAACCAGAACGGCTACCGGGACAACTCCGGCGGCCTGAGCCGCTACGATCCCCAGGCGGCTGCGCAGGCCCTGGACGCAGCCGGCTGGAGGCTCGACGGCGACGTCCGCCGCAAGGGCGGCAAGGACCTCGCGCTGCGCTTCGTCATCCCGGCCGGCAACTCCATCGCGCTCAACGAGAGCACGCTGGTCACCCAGCAGCTCGGGAAGGTCGGCATCCGGGTCACGGTCGCGCCCGTGAAGGCGGGCGACTTCTTCGAGCAGTACGTCTACAAGCACGACTTCGACCTGACCGCCTTCGCCTTGCTGGGGACGCCCTTCCCGGCGACCAGCTCGACCGGGAGCTTCCAGCAGGGAGCGGGTTCCAACTACTCCCAGGTGGGCAGTGATGCCCTGGACAGCGCGATGGCCGAGGCCGCCGTGGCCACCAGCGTCGACGGCGAGGACGAGGCCATCAACCGGGCCGATGCCGAGGCCTGGCAGGTGGCGGGACTCGTCCCGCTCTACCAGCGCCCGGCGATCTACGGCGCCCGAAAGAGCGTCGCCAATCTCGGCGCTCCCGGCCTGTCCGACTTCGTCTACGAGAACATCGGCTTCTTGAAGTAGGAGCCGGAAGTAGTCGAGAACGCGGCGAATACTCGCCAGTGGCGTGAAATTGCCAGCAACGGTGGGTGACAACCGATGCGCTTGAATTGGCGCAAGGCGCCCCAAATTCCCGCCGCGCGCCCCCAAAACGGTGCTGTCCGATTATCGGACACACAATTACACCGGACAACTTCGCATGGAACACCCAAATCGGACATCGCGTCTACGCGCGTCACCCGGCCGAACGCCCGAACGGTCTGTCCTGATAGCGGAGTTGCCAAGCTCGAGTTACGGACGCGTGAATCAACTTCGCACGCTTATGTCCGCTTTTGACCGTCTCGCTGACACGCTGTCAAGGAGTGTAGAACTACGAAGTGGTTGACATTCCAACACGAAGCAAGAAATGCACGGCCAGCAACTGAGGAACTCTTGACGTTCGATAAACGACTTGCAAGAGTCCGTGCGATCACCTTTTTGCAGCCGCTACACCCCGGGCGGGAGCTCCAGCACCATGACTAACCCCACTCAGGCCCCGACCGAGGCCGACACTCTCGGGACGGCCGACACCATCAGGCCGACCGACGACGCGTCAGCCCCGGTCTTCCGTGGGCTCTCCCCCGGCCAGCTCATGTGGCGCCGCTTCATGCGCGACCGGACGGGCGTCGTCAGTGCCGTGGTCGTGCTGTTCTTCGTCCTGATCGCCATCGCTGCGCCGCTGATCTCCGTGATCTACGGCAAGGACCCGACGACGACGTACGGGCAGAACAGCCCGGAGCTGCTCACCGACTCGGGGCTGCCGGTCGGCCCCAACGGTGGGATGGACGGCGACTTCTGGTTCGGCCTGGAGCCCGGCCTCGGCCGCGACGTGTTCATGCTGCTGATCTACGGCATCCGCACCTCGCTGCTGATCGCCGTCGTCACCTCGCTGGCCACCACCGTGCTGGGCGTGGCCATCGGTGTCGCGGCCGGCTACCTCGGCGGCAAGACCGACTACTTCGTCGGCCGCGTCATCGACATCCTGATGTCGTTCCCGTCGCAGATCTTCCTGATCGCCACCATGCCGGTGGTCAGCAGCCTGCTGGTGGCCAACAACGAGAAGCAGCCGACCTGGCTGTCGTTCACCGCCGTCACCATCGTCCTGTCGCTGCTCGGCTGGATGGGCCTGGCCCGCATCCTGCGCGCGACCACGCTGTCGCTGCGCGAGCGGGAGTTCATCGAGGCGGCCAAGGTGACCGGGGCCTCGCCGGCCCGCATCATCTTCAAGGAGCTGCTGCCCAACCTGTGGACCCCGATCCTGGTGCAGTCCACCCTGGCGCTCCCGGCCTTCGTGACCGCCGAGGCCGGCCTCTCCTACCTCGGCGTCGGTGTCACCGAGCCCACCCCGGACTGGGGCCGCATGATCGCGGACGCCGCCACGTACCTGCGGACCGACGTCACCTTCCTGCTCTTCCCGGGCCTGGCGATGGTGCTGTTCGTCCTCGCCTTCAACCTGCTCGGCGACTCCGTCCGCGACGCCTTCGACCCGAAGACCAAGCGCTGACGGCCGGCCTTCCTGGTCGAGGCAACCCAGCAGGACCCACAGACTCCGGGGGGATCGGCACGCCCGCCCCGGGCAACCCACCGAATAATCAGGCATCTTCCACACAGGCAGGATGAACATGAACGCTCGTAAGTCACGGCGGCTCGCCGCCGCCGTCATGGTTGTCGGGGCACTGACCGTCACCACGGCCTGCTCCAGCGGCCACTCCAACAGCGACGGCAAGCCGGAGGCGTCGAAGACCAAGGTCGAGGCCACCACCATCACGGTCGGCACCGCCGCCGACTCGACCGGTCCGGCCGTCGCCGAGCCGGGCGCGAAGAAGGGCGGCACGGTCAACATGATCGACCGCGACGACTTCTCGCACCTGGACCCCGCCCAGGTCTACATGAACTACAACAGCGAGGTCTCGCTGCTGCTCACCCGTCAGCTGACGGGCTACAAGTACCTGCCGGACGGCAGCCAGAAGCTGGTCGGCGACCTCGCCACCGACACCGGCACCACCACCGACGGTGGCAAGACCTGGAAGTTCACCCTGAAGGACGGGGTGAAGTGGCAGGACGGCACCCCGATCACCTCGGCGGACGTCAAGTACTCGGTCGAGCGCACCTTCGCGCCGTTCATCAAGTCCGGCCCGACGTACGTCCAGACCTGGCTGACCAACGACAAGTACCGCGACGCGTACCCCGGCCCGTACGAGGGCAAGGAGCTGGACGCGATCAAGACCCCCGACGCCAAGACGGTCGTCTTCACCTTCGCGGACGTCCACCCGGACGCCAACTTCACCCTGGCCATGACCGGTTACGGCGTGGTGCCGAAGGCGCAGGACACCAAGGAGGCGTACGACAAGAAGCCGTTCTCCTCGGGCCCGTACCAGGTCGTCGAGCACGTCACCGACAAGTCGCTGGACCTCGTCCGCAACCCGAACTGGGACGCTGCCACCGACCCGATCCGGAACGCGTACCCGGACAAGTGGCACATGGAGTTCGGCGTCCAGTCGCAGCAGTCGACCGAGCGCTTCATGGCCGACAACGGTGCCGACAAGCTGGCCTTCAGCTTCCACAACCAGGTCCACCCCAGCTTCATCGACCAGGTGAAGGCCGACGAGAAGCTCAAGCCCCGCACGCTCCAGGGCCTGACGCCGTACGTGGACTACTACTACATCAACAACACCCGCATCAAGGACCAGAAGGTCCGCGAGGCCCTGATCCGTGCCTTCCCGCACCAGCAGACCCGTCAGCTGCAGGGTGGCACCAGCTACGGCGACTACGCCACCTCGTACACCAGCCCGACCGTCCTGGGCTACGAGGCGAACGACCAGTACGACATCCTGAAGAAGCCCGAGGGTGACCCGGAGGCGGCCAAGAAGCTGCTCACCGAGGCCAACGCTGTCGGCCAGACGATCGTCTACGCCTACAACAACACCCCGCTCCAGCAGAAGGTCACCGAGGCGATCCGTATCGGCCTCGAGAAGGCCGGCTTCAAGTTCGTCCCGAAGCCGCTCGACGCGAAGACCTACTACGACGCCATCGGCCTCGTGAACAACGAGTACGACCTGTACTGGGGCGGCTGGGGCGCCGACTGGCCGACCGGCTACACCTCGCTGCAGCCGGTGTGGGACGGTGGCGCCATCGCCGACGGTGCGTCCAACTACGCGCACTTCAACGACCCGGCCATCAACCAGGCGATGAAGGACGCGGTCAAGATCGCCGACCCGGTCGCGCAGGGCAAGGCCTGGGCCGCCATCGACAAGCAGGTGCAGGCGAAGGCCGCGTCCATCCCGGACGTGTACCAGCGCTCGCTCAGCCTGTACGGCTCGGGCCTCGGCGGTGTCAAGTTCGACACCCTGTTCGGCCTGCAGTCGCCGCTGAACATCTACGTCAAGTAGTAGTCACCGGCACACCGCAGTAGCCCGCGGTGGGGCACCGGCCTCGACATCCACAGAGGCCGGTGCCCCACCGACCCGGTCCCCTCTGCCCCACCCGCCCTGCTCCGCCCACAGCACTCGCAGCCGGCGCGCCTCGACCAGGAGAGCCCGACCCCATGCTCCGTTTCCTCGTCCGCCGATCCCTCGGCGCACTCGTCATCCTGCTGATCATCAGCATGGTCACCTTCGCGCTGTTCTTCGCCATTCCGGCGGACCCGGCGCGCCTCTCCTGCGGCAAGGTGTGTTCCCCCGACAACCTGGCCCTGATCCGGCACAGCATGGGGCTCGACGAGTCGGTCGCCATGCAGTTCTGGCACTGGTTCAGCGGGATCTTCACCGGCCGTGACTTCGCCGCCGGCCACTGCGACGCCCCCTGCTTCGGGTACTCCTTCGTCAAGCAGGAGATGATCACCGACGTCCTGCTCGACCGGTTCCCGACCACGCTCTCGCTCACCGTCGGCTCGGCAGTGGTCTTCCTGCTCTTCGGTATCGGCACCGGCATGCTGGCCGCCCACAAGCAGGGCAAGGCCCTCGACAAGGTCGCCAGCTCCGCCTCGCTGATCGCCACCTCGATGCAGATCTACGTCGCCGGCCCGCTCGCACTGTGGGCCCTCGTCTACAGCACCGACTGGCTGGACCAGCCCACCTACGTCCCGATCACCGAGGACCCGGTCGGCTGGTTCACCGGCCTGCTCGTCCCGTGGATCGTGCTCTCGCTGATCTGGACCGCCAACTACACCCGTATGACGCGCTCCTCGATGGTCGAGCAGCTCTCCGAGGACTTCGTCCGGACGGCGCGGGCCAAGGGCATGTCCGGCCGCTCGGTCTTCCTCCGCTACGCCTGGCGCGGCGCGATGGGCACCATCGTCACGGTCTTCGGCATCGACCTGGGTGTCCTGCTCGGCGGCGCGATCATCACCGAGACCACCTTCAGCCTGCACGGCCTGGGCCAGCTCGCCATCGGCTCGTACGTCGACTCGGACCTGTCGATGCTGGTCGGCGTCACCATGGTGGCCGCCACCCTGATCGTCGTCTTCAACATCATCGTTGACGCCGCCTACGCTCTGATCGACCCGCGCATCCGCCTGGCCTGACCCGGCCGCCACCCCAGGCCGCCCCAGCCGTTCCGACCTCACGTACCACACCGAGGAGCCCCGTCCATGACCACCCTGGCCAAGTCCGAGGAGGCGGCCGCCCCCAACGGCGGCGACAGCTCGCCCTTCCTCTCAGTCCGCGACCTCTCGGTCCGTTTCAGCACCGAGGACGGCGTGGTCCGGGCCGTGGACAACCTCTCCTTCGAGGTCGAGCAGGGCACCACCCTCGGCATCGTGGGCGAGTCCGGCTCCGGCAAGTCGGTGACCAACCTGGCGATCCTGGGGCTGCACAACCCGGAGAGCACCGACATCACCGGCTCGATCAAGCTGGCCGGCCAGGAGCTGGTCGGCGCGCCGGCCAAGGAGCTGGAGAAGCTCCGCGGCAACACCATGTCGATGATCTTCCAGGACCCGCTGACCGCGCTCTCGCCGTTCCACACCATCGGCAAGCAGATCGGCGAGACCTTCCGCAAGCACACCGGTGCGAGCAAGAAGGAAGCCCGCGACCGCGCGATCGAGATGCTGACCAAGGTCGGCATCCCGCAGCCGACGGTGCGCGTGGACGACTACCCGCACCAGTTCTCCGGCGGTATGCGGCAGCGCGCGATGATCGCCATGTCGCTGGTCTGCAACCCCGCCCTGGTGATCGCGGACGAGCCCACCACGGCCCTGGACGTCACCGTCCAGGCGCAGATCCTCGACCTGCTGAAGGATCTCCAGCAGGAGATGGGCACCGCGATCATCCTGATCACCCACGACCTCGGGGTGGTCGCCAACACCGCCCAGAACATCATGGTGATGTACGCCGGGCGGGCGGTCGAGCGCGGCACCGTGCGCGAGGTGCTGAAGGCTCCTCAGCACCCCTACACCTGGGGCCTGCTCTCCTCGATGCCCAACCTGACCGGCCCGGTCGACGTACCGCTGCGGCCGGTGCGCGGCACCCCGCCGAGCCTGATCAACCTGCCGACCGGCTGCCCGTTCAACCCTCGCTGCGACCACCGCGAGAAGGTCATCGGCGACAAGTGCACCACCGAGCGTCCGCCGCTCTCCCCCGCGACCGGGCACGCCACCGCCTGCCACCTGACCGTCGGGCAGAAGCAGGACATCTTCATCGACCAGATCCAGCCGCGGCTCGGCTGAGAGGGACCGGCGACACACCATGAGCAACGAACTGACCCTCGACAAGCCCAGCAGCCCCGCCCCGGCCGCCGGTGAGCCGCTGCTCCAGCTCTCCGGGCTGCAGAAGCACTTCCCGGTGATGGACGGCTTCCTGTTCAAGCGCCAGGTCGGCGCCGTGCACGCGGTGGACGGCATCGACCTGACCGTGCGCGCCAACGAGTCGGTGGGCCTGGTCGGCGAGTCCGGCTGCGGCAAGTCCACCACCGGCCGTCTGGTGACCCGGCTGCTGGAGCCCACGGCCGGCACGCTGACTTACGCCGGGCAGGACATCACCCACGCCTCGCGCAAGCAGCTGGCGCCGATCCGGTCCGAGATCCAGATGATCTTCCAGGACCCGTACTCCTCGCTGAACCCGCGTCAGACCGTCGGAGCCATCATCGGCGCGCCGATGGAGATCAACGGCATCAACCCGGCGGGCGGCATCCAGAAGCGGGTGCAGGAGCTGCTGGAGACCGTCGGTCTCAACCCGGAGCACTACAACCGCTTCCCGCACGAGTTCTCCGGCGGTCAGCGCCAGCGCATCGGCGTCGCCCGCGCGCTCTCGCTCTCCCCGAAGCTGATCGTCGCCGACGAGCCGGTCTCGGCCCTGGACGTCTCCATCCAGGCCCAGGTGGTCAACCTGCTGCAGCAGCTGCAGAAGGACCTCGGGATCGCGTTCCTGTTCATCGCGCACGACCTCGCGGTGGTCCGGCACTTCTCGCAGCGCGTCGCGGTGATGTACCTCGGCAAGATCGTCGAGATCGCCGACCGCACGTCGCTGTACGAGAGCCCCCGGCACCCGTACACCCACGCGCTGCTGTCCGCCGTGCCCGAGGCCGACCCGGACGACAACCGCGAGCGCATCCGGCTGACCGGTGACGTCCCGTCGCCGATCAACCCGCCGACGGGCTGCCGCTTCCGTACCCGCTGCTGGAAGGCGCAGGACAAGTGCGCCACGGAGGAGCCGCCGCTCGTGCAGCTCTCCGGCAACGCCGACGGTCACCTGACCGCCTGTCACTTCCCGGAGGACGGCACTACGACGGCCGTTCCCGAGCAGCGTGACTCCAAGAACTGACCAGGTATCTGG
The DNA here is from genome assembly GCF_007828955.1 of Kitasatospora atroaurantiaca. Classification (NCBI taxonomy): domain Bacteria; kingdom Bacillati; phylum Actinomycetota; class Actinomycetes; order Kitasatosporales; family Streptomycetaceae; genus Kitasatospora; species Kitasatospora atroaurantiaca. Next base: position 4,742,013 of record NZ_VIVR01000001.1, on the reverse strand, counting down.
TTAGGCGCGCACCCCGCAATCAGGGCCCCTCGAAGCAGCTGCTTCGAGGGGCCCTGACGCGTTACTCGGCCTCCGGCTCGGCCTCGCGCTCACTCTCGCGTTGGGCTCTGGCCTGTGCGGCGCGTTCCTCCGCACTGAGCTCGATCTCCCGCTCCTCGGCGAAGTGGCAGGCCGAGTCGTGCGCCGCCGGCCCCTTGAGCCAGTCGTGCACGATCAGGGCCGGCACCTCCACCGTGCACCTGTCCTGCGCCTTCCAGCAGCGGGTGCGGAAGCGGCAGCCGGACGGCGGGTTGGCCGGCGAGGGGACGTCACCGGCCAGCACGATCCGGTCCCGCTGATCCCGCGCCGACGGGTCGGGCACCGGCACGGCGGAGAGCAGCGCCTGGGTGTACGGGTGGGTGGCGTGCTCGTAGATCTGCTCGTCGCTGCCGATCTCGACCATCTTGCCGAGGTACATCACGCCGACGCGGTCGGAGATGTGCCGGACGATCGAGAGGTCGTGCGCGATGAACATGTACGACAGCTCGAAGTCCTTCTGGAGCTGCTCGAGCAGGTTGATCACCTGGGCCTGCACCGAGACGTCCAGGGCCGACACCGGCTCGTCGCAGATGATGATCTCGGGCTTGAGCGCCAGACCGCGGGCGATGCCGATGCGCTGGCGCTGGCCGCCGGAGAACTGGTGCGGGTACCGGTTGATGTACTCCGGATTCAGGCCCACGACGTCCAGCAGATCCTGCACGGCCTTGCGGCGGTCACCCTTCGGCGCCACCTCCGGGTGGATCTCGTACGGCTCGCCGATGATGTCGCCCACCGTCATCCGGGGGTTCAGCGAGGTGTACGGGTCCTGGAAGACCATCTGGATGTTCCGGCGAACGGCCTTCAGCGCAGCGCCCGAGAGCTTGGAGATCTCCTCGCCCTTGTACCTCACCGAGCCGCTGGTGGCGGGCTCCAGGTTCATCAGCACCTTGGCCAGCGTCGACTTGCCGCAGCCCGACTCGCCGACGATGCCGAGGGTCTCACCCTTGATCAGGTCGAACGAGACCCCGTCCACCGCCTTGACCGCACCGACCACCTTCTTGATGACGATGCCCTTGGTCAACGGGAAGTGCTTGACCAGCTCGCGGACCTCCAGGATAGGCTCACCGCCTGACACCTTCTGCTTGAACGCGATCTCCTCCGGCACCGGGGCACCCAGTGCGCTGGACCCGTTATTCGTCATGGAGGGTCTCCTTCCAGAAGAAGCAGGCACTGCCGCGCCCGGCCAGCTCCGCCCCGTCGTCCTCGGTGACCTGGAACAGCTTCGGCACCTCCTGGCGGCAGATCTCCTGGGCACGCGGGCAGCGCGGGTTGAAGGCGCAGCCCGGCGGGATCCGCAGCAGGTTGGGTGGCAGCCCCTTGATCGCGTAGAGCTCCTCGCCCTTCTGGTCCAGCCGCGGGATGGAGTCCAGCAGGCCGCGGGTGTACGGGTGCGCGGGGCGCGCGTACAGCTCGTGGACGGGGGCGGTCTCGACGATCCGGCCGGCGTACATCACCGCGATCTTGTCCGCGACGTCGGCGACCACGCCGAGGTCGTGGGTGATCAGGATCAGACCCATGTGGTACTCGGCCTGGAGCTCGGCCAGCAGGTCCATCACCTGCGCCTGGACGGTCACGTCCAGCGCGGTGGTGGGCTCGTCCGCGATGATCAGGTCCGGCTCCAGGGCCAGCGCCATCGCGATCATGATGCGCTGACGCATACCCCCCGAGAACTGGTGCGGGTAGTCACCCACCCGCTGAGCCGCGGCAGGGATGCGCACCCGGTCCATCAGCTCGATGGCCTTCGCCTTGGCCTCCTTGCGGGAGACGCCCTGGTGCACCCGGTACATCTCGCCGAGCTGCGCGCCGACGGTGTGCACGGGGTTGAGGGAGGAGAGTGCGTCCTGGAAGATCATCGCCATCTGCGACCCGCGGATCTTCCGGCGCTCCTCAGTGCCGAGCTTGAGCAGATCCCGGCCCTTGAACATGACCTCGCCGCCGGTGATGTGGCCGGGCGGGCTGTCCAGAATGCCCATGATCGCCTGCGCCGTGACGGACTTGCCGGACCCGGACTCGCCCAGGACGGCGAGGGTCTCCCCTGCGCGGACCGAGTAGTCGACCCCGTTGACGGCCTTGGCCACGCCGTCCCGGGTCCGGAACTCCACGTGCAGGTCGCGGACGTCGAGCAGGAGCGCGTCCGGGGAGTCGGCGGCGGCTCCTCGCGGATCGGGCTGCGTGCTGCTCACGCTGGTACTCATTGAAGGCCTCTCTCAGCGCAGCTTGGGGTCGAGCGCGTCGCGCACCGCGTCGCCGAGCATGATGAACGCCAGCACGGTGAGGCTGAGCGCACCGGCCGGGTAGAGCAGCATGTGGGGCGCGTTGCGGAAGGTCGCCGAGGCCGACGAGATGTCGATGCCCCAGGAGACCGTCGGCGGTTTGAGGCCCACGCCGAGGAAGCTCAGGGTGGCCTCCAGAGCGATGTAGGTGCCCAACGCGATGGTGGCGACGACGATGATCGGCGCGACCGCGTTGGGCAGGATGTGGCGCAGCATCAGTCTCGAGTTGCCGGCGCCCAGCGCTCTGGCGGCCGTGACGTAGTCCTGCTGTTTGGCTGTGATGACGGCGCCTCGGCCGATGCGGGCCAGCTGCGGCCAGCCGAGGACCACGATGAACGCCACCACGATCCAGATCGACCGGCTCGGGATCACCGACAGGAAGACCAGACCGCCGAGCAGGATCGGGATGCCGAAGAAGATGTCGGCGACCCGGGAGATGACCGAGTCGCCCCAGCCGCCGAAGAAGCCGGCCAGCCCGCCGAGCACGGTGCCGACCAGGGCCGCGCCGAGGGTGGCGCAGACGCCCACGGTGATGGACGCCCGGGCGCCGTGGATCGTACGGGAGTAGACGTCGCAGCCCTGGGTGTCGTAGCCGAACGGGTGACCCGACTCGGCGCCCTGCTGGGACTTCGACAGGTCGCACTTCAGCGGGTCCGTCGAGGTGAAGAGGCCCGGCCAGATCGCCATGACGACCAGGAAGATGATCAGCAGACCGGAGATGATGAAGATGGGGTTGCGCCGCAGGTCGCGCCAGGCGTCCTGCCAGAGACTGCGTGCCACCACCCGCTCGTCGCTCGCGGCGACCTCCGGCTCGTCCTTCAGGCGCTCCGCTTTGATTAAGGTCTGACCTTCCATCGTGCCGAGGTCGAACGTCCGGCTCTCGACCGCGCTCGGCATCTCCTCCTCTTCGGTACCGGCGTCCGCCAGCGGGTCCGAGTGGTTGTACTTCTCCTGGTCAGGCATAACGGATCCTCGGGTCCAGGACCGCGTAGAGCAGGTCGACGAGCAGGTTGGCCGCCAGGTAGATGATGATCAGGATGGTCACGAAGCCGACCACCGTGTTGGTGTTCTGCCGGACGATCCCCTGGTAGAGGTAGTAGCCCACGCCGTGGATGTTGAAGATGCGCTCGGTCACCAGGGCGCCACCCATCAGCGCGCCGAGGTCGGCACCGAGGAAGGTGACGACCGGGATCAGCGAGTTGCGCAGCAGATGGTTGACCACGACCCGGCGGCGCGGGAGGCCCTTGGCCGTGGCTGTGCGCACGTAGTCGGCCTTGGAGTTCTCGGCAACGGTGGTCCGGGTGAGTCTGGCGACGTACGCGAGCGAGACCGAGGCCAGCACGATGGCGGGCAGGATCAGCGAGTCGAGGGTCAGATCCTCACCGGCCGTCGCGGGGAAGATGTCCCACTTCACGCCGAACAGGTACTGGAGCACGTAGCCGGTGACGAAGGTGGGGATGGAGATGACCACCAGGGTGAGGATCAGCACGCCGTTGTCCGACCACCCGCCGCGGCGGAGCCCGCTGATGAGGCCGAAGCCGACACCGAAGATCACCTCGATCGTGAAGGCCACCGCGGTGAGCTTGATCGTCGCCGGGTAGGCGATGGCCAGCAGTGAGGTGACCGACTGACCGTTGAAGGTGTTCCCGAAGTCCCAGGTGAAGAGCTTGCTCATGTACTTGAGGTACTGGAGCCACAGGGGGTCGTTCAGGTTGTACTGCTCGCGGATCTGCTCCGCGATGGCCGGGTCGGGGGCCCGGTCGCCGAAGAGCGCGTTCACCGGGTCGCCGAGCGCGTGGACCATGACGAAGATGAGGAAGGTACTCCCGATGAACACCGGGATCATCTGGAGCAGGCGTCTGATGACGTAGCGTCCCATGCGAACCTCCAGCGGGCCGGAAAGGCGGCGGCCGGACCCGGTGGGCCCAGCCGCCGCCGCCGACTACTTGACGGTGATCTGGTTGTAGACCGGGACGCTGAACGGGTTCAGCAGCACGTTCGAGACCTTGGAGGACCAGCCCACGGTGCCGTTCTGGTACCAGAGCGGGATCGCCGGAAGGTCGGTGATCAGCAGCTTCTCGGCATCCTGGAACTGACCGACCGCAGCCGTCTCGTCCGGGTTCGCGTTGGCCTGGTTCACCAGGCTGTCGAACTGCGGGTTGCTGTAGTGCGAGTCGTTGGAGGAGGCATTGGTGGTGTACAGCGGCTGGAGGAAGTTCTGGATCAGCGGGTAGTCCATCTGCCAGCCGGTACGGAAGGCGCCGGTCATCTGCTTGGTGGTGATCTGGTTGCGGAAGTCCGCGAAGGTGCCGACCGGACGGCCGACGCACGAACTGGTGTTGCCCATGGCGTTGTTGATGCTGTTGCAGACCGCGTCGACCCACTCCTTGTGCGGGCCGTCGGCGTTGTAGCTGATCGTCAGCTGTCCGCCGGGGATGCCGCCGCCCTGCTCGATCAGCTGCTTGGCCTTGGCCGCGTTGAAGGTGCAGACGTCACCGCAGAGGCCCTCCTTGTAGCCGCCCGCGGCACCCAGCACCGGCGAGGTCCAGTCGGTGGCCGGGGTACGGGTTTGGTTGAAGACCACCTTGGTGATGGTGGGCCGGTCGATCGCCATCGAGATCCCCTGGCGGACCATCGCCGCTCCGGGGGTGCTCCACTGCGGCTGGTACAGCGGGAAGGAGATGGTCTGGATGATGCCGGCGGGGGTGTTGAGGAAGCGGCCGTTGAGGTCGGTCTCAATGGTCTTCAGCGCACTGTTCGGGATGCCGTTGTCGACGTCCAGGTTGCCCGCCTGGAGGTCGGCGTACGCGGCGTTGGTGTCCGTGTAGACCTTGAGGTCGACGCCGCCGTTCGCGGGCTTGTCCGTGCCGCTGTAGCCGCTGAACGGACGCAGCTGCATGGACGAGCTCTTGGTCCAGGAGGTGATCTCGTACGGACCGTTGCCGACCGGCTTGTTGAGGTATGCCGCATGGTCGGAGAAGAAGCTCGCGGGCAGCGGGAAGTACGCCGAGTACCCGAGGGTTGCGGGCCAGGTGGAGAACTTCTGGGTGAGCGTGGCGGTGAAGGTGTTGTCGTCGACGACCTTGAGGCCGGACAGGGTCTGCGCCGTGGGATTACCGGACGCAGGCGCCACCTGATCGAAGCCCTGGATGTACCTGAAGAAGCTGCTGCCGAGCTGCTTGTTGGTGGACAGCGCGCCGTAGTTCCACGCGTTCACGTAGGAGCTGGCGGTCACCGTCGTGCCGTCGCTGAACTTCCAGCCCGGCTTGAGCTTGACGGTCCAGGTCTGCTGGTCGGTCGAGGTGATCGAGTCTGCGTTGGCGTTACTGGGTTTGCTGGTCTTGGGGTCGTAGGCGACCAGACCCGTGAAGATCATGTTGAGGACCGCGCCGCCGTTCACCTCGTTGGTGTTCGCCGGCTCGAGCGGGTTCTGCGGGTCACCCCACCACGCCCGGACGATGCCGCCGCCACCACCGCTGGCGCTACCGCCCCCGCCACTGCTCTTACTGCTGCTGCACCCGGTGGCCACCAGAGCCACCGACGTCGCCACGATCACGGCCCAGCGCACTCGGGTGGCTGCAGGCATGGAAGACCTCCTCGGGATGTGTAACGCATCACACCCCATGAGAAGCGCGCGCTTGCGGCGGCGCGACCGTTGTGCGTCCGGATGGGTGGAGGGAGGACGCCGAAGGGCCCGCAGCAGGTGAACGCTGTGGGCCCTTCGGGATGAGGCAGGGTCAGACCGTGGCGGGAACGCGCTCCGCCGCGCTCTGCCCGTTGTCGCGCTCCGCCGCGAAGTGGCAGGCCGACTCGTGCTTGGCCGGGCCGCTCAGCACCTCCGGCACCGCCAGCAGCGGGACCTCGGTCGAGCAGCGCTCCTCCGCCTTCCAGCAGCGGGTGCGGAAGCGGCAGCCGGACGGCGGGTTGGCCGGCGAGGGGATGTCCCCGGAGAGGACGATCCGGTCGCGGGTCTCGCGCGCCGTCGGGTCCGGCACCGGCACGGCCGAGAGCAGCGCCTGGGTGTACGGGTGGGTGGCGTGCTCGTAGATCTGCTCGTCGCTGCCGATCTCGACCATCTTGCCGAGGTACATCACGCCGACGCGGTCGGAGATGTGCCGGACGATCGAGAGGTCGTGCGCGATGAACATGTACGACAGCTCGAAGTCCTTCTGGAGCTGCTCGAGCAGGTTGATCACCTGGGCCTGCACCGAGACGTCCAGGGCCGACACCGGCTCGTCGCAGATGATGATCTCGGGCTTGAGCGCCAGACCGCGGGCGATGCCGATGCGCTGACGCTGACCGCCCGAGAACTGGTGCGGGTACCGGTTGATGTACTCCGGATTCAGGCCCACGACGTCCAGGAGATCCTGGACGGCCTTGCGGCGGTCGCCCTTCGGCGCCACCTCCGGGTGGATCTCGTAGGGCTCGCCGATGATGTCGCCCACCGTCATCCGGGGGTTCAGCGAGGTGTACGGGTCCTGGAAGACCATCTGGATGTTCCGGCGAACGGCCTTCAGCGCAGCGCCCGAGAGCTTGGAGATGTCCTCGCCCTTGTAGAGCACCTGGCCGGCGGTGGCCCGCTCCAGGTTCATCAGGACCTTGGCCAGCGTGGACTTGCCACAGCCGGACTCGCCGACGATGCCCAGGGTCTCGCCGGGCATCAGCTCGAAGCTGATCCCGTCGACCGCCTTGACCGCGCCGACCTGCTTCTTGAAGAGGATGCCCTGGCTCAGCGGGTAGTGCTTGACCAGGTCCTTGACCTCCAGGATCGGCTCAGCCATGGAGGGTCTCCTTCCAGAGGTGGCAGGCGCTGCGGCGGCCGGCGAGCTCGGCACCGTCCTTGTCCATGACCTGGTGCAGCGCGGGGATCTCGGTGCGGCAGAGGTCGGTGGCCGCCTCGCAGCGCGGGTTGAACGCACAGCCGGCCGGGACCTTGAGCAGGTTCGGCGGCAGGCCCTTGATCGCGTAGAGCTCTTCGCCCTTCTGGTCCAGGCGCGGGATCGAGCGGAGCAGGCCCTTGGTGTAGGGGTGCGCCGGGTTGGCGTACAGCTCGTGGACGGGGGCGGTCTCGACGATCCGGCCGGCGTACATCACCGCGATCTTGTCCGCGACGTCGGCGACCACGCCGAGGTCGTGGGTGATCAGGATCAGACCCATGTGGTACTCGGCCTGGAGCTCGGCCAGCAGGTCCATCACCTGCGCCTGGACGGTGACATCCAGGGCGGTGGTGGGCTCGTCCGCGATGATCAGGTCCGGCTCCAGGGCCAGCGCCATCGCGATCATGATGCGCTGACGCATACCGCCCGAGAACTGGTGCGGGTAGTCACCCACCCGCTGAGCCGCGGCAGGGATGCGCACCCGGTCCATCAACTCGATGGCCTTCGCCTTGGCCTCCTTGCGGGAGGCACCCTGGTGCACCCGGAACATCTCGCCGAGCTGGTAGCCCACGCTGAGCACGGGGTTGAGCGAGGACAGCGCGTCCTGGAAGATCATCGCGATCTTGCGGCCGCGGATCTTCCGGCGCTCCTCGTTGGACATCTTGAGCATGTCCTGGCCGCGGAAGAGGATCTCGCCCGAGGTGATGCGCCCCGGGGGCATGTCCAGGATGCCCATGATGGTCTGCGCGGTGACGGACTTGCCGGACCCGGACTCGCCGAGCACTGCGAGCGTCTCGCCCGCCGCGACCGAGTAGTTCACGCCGTTGACGGCCTTGGCGATGCCGTCGCGGGTCTTGAACTCCACGTGCAGGTCGCGGACTTCGAGCAGCGGGGTGCCGGGGACGAGCCGATCGGTCGTCTCGGCCTTCTCAATGACGGTGGTCATGGTGTTCTCCGCCTCTCTCAGCGCAGCTTCGGGTCGAGGGCGTCGCGCACCGCGTCACCGAGCATGATGAACGCCAGCACCGTGATGCTCAGCATGCCTGCGGGGAAGAACAGCGCGAACGGGGCGGTCCGGATGACCTTCTGGGCCGAGTTGATGTCGATGCCCCAGGAGATGGTCGGGTCCTGCAGGCCGATGCCGAGGAAGCTCAGCGTCGCCTCGGTGGCGATGTAGCCGCCGAGCGCGATGGTGGCGACCACGATCACCGGGGCGATCGCGTTCGGCAGGATGTGCTTGAACAGGATCCGGCCGGTGCCCGCACCCAGCGCCTTGGCGGCGGTGACGTAGTCGGCCTGCTTCACGGTGATCACCGAACCGCGCATCACGCGGGTCATCTGCGTCCAGCCGAGTGCGACCAGGGCGAAGACCACGCTCCAGATGGTGCGCGAGGTGAAGGCGTTGAGCACCACCAGGGCGCCCAGCAGCAGCGGGATACCGAAGAAGATGTCGGTGACCCGGGAGATCAGGGTGTCCACCCAGCCGCCGAAGTAACCCGCCAGCATGCCGGTGATGCCGCCGAGGAGGGTGACACCCGCGGTGACGCAGATGCCGACGACCACCGAGGCGCGGGCGCCGTAGATCATCCGGGCGTAGATCGAGCGGCCCTGGCCGTCGTAGCCGAACCAGTCGGGCTGGAAGAAGTGCCCGTAGTTCGGCTTGCTCAGGAAGTGGTGGCGCAGATCGCCGGCCCGCGGGTCCACCGAGGTGAACAGGCTCGGGGCGATGGCGAAGGCGATCAGCAGCAGGATCATCAGCGCCGACAGGATGAAGATCGGGCGGCGGCGCAGGTCGTGCCAGGCGTCCAGGCCGAGGCTTCGCGCCTTCTCCGGCTTCTCGGCGGTCTGCGCGGGAATGTCCGCGCTCTTGGTCTTCTCGAGCAGGTCAGGCATACCGGATCCTCGGGTCCAGGACCGCGTAGAGCAGGTCGACGATCAGGCTGGCGGCGAGGTAGACGAGCACCAGGACGACGACGAAACCGGAGACGGTCGCGCCCTCCTTGAGGTTGATCGCGTGGTACAGCTCGAAGCCGACGCCCTTGACGTTGAAGATGCCCTCGGTGACGATCGCGCCGCCCATCAGGGCGCCGAGGTCGGTGCCCAGGAAGGTGACCACCGGGATCATCGAGTTGCGGAGCAGGTGGGTGCCGATCACCCTGCGCTTCGGCAGGCCCTTGGCCACCGCCGTGCGCATGTAGTCGGCCTTGATGTTCTCCGCGATGGAGGTCCGGGTGAGCCGGGCGACGTACGCCAGCGAGAGCGAGCCGAGCACGATGGCCGGGAGCACCAACTGCCCCATGTTCATGGAGTCCTGGACGGTCGGGGTGACCCACTTCAGCTGCGTGGCGAAGATGTTCTGGAAGATGAAGCCCAGCACCGGAACGGGGATGGAGATCAGCAGCAGCGTGAGGACCAGGGTGCTCTTGTCGAAGGCCTTGCCGCGGCGCAGGCCGGCGAACAGACCGATCGTCACGCCGAGCACCAGCTCGATGGCGAAGGCCAGCAGGGCCAGCCGGATCGTCACCGGCATGGCTGCGGCGATCTTGTCGCTCACCTTGCGGCCGTCCATCGCGACGCCGAAGTCACCGGTGAGCAGCTTGCCCATGTAGTCCAGGTACTGCTGGAACAGCGGTTGGTCGAGCCCTCGCGCGTGCTTGAACGCGGCGAGCTGGGCCGGGTCCACCGCCTTGTCGCCCCACATCGCAGCGACCGGGTCACCCGGCAGAACATGCACCATGAAGAAGATCAGGGTGACGGTGCCCAGGAACACCGGGATCATTTGGAGCAGTCGCCTCGCGACATAGCGCCCCATCGTGCCTCCATCCAATGCTCTGGCGGGCCATCATCCCGATCCAGAGGTACTCGGCGTGACAACGGCCGGTGCCGGTCCACCCTTGTGGGGTGGGAGCGGGCACCGGCCGTGTCGGTTCAAGCCGTGCGGTGCCGACCTGATTACTTCTGCTTGACCTCGACCTGGCTGAACACCGGGTCACCGAAGGAGTCGAACTTCACGTTCTGGACGTTGTTCGAGTAGCCGGAGGTCGTCTTGTAGTACCAGAGCGGGATCGCCGGCATGTCCTTGGCCAGCTGGGCCTCGGCCTGCTGGTACAGCTCGGCGGTCTTCTCGACGGTGGTCGCCTTGTCCGCCTCGGCGGCGAACTTGTCGAACTCCGGGCTGGAGTAGCCGGCGTCGTTGGCCGCGGCACCGCTGCCGTAGACGTCGCGCAGGAAGTTGGCGTTCAGCGGGTAGTCCTGCACCCAGCCGGTCCGCATCATGCTGCTGACCTGCTTCTTCTTGATCAGGTCACGCGAGGTCTTGAAGTCCGGCTTCGGGTCGCCGAGGCACTCCACGCCGGTGGACTGGCGGATGGAGTTGCAGACCGCGTCCACCCACTCCTTGTGGCCGCCGTCGGAGTTGTAGACGATGGTGATCTTGTTGCCGGGGACGCCGCCGCCCTCGGTGATCAGCTGCTTCGCCTTCGCCGGGTCGAACTTGCAGAACTCGCCGCAGGTGCCGGCCTTGTAGCCCATGGCACCCGGCGCGACCCAGCTGTCGGCGGGCTGACGCGAGCCGTTCAGCACGGTCTTGGTGATGGTGTCGCGGTCGATCGCCATCGACAGGCCCTGACGGACCTTCGCCTTGTCCTGGCCCTTCCAGTCACCCTGGTACAGCGCGAAGCTGATGTTCTGGATGGCGCCCTGGGCCTGGTCGACGGCGCGGTCGCCCAGGTCGTTCTTGTACGAGGCCAGGTCGCTCGGGTCGACCTGGTCCAGCACGTCCAGGTTGTCCGAGACCAGGTCCTTGTAGGCCGCCTCGGGCTGGGTGTAGTTCTTGAAGACGATGCCGCCGTTCTTCGCCTTGTCGACGCCCGCGTACTTGTCGTACGCGGCAACGGTGATCGCCTTGTTGTGCTCCCACGAGACGAACTTGTAGGGGCCGTTGCCGATCGGCGACTGGCCGTACTTGGCCGGGTCGGTGAAGAAGGCCTTCGGCAGCGGCGAGAAGGCGGTGTAGCCGAGCTTGTACTGGAAGTACGAGACCGGGCCGGTCAGCTCGATGGTGAAGTGGGTGTCGTCGACGACCTTCAGACCGGACATCTTGTCGGCGGTCGGGTCGCCCTTCTCCGGGTGGACGGCGTCGTAGCCGGCGATGTCCGAGAACCAGTCGGAGTTGATCTGACCGTTCTTGGTGTTGGCCGACCAGTTCCAGCTGTCCACGAAGGACTGGGCGTTGACCGGAGTGCCGTCGTGGAAGGTCCAGCCGGCCTTCAGCGTGACGGTGTAGTTCTTGGCGTCGGTCGTCTCGATCTTCTCGGCGACCTGGTTGCGCAGCTTGCCATTGGCGGGGTCGTAGTCGACCAGGCCCTTGAAGAGCTGCTTGATGATGCGGCCGCCCTGGTTCTCCATGGCGTTGGCCGGCTGCAGCGGGTTCTGCGGCTCCGCGCTCTGGTAGCTGAACACGCCCTGGGCGTTCACAGCGCTGTCCGAGCTGCTGCTCGAAGATCCGCCGCTGCCACAAGCAGTTGCGGCGAGGGCGACAGCAACAGCTGCGACGACCCACTTGGCCTGGCTAGCACCGCGCATGGGGATGCCTCCTGAATCAACGGTTCACGTGGAGAGCACCGCGGAGAATGTCCGGCAATCCGTGCCGGAACGGGCGGTGCTTCCTCGCTCGAGGTTCGGCGCGCACCCCTGCGCGTAACCCTGGACCCGAGCTCGACTTCACCCACTATCGGTCACTCTGGGACACGAACCCGACCATTACCGATCTCAATTTGGTCACATGAAAGACATCTTGACGTCGAGAATCGGACATAGCAGACATACCCAGACAGGTATGAAACGGACACTTGGCATGAATGACGGGTCATCACGTCCGATAACCGAACATCGGCCACTGAAACAAGCTACGCGCGTCGACAGCGAAGAGTGATCAAAAAACCGGCCGGCGTCCCGAAGGACACCGGCCGGTTTCGTTGGTGCAGGTCAGTTCTTCTTGGCGCGCGAAGCCGTACGGCCGCGCTCCTTCTGGTCCAGGACGACCTTGCGGATGCGCACGGTCTCCGGGGTCACCTCGATGCACTCGTCCTCGCGGCAGAACTCGAGGGACTGCTCCAGCGAGAGCTTGCGCGGCGGCACCAGGTTCTCGGTGGTGTCGGAGGAAGCGGCACGCATGTTGGTGAGCTTCTTCTCCTTGGTGATGTTGATGTCCATGTCGTCCTGGCGAGAGTTCTCGCCGACGATCATGCCCTCGTACACCTCGGTGGTGGGCTCGACGAAGAGCGTGCCGCGCTCCTGGATGCCCATCATCGCGAACGGCGTCACGACGCCCGCGCGGTCCGCCACCAGCGAACCGTTGTTGCGCATCCGCAGCTCGCCGAACCACGGCTCGTGGCCCTCGAAGATGCTGTGCGCGATGCCCGTGCCACGGGTGTCGGTCAGGAACTGGGTACGGAAGCCGATCAGGCCACGCGACGGCACGATGAACTCCATGCGGACCCAGCCGGAGCCGTGGTTCGTCATGGTCTCCATGCGGCCCTTACGGGTCGCCATCAGCTGGGTGATCGCGCCGAGGTACTCCTCGGGGCTGTCGATGGTCATCCGCTCGACCGGCTCGTGGACCTTGCCGTTGATGACCTTGGTGACGACCTGCGGCTTGCCGACGGTCAGCTCGAAGAGCTCGCGGCGCATGGTCTCGACCAGGATGGCCAGCGCCAGCTCGCCACGGCCCTGGACCTCCCAGGCGTCGGGACGCTCGGTCGGCAGCACGCGGAGCGAGACGTTACCGATCAGCTCGCGGTCCAGGCGGTCCTTCACCATGCGGGCGGTGACCTTGTGGCCCTTGCCGCCCTTGCCGACCAGCGGCGAGGTGTTGGTACCGATGACCATCGAGATGGCCGGCTCGTCCACCGTGATCAGCGGCAGGGCGACCGGGTTCTCCAGGTCAGCCAGGGTCTCGCCGATCATGATGTCCGGGATACCCGCGACGGCGCAGATGTCGCCGGGACCGGCCACCTCGGCCGGCTTGCGGGTGAGCGCCTCGGTCATCAGCAGCTCGGTGATCTTGACCTGCTGGACCGAGCCGTCGCGCTTCATCCACGCGACCTGCTGGCCCTTGCGCAGCTCGCCCTGCTCGACACGGCAGAGCGCGATACGGCCGAGGAAGTTGTCGGCGTCCAGGTTGGTGACGTGCGCCTGGAGCGGGGCGTTCTCGTCGAACGTCGGGGCCGGGACGTGCTCCAGGATGGTGGAGAAGAACGGCTCCAGCGAGTCGCTGTCGGCCGGCACGGTGCCGTCCTCCGGCTTGGTCATCGAGGCGACGCCGTCCCGCGCACAGGCGTAGACGATCGGGAACTCGATCTGCTCCTCGGTGGCGTCGAGGTCCAGGAAGAGGTCGTAGGTCTCGTTGATGACCTCGTCGATCCGGGAGTCCGGACGGTCGGTCTTGTTGATGCAGAGGATGACCGGCAGCTTGGCGGTCAGCGCCTTGCGGAGCACGAAGCGGGTCTGCGGCAGCGGGCCCTCGGAGGCGTCGACCAGCAGAACGACCGCGTCCACCATCGAGAGACCGCGCTCGACCTCGCCACCGAAGTCGGCGTGGCCCGGGGTGTCGATGATGTTGATCGTGATCGGGGCGCCACCCTCCTTGGGGTGGTACTTGACGGCGGTGTTCTTCGCGAGAATGGTGATGCCCTTCTCGCGCTCCAGGTCGTTGGAGTCCATCATCCGGTCGTCGAGGTGCTGGTGGGCCGCGAAAGCGCCGGCCTGCTTCAGCATGGCGTCGACCAGGGTGGTCTTGCCGTGGTCGACGTGGGCGACGATGGCAACGTTACGGATGTCATTGCGCGTGGGCATGCGGAGCGGATTCTCCCGGATTCGTGGGTTGCGGCGCCCGGCTGCGTGACGCCGACTTGCGATCCCTTTTGATCGCCGCCGCCCGTTCCGCCTGCTACTACCGGTCCACCCGCCGGGCACGACATGCCACGGCTTCCTCCTATGGTACGTGGAACCACCCAACGAAGCAGAAACGGGCAGCTCCGGGCAGGACAGTGGGCCCAAGATCACAATTCCCGGCCGTGCCCGATGCTGCTCGGAAACCGCTCAGAGCCGGTCGACGGCGGACGAATCGGCTCAAGCGCCCTTGCGGAAGCCCAGGTCCTGGAAACGCGGGGAGGTGAAGCCGTAGGCGCCCGCGCCAGCCACGTTGTTGCGGACGGCGACCAGGTCGGGGCGCTGGAAGAGCGGGACGGAGTGGGCGAGCTGCCAGATCCGGGCGTCGGCCTGCTGGAGGAGCCTGTGCTGGGCGGCGGGGTCGAGCTCGGCGGCGGCCCGGTCGAAGAGGTGGTCGATCTCCTCGGTGCCGGTACGGGCGTAGTTGCGGCCGATCACGGGGAGGCCGTCCGGCCCCGGCTGGGGCTTGGCGTAGAGGGCGCGCTCGTCGCCGGCGGGGTAGCCGGTGGCGGGCCAGGAGAACAGGGCGAGGTCGTAGTCCCCGGTCGCCAGGTGGTCCTTGACGAAGCTGCCGACGGCGACCGGCTGCGAGTGGACGGTGATGCCGGCCTCGGCCAGGTTGGCGGTCAGGGCGTCGGCGGTACGGCGGGCGGTGGCGGAGCCGTCGGGGATGAGCAGGGCGAGGCTGAGGTCCTTGCCGTCCTTGGTGCGGGCGGCGGCGCCCGCCTTCCAGCCGGCCTCGTCCAGCATCTTGCCCGCGGCCTCCCCGCCGACCGCCCCGCTGTTGTCCTGGTAGCCCTCCTGGTCGGTCATCAGCAGGTGGTTGCCGAGCGGAACGGCGCTCAGGCCCAGCGGGGAGAGGGCCGCGGTGGCGATCCGCTGCCGGTCGACGGCGCGGGCGACGGCCCGGCGGACGGCGAGATCGGTGAGCGGGCCCCTGGTGGCGTTCAGCGTGAGCTGGGTGAAGGCCGGGGCGGCGGCGCGGTGCAGGGTGAGGCCGGGCAGGGACTCGGCGCGCTTGAGGGCGTGCACGGAGGCCTCGACCATCGCGGCGGCGTCCGGCGGAGCGGCGGCCACCACGCCACCGGGGGCTGCGCGGTCGACCGAGGTGGTGAGCGCGGCGACGTCCAGCTTGCCCTGGTCCAGCGCGTCCAGGCGGTTGGCGGCCGGGGTGGCCAGGAAGTCGATCGCCTCGGCCTTCGGGGCGTCGCCCCACCATCGGGGGTTGCGGGCCAGGGTCGCCTTTCCGCCCGTGCGGTCGTACTCGCGGATCGTGAAGGGGCCCGCCGAGGTGCGGAAGGAGTCGGCGAGCGGCTGGTTGAAGGCGGCCGGGGTGCTGGTCGCGGCCGCCGGGTAGAGCGGGCTGAACAGGGACCGCCAGGGCGCGTACGCCTGCTTGAAGGTCACCTTGACCTCGTGGGCGTCGGCGCCCTGGGCGACGGCGGTGATCGCCGCATAACCGGCCGGGTGATCACTGTGGTACGCCGGGTCGGCGCCGGAGAGGGCGTGCCACTGGGCGGTGAAGTCGGCGGCCGAGATCGGGGTGCCGTCGCTCCAGACGGCCTTGGGATTGAGCCGGTAGGTGACGGTCTGCGGGGTCTGGCCCGCCGGGGTGGACTCCGCCTCGACCAGGTAGTCCGGGTCGGCGTCGGGCCGGGCGTGTCCGTCCAGCCGGAAGAGGCTGGGCAGCAGGGCGCGGGCGAGCAGGCCCGAGTCGTCGGTGGCCTCGGGCTGGAAGACGTTGAGGGTGGCCGGGACGGCGTCCACGGCCCAGCGCAGGGTGCCGCCGTCGCGGACGTCCGCGCGGTTCGCGGCGGTGACGTCGTAGGCGGTGGCGGCGGAGCCGGAGTCGTCGGAGCAGCCGGCCAGTGCGGTGGTGAGGAGCAGTGCGAGGGCCGCGGCGGTGACCTGGTTGGCGCGCATACGCCCTCCCTCAATTCGTCAGCTGACCCGAAGATCTGGGTAGTTGACCACTGAAGGGCATACCGGGCACCCGCGTGCCCGCGACACGGCGGCCGGGTGCCGAGAAGCACCCGACCGGCCTATTCACTCTTCAGAGTGCGAGTTCGAACCAGACGATCTTGCCGTTGGGCGTCCGGCGGCTGCCCCAGCGCTCGGCCAGCAGGCTGACCAGCTGAAGCCCGCGGCCGCCCTCGTCGGTCTCCTGCGCACGGCGCTGCCTGGGCTGCGCGTACCCGTCGTCCCAGACCTCGCAGACCACCGTACGGTCACGCAGCAGACGCAGCCGGATGTCGCCGCGGCCGTGCCGCAGGGCGTTCGTGACCAGCTCGCTGACCAGCAGCTCGGTGGTGTCCACCAGCTCGTCCAGGCCCCTGACCAGCAGCCAGCTGCAGGCCAGCTCGCGGGCCTTGGCCACGGAGGTGGGCTCGGACGGGAGCCTCCAGTCCCCCACCGCGTCCTCGGGGAGGGTCTGCACCTTGGCCATCAGCAGGGCGATGTCGTCCTCGCCGTGGTGCGGGATCAGCTCGTCGAGGACCTCGTCGCAGAGCAGCTCCAGCTCCTTGGAGCCGTTGGAGAGTGCGGTACGGAAGGCCCGCAGGCCCTCGTCCAGCTGGTGCTTGCGGGACTCCACCAGGCCGTCGGTGTAGAGGCCGAGCACGGCGCCGTCCGGGAGGGTGACCTCGACCTCCTCGAAGGGCTCGCCGCCGACGCCGAGCGGAAGGCCGGGCGGGACGTCCAGCATCCTGGCCGGCTCGTCCGGGCTGAGCAGCACGGGCGGCAGGTGGCCGGCGTTGGCGAAGACGCAGCGCTGGGTGACCGCGTCGTAGACGGCGTACACGCAGGTCGCGAGGTACAGCTCGGCGGACTCCTCGCCGGGCGAGCTGGTGTCGCCGCCCAGGCCGCGGGCGATCTCGTCCAGTGCGCTGAGCACCTCGGCCGGGTCGAGGTCGAGCATGGCGAGGGTGCGCACCGCCGTCCGGAGCTGGCCCATCGCGACGGCGGCGCGCAGGCCGCGGCCCATCACGTCGCCGATCACCAGTGCGGTACGGCTGCCGGGCAGCGGGATGACGTCGAACCAGTCGCCGCCGACCTCGGTGTTGTTGTTGCTGGGCAGGTAGCGGCGGGCGATCTCCAGGCCGGTGGCGGCCGGGTTGCCCGGGGGCAGCAGGCTGCGCTGGAGGATCAGGGCGCGCTCGTGCTCGCGGCGGTAGAGCCGCGCGTTGTCGACGCAGACGGCGGCCCGGGCCACCAGCTCCTCGGCGATCGCGACGTCCCGGGCGTCGAAGGGCTCGCTGCCGATCGCCCGGGAGAGCTGGACCAGGCCGAGCACCTGGTCGCGGGCGACCAGCGGGACGACCAGGGTGGAGCGCAGCAGCGGGTCCGGGCCCGGCTGCGGGACGACGCTGCGGCCGGTGCGCAGGGCGCGGGCGTGCGGGGAGCGGCGCGGGTAGCAGAGCGTGCCCCCGGCCTCGGCCACCGGGACGGACCCTTCGGCACCCAGGACGCTCGACGCCCCGCCGACCACGCTGGAGACGGCCACCCGGCGCAGCTCGCCGCAGCCGTCCGAGAAGCCCGCCTGTCCGGAGAGCGGACCCGAGTCGCCCGTGAGCAGGGCGGTGTAGAGGTCGACGGTGGCCACGTCGCAGAACTGCGGGACGATGACGTCGAGCAGCTCCTTCGCGGTGGTCTCCAGGTCGAGCGTGGAGCCGATGTGGGTACTGGCCTCGTTGATCAGGGCCAGGCTGCGGCGCACCCCGGCCGCCTCGCGCTCGGCGACATGGCGGCTGGTGACGTCCAGGACCTGCCCGGCCACGCCCATCGGGCGGCCTGCGGAGCTGTTCAGCCGGTAGAGCGAGATGGCCCACCGTCTGCTGCTGCCGTCCCGGGGAGGGACGGTGGCCGTACGCGGCACGGCGCCGGTGAAGCGCAGGTCGAGGATGGGATCGCCGCCGGCCAGCACCTTGCGCAGCGCCACCATCAGGCGGTCCGCCTCGCCGGGCAGGAAGAGGTCGTACGGGGTGAGCCCGTGGAGCTCGCCGGCCGGGAGCCCGACGCCGGTGGCGAAGGCGTCGTTGACCCGCTGCAGCCGCAGGTCGAGGTCGAAGAGGAAGAAGCCGGTGGGTGTCTGCCCGAAGACGGCCTCCGAGGCGGCCAGATCGGTCTCGATCCGGCGCAGCCTGCCCAGGTCGACGGCGAGACAGGTGGCGCCGGAGGCTCCGCTGTCGGGCATCAGGTAGACCTCGGCGAGGCTCTCGATCCCGTCGGCGTCGCGGTACGGCGCGGTGCCGACCCACTCCTCCCCGGCCAGGATCCGCTCCAACCGGGCCCGGCCGCGCTGCCAGAGCTCCCGGGGGATGAAGGTGGTCACCGCGTCGGCGCCCACCGCCTCCGCGGCCGGCACGCCGAAGAACTCGGCGGCGCGGCCGCTCCACTGGCTGATCCGGCCGTCGGAGCCGATCGCGAAGGTGGCGACCCGGACGTAGTCGTAGATCGAGCCCGGCCTGCCGTGGCCCCACCCGCCCAGTGCGGTGCGCCCGGCGGCATGGTCGGTCGGAGCGCCCAGCTGGCCGGGCACGGCGGCATGGCCGCTGCCACTCGGCGCATTCCGCGCCGGGATGCTGTTCAACGGACCGACCCCTCCAACCCGCGCCCATCCGGATGTCGAGAAGACCGAGTATTCATCATCGGAGCGCAGGCGCACACGCCCCCAACATCACAACATCGAATCGAGGAGGCCTCCCCGGGGGTCCTTACCCGGCCGCGCCTGTTCGAACCGCGCGCAGATCTGACAAGATCGCCTTGCCGTGCGACGCGAGACGACCGGGACGAACCCGTGGCCCGCCGCACGAGCCGCTATCGCGATCGACTCTCGGGGGGCCGTCGTGCGTACCGCACGCATTGCAGGGCTGGCAGCGCTCGTACTCTCGGTGACCGGCGGCCTGCCACTGGCCGGCGCGGCGCAGGCCGACACCGAAAACCTGTTCGTCAACAACGACCCCGCTGCCCACTGCGCGGACTCCGCGGCGGCCGCCGGAAGCGAAGCGGTGCCGTTCTGCACCGTCTCGGCGGCTGCGAACGTGGTCCGGCCGGGCCAGACCGTGCACATCGCCACCGGCGTCTACCGGGAGGACGTGCATCTGACCCGTTCGGGAACGCCCGGCGCACCGGTCACCTTCGTCGGACCGGACCGGTGGGCCGGAGGCAGCGCCGCGACGATCACCGGCGCCGCGCACGCCCTGAGCCTCGAGGGCGTCCACGACGTCACCGTCAGGAACCTGTTCGCGGCCGGCCCGCAGGAAGCCGTACTGGCAACGGACTCCGGCCGGGTCACGCTGGAGGGCCTCACGGTCAACCGGGCAGGCAGTGCCGGCCACTACCCCGGCATCCGGATCACCGGTCGGAGCAGCGAGGTGACGGTGAGCCGCAACTTCGTCATCTCCTCCTTCGGAGACGGCGTCGCCGTGGACCCGGGCGTGGAGCATGCGGTGATCACGACCAACGCCTTCCTGGGCGGCGGCGGCCACGGGGTGTCCGTCACCGACGCGCCGGGCACCGTGGTCACCAGCAACACGGTCGTCTCGACCTGTGGCCCCGGGATCGAGCTGGCGGGAAACTCGTCCGAGTCGTTCGTGGAGAACAACGTCCTGCTGGCCGCCGAGGGCTCCGCCTCCCCGAGCGGCAGCTGCCCGTCCCCGACCCGTGTCGACCTCTCCGTCTCCGCCGCCTCCGCGGCCGGCCTCAAGGCCGACTACAACCTGGTCGGCCCCGGCAGCCACACCCCGTACGCCTGGGCCGGTGAGACCCACCCGGACGTCGCGTCGTACCAGAAGGCCTCCGGCCAGGGCGCCCACGACATCTCCGCGAGTCCCGGCTTCTGGCGCAGTCCCAGCGAGCGGGCCGCGACGATCGACTCGGCCGACGCGAACGCACCCGGCGAGCTGAGCACGGCCCTCGACGGCAAGCCCCGCGTGGACGACCCGCTGGTCGCCAACTCCGGTACGGGCTCCGGCTACTACGACCGGGGCGCGATCGAGGTGCAGGATCCGCTGCGGCTGTGGATGTCCGCCGCCCCGACGGCTGACGACGAGTCACCCCTGGAGGTGACCGTGACCGGCACGCTGAGCTCGCCCTGGGCGGAGATCACCCAGAGCTCGGTGGACTTCGGCGACGGCACCGCTCCGGTGGGCCTGCCGGCCTTCCCCGTGAAGCACACCTACGGGGCACCCGGCACCTACACCGTCACGGCGACCGCCACCAACGGCCTCGGCGCCACCAGGACGAGCACCTCGGTCGTCACCGTGGCGGCCCCCGGGCCGATCCAGCCTCAGCTGACGGTCGTCCGGGACGAGAAGGAGGGCGAGTGGGAGCACCGGCCGCTGCGCGTCCTGGCGGACACCTCCGCCACCAAGAGCCCGTGGCCGATCGCCGGCGTCTCCTACGACTACGGTGACGGCACCCCGGCCGGCAGCTCCACGGACCGCCACACCTATGCCGCGCCGGGCACGTACACCGTCACGGCGACCGTCACCGACATCAAGGGCCGCTCGGCGAAGGCCTCACGCACCGTCACGGTCGGCAGCATCTTCTCCACCGTGGCACCGGCCCGTCTGCTGGACACCCGCAACGGCACCGGATCCCAGCCCGGCGCGGTCGGCCCCGGCGGCGTGCTGAAGCTCCAGGTGACCGGGCGCGGCAACGTGCCCGCCGACGGCAAGGTGACCGCCGTTCTGCTCAACCTCACCGCAACCACGCCCACCGCGGCCGGGTTCGTGACCGCGTATCCGAGCGGGAGCGCCCGGCCCACCGTGTCGAACCTGAACTTCACGGCCGGTCAGACCGTGGCCAACGCCGTGGTGGTCCCGGTCGGCCCGGACGGGACCATCTCGCTCTACAACCACGCGGGACTCACCCAGCTGGTGGCCGACATCGAGGGCTACTACACCGGTGCGGGCGTCGGCTCCTATCTGACGGCCGCGACGCCGACCCGGGTGCTGGACACTCGTGACGGGACCGGTGCGCAGCAGGGCAAGGCCGGGCCCGGCAGCACGCTCCGGTTCAAGGTGCGCGGGCTGGGCGGTGTGCCGTCCGACGCGAGTGCGGTGGTCCTCAACCTCACCGCCACCGAGCCCACCGCCGGCGGCTACGTGACCGCGGCACCCGACGGCAACCCGCCGAGCCACTCCAGCCTGAACTTCTCCGTCGGCCAGACCGTGGCCAACCAGGTCACCGTACCGATCGAGCCGGACGGCACGGTCACGCTCTACAACCGCTCCGGCAACGTCCACCTGATCGCGGACATCCAGGGCTTCTACTCCGTGCCGGCGTCGGGCACGAGCCCGTTCCTGAGCACCACCCCGACCCGGCTCCTGGACACCCGCGGCGCGAAGACGCTCGGGCCCGACAGCATCGTGCAGGTCAAGGTCGGCGGGGTGGCCGGCGTCCCGGCCGGGGCGACCGCCGTGCTGGTCAACCTGACGGCGACCGGGCCGACTACCGGGGGCTACCTGACCGCGTACGCGGCGGGCTCCACCCGGCCGAACACCTCGATCGTCAACTTCACCGCCGGGGCCACCGTGCCGAACCTCGCGCTGGTGCCGGTCTCCGAGGACGGGTACATCGAGGTCTACAACCGCAGCGGCTGGACGGACGTGCTGGTCGACCTGCAGGGCTTCACTGCGGCTGAGTGAGGTCGAGGTCGAGCTCGAACCAGACCACCTTGCCCATGCCCTCCGCCCGCGCGCCCCAGCGCAGGGCCAGGCGGCGGACCAGCTCCAGCCCCCGCCCGCCCTCGTCCGCCTCGGCGGCGTGGCGCTCGCGGGGCGGGTCGGGCAGCGGGTCGGAGATCTCCACGAGCAGGGTGTCGCCGAGCGTGAGCCGTACGCCGATGGGGGCGCTGGCGTACCGGACGGAGTTGGTGACCAGTTCGCTGACCAGCAGCTCGGCGGTGTCGGTGAGCTCCTCGACGGCCCACTCGGCCAGGGTGCCGCGGACCAGGCGGCGGGCTCGCGAGACCGCCGTGGGCTCGGCGGGAAGCGTCCAGCCTGCCGTCGGGATCCCAGCCTGGCCGCGGCCGAGCCGGGCCAGCAGCAGGGCCACGTCGTCGGGCTCGCGGCCCTGTTCCATGGTGTCGAGGACGGCCTCGCAGGCCTGCTGGATCGAGGCGTACGGCTGCTCCAGGACGCTGAGCAGCCGGCCGAGGCCGACGTCCAGGTCCTTGTCGCGGGACTCCACCAGGCCGTCGGTGCACAGGGCCAGCAGGCTGCCCTCGGGAATGTCCAGCTCGATCGACTCGAAGGGGACGCCGCCGACGCCGAGCGGCGCACCGGAGGGCAGGTCCAGGATCTGGCCGACCCCGCCGGGCAGTGAGCTGCCGATCCGGGCGGGCTCCTCGGGCGCCTCCTTGGGGACGATCAGAACGGGCGGGATGTGGCCGGCCTTGGTCGCCGTCAGCCGGCCGGTGGCCGGGTCGAAGACGGCGTAGACGCAGGTGGCCAGCAGGGCCTCGTCGGGGCCCTGGGCCAGGTCGTCGGCGAGCTCGTGGACGTGCCGGAGCAGGACGTCCGGGGGCAGGTCGAGCCCGGCCAGGGTGCGGACGGCGGTGCGCAGCCGGCCCATGGTCGCGGCGGCGCGCAGTCCGTGGCCCATCACGTCGCCGACCACCAGGGCGGTGCGCTCGCCCGGCAGCGGGATGACGTCGAACCAGTCGCCGCCGACCTCGGTGCCGCTGCTGCCCGGCACGTACCGGTAGGCGACCTCGACACCGGCCGGCTGCGGCACCTGCTGGGGCAGCAGGGTGCGCTGCAGGGTGAGCGCGGCGGTCCGCTCGCGAGCGTACAGACGGGCGTTGTCGAGCGAGCTGCCGGCCCGGTCGGCGAGCTCCACGGTGAAGGCCAGGTCGTCACGGTCGAAGCCCTCGCGGTAGCCGGCGCGGCTGACCACCAGCAGGCCGATCACGATGCCCCGGGCCCGTAGCGGGACGACCAGCCGGGAGTGCACGCCCAGCTCGTGGGCGGCCTGCACCTTCGGGTCGCCGGGGTAGCTCAGATCGCTCAACTCCTCGGCCCCGGACAGCAGCTCGGGCACTCCGGTGCGCAGCACCCGGCCGAAGGAGGAGTCCTCGGCGAAGGTGATCCTGGCACCGCGCCTGAGCATCACCTCCACCTCCGGGCCGTCCTGGACGGAGGCCGTGCCGAGCTGGAGCAGTGACGTCCGGCGGTCGTGGCCGTGGCGGGGCAGGTCGTCGCCGTGGGCCACGGCCTGCAACAGGATCACCGCGGCGTAGTCGGACAGCCGGGGCACGACGGCGCTCGCGAGCTCCTGGGCGATCCGGGAGGCGTCGAGCAGGTCGCCGACGCGCGAGCCGAACTCGTTGAGCAGCGAGAGCCGGCGGCGGGCGTGCTCGACCTTGGCCACCGCCCGGTACCGCTCGGTCACGTCCATCACCGTGCCGGAGATCCCGAGCACCTTGCCACTGCGGTCCGTCATCCGGCTGTACGAGATCGAGCGGAAGCCCGAGCGGGCCGTGACCGGGGAGGCGAGCGTGACGTCGATGACCGGCTCACCGGTGGCCAGTACCTGGCGCTGGATCGCGGTGATCTCGTCGGCGGCGCGCTCGGGGAGGGTTTCGCCGGTGGTGCGGCCGACGTGGTCCTCGGCCGCGACGCCGTTCATCTCGGCGAGGGTCTGGTTGACGGCGGTGTAGCGCAGGTCGGTGTCGAGGATGGCGATGCCGAGGGGTGACTGCTCGAACAGCGCGTCCCGGACGGCGAGGTCCCGCTCGACGGCCTGCAACGCACGGGCCTCGGCGAGGGCGACCTGGAGGAACGGCGTACCGTCGCCGTCCACCAGCAGCGAGATCCGCGCCTCGACCGGGACCTTCACGTCCTCCCGGTTCCGCAGCTCGGTCAGGCCGTGCCAGCGGCCGTTGCGCAGGGTGTCCTGGATCGCGGTACGGGTCTGGGCGACCAGCGCCTCGTCAAGGATCAGCTCGTCGATCCGACGGCCGACCAGCAGCTCGCTCGGCCAGCCGAGCAGCTCCTCGGCCGCCGGGCTCCAGAGGACCACCCGGCCGGAGGTGTCGAGGATCGCGATGGCGACCTTGACCACGTCGAACAGGCTGCCCTGGGTGTGCTCGCCGAACTGCTGGGCGGGCCGGACGGCCGTCCCGGGGAAGGGCGCGGCGGGCCCTCCGCGCACCGAGCGGGTGACCGGGGCGCTGTCCACGGTCGGAAGGGAGCTCCCGCGGCGGCGGGCCGGCTCCGGCGAGGTGGCGGCCGGTGGCTTGGGCCGCTGGGGGGCCGAGGCTCGGGCGGTAACGGGCGCGGGCGGCGTACGGCGGCGCAGGCGGGCACGGGCGGCGGCGCTGCCCGCGCTCCTGGCGGCCTTGCCGCCGGTGGCCCCACTCCTGGTCCCGCTGCCGCTCCCGCCGACGCTCCCGCCGCCGCCCATGACGGGGCCGGCCGCGCGCTGCGACCCGCGCCGGGGGAGGCCCTGGGCTCGCCGTTCTCCCCCGCCGTTACCCGTTGTCGACACCGACGGGGCCTCCGGCTCTCGGGCTGCGCACCTCGGCCGGGCGCCGCGGTGCGGGATGGCGTCGGTGAGGTCGCCGGCCCGGCCTCGCCGAGGTGGCCGGCCAGCCTCACCGATGGTGACGAATGCTGCCGAACAGTGACATACCCACCACATAGACAGGCTATCCCGGCATGTGGGTCGTCTTTTCCGATTGACCTACCTGGGCTAAGGGCTGCGCCAGTAGGTCATTCGGACGAGCAACCACACCAGGGGCGCGTGGGGGCACCTCCCGGCCGAAGGCTGGGGGAGAACTGCGCGAAGCGGGAGGCAACGGTCTGCAGCCTCCCGCTTCGCGCAGTTCTCCGCGCCCCTGGGATACCCAATCCTGATCGGAGTTCCTACGGGCGCGGCTCGGCGAGAAGGCGGGCGATGTGCGGGAGGACCTCGCGGTCGTGCTCCAGCCAGTCGACGTCCGCGAGCTCCGTGGGGCCGAGCCAGCGCAGCTCGGAGTGGTCCTCGAGAGGCTGCGGATCGCCGGAGACCAGCTCGGCCGCCCAGATCCGCAGCTCAAGACCGGCCCGGATCGGCCACTGGCCCGGCAGCTGCCGCAACGCGCGGGCCCGTACGCCGAGCTCCTCGTGCAGTTCGCGTTCCAGCGCCTGCTCCTGGGTCTCGCCCGGCTCGGCCTTGCCGCCCGGGAACTCCCAGTACCCCGCCACCTCGGGCGGTGCGCTGCGGCGGGCCGCCAGCACCCGGCCCTGGTGGATGAGGGCGCCGCCCACGACGATCCGGTTCTCCATGCCCCAGACCCTATGCGCCCCGTGCGTCGTCGCGCTCGACCCAGTACATCTGCTTGTGGCCGCGCGCCTCGAACTCGGCGGCCAGCGCCTCGGCTTCCTGCCTGCTGAGGCCCTTGGCCACCAGGTAGCGGTTGCCGTTGTCGTCCTGTCGCATGACCCGGTAGGTCTCCATACCCGGGACGGTAGCGGGCCCGGCCCGGTGGGGGGCGGGCCGGGCCTGGTACCGCTCCCACGCTACGCAGACTCTGCTACCGACGGGTACGCAGGGCGTTAACACCAGGTAAGCCACACCACCGGGCAGAGGGGCCGCCGGCAGGCGAGGCAGCGGGGTAACCGCAGGGGCGCGGGGAACCGCGCGAGGCGGAAGGGCACAGGCCGTTGCCTTCCGTCCCGCGCAGTTCCCCCAGCCTTCGGCCGGGAGGTGCCCCCACGCGCCCCTGGGATGCCCGATCCCGATCGCTTGCCCGACCTCGTCAGACCCGGGCCAGCATCTCCCCGTGCAGCACGGCGAACCAGCCGTCATCGTCGGCGGCCCAGCGCCGCCAGCCGGCCGCGATCCGCTCCAGTTCCTCAATCGTGGCGAACCCCTCGGCGACGGCGGTCTCGGCGATGCCTGACTTCAGGATCCGCTCCGCCCACAGGCCGCCCCACCAGTCCCGCTGCTCGGGTGTGGCGTACGTCCAGGTGGACGAACCGCTCTCGACCGTGGTGAAGCCCGCCGCGCGGGCCCAGGACAGCAGCCGGCGGCCCGCATCCGGTTCGCCGCCGTTGGCCCGCGAGACCCGCTGGTACAGCGCCATCCACTCGGCCAGCTCGGGCAGTTGGGGGTACCAGGTCATCGCCGCGTAGTCGGCGTCGCGGGCCGCGACCACACCACCGGGCGCGGTCACCCGGCGCATCTCCCGCAGCGCGGCCACCGGATCGGTGACGTGCTGCAGCACCTGGTGGGCGTGCACCACGTCGAACTCGCCGTCCGCGTACGACATCCGGTGCACATCGGCGATCTCGAAGACCACGTTGGACAGTCCGCGTTCGGCGACGTACTCGGCGACCTGCGCCAGCACCTCGGCGGAGGTGTCGACAGCGACCACCCGGCCGTTGGAGCCGACCAGCTCGGCCAGGTCGGCGGTGATCGTGCCGGGCCCGCAGCCCACGTCCAACAGCCTCTGGCCCGGCCGCAGTTCGGCCAGCAGATAGCCGGCCGAGTTGGCTGCCGTGCGGGAGCGGTGCGATCGCAGCACGGGCTCCTGATGGCCATGTGTGTAGACAGCCTGACGATCGGTCATGACGACTCCCCTCGCGCCCTCACCGGCTGTTCGCCGACGATTCGAGACTAGCGATCGTCTCGCGTGTCGAGAACATCCGTCTCGAATAACAAGACGACCCGGAATCGACATCCCACTCGAGGAGCCTTTGGCCCACAATCGGACCCATGGGAAAGACTTATGAGCGCATCGACGGGCGCCTGCGGAAGTTCATCGAGAGTCAGCCGGTCTTCTTCACCGCCACCGCACCGCTCGCGGGCGACGGGCATGTGAACGTCTCCCCCAAGGGCCGCTCCGGGACGCTGGCCCTGCTGGACGAACTCACGCTCGCCTACCTGGACTTCGGCGGCAGCACCGCGGAGACCATCGCCCACCTGCGGGAGAACGGCCGGATCACGCTGATGTGGTGCGCGTTCACCGGCCCGCCCACGGTGGTGCGGGTGCACGGCCGCGGGGAGCCGGTCTTCCGGGACGACCCGCGCTTCGCTCAGCTGCTGGCCCACTTCGACCCGTCCGTGGACGGGGCAGGGCTGCGGGCGATCGTCCTGGTCACCGCCGACCGGGTCAGTGACTCCTGCGGCTACGCCGTCCCGTTCATGGACTACCGCGAGGACCGCGAGCTGCACTCGCAGTACTTCGAGCGCAAGGGCGACGAGGAGTTCTCGGCGTACTGCGAGGGCAAGGACTACGTCGGCACCAGCATCGACGGCCTGCCCGCGCTCCCACTGCCGGTGCCGCCCCGGGCGGTCTGATCCCGGGGCGGCAGCTGTGTCGGGCGGGCGTCAGTTGACGGTGAACCAGGTCGAGCGGGACTTCTTCCACTCCGGGTGGGTGAGGTCCTTGGCCGCCGTGCCGTCGCCGTAGAGGTCGGCGGAGCCGTCGTCCGTGATCAGCTGCGCCCGTCCGCCCGGGACGGTGAGGTCGGGGACGTCCACCACGGCCTCCCAGCCGCCGGCGTCGGTGGTCGGCAGGTCGAGCAGCTTGACCGGGGCGTCACCGGCCAGACCCGTCCAGCGGTAGAGCGCGTACGGGTCGGAGTTGTCGTCGGCGGCCCAGGAGCCGGCCACGATCAGGTACTGGTCGGCGGCGTTCTTGCGGATGTCGCGGATGCTCAGGCCGCCGAGGTCCAGCTCGATCGGGCTTCCGAACGTCGCGTGCGCCGAACCGCCCGGCAGCTGCGCGAAGTTGGTGACCGGAACCAGCAGTGCCTTGCCACCGTTCACCGGCGGTGCGAGGGGCGCGCGGAATCCGACGTACGCCGTGGTGGAGCTCCCCGGCGCGAACTCCAGGCCCTCGACGTTGAAGCCGTCGATC
Source organism: Kitasatospora atroaurantiaca (assembly GCF_007828955.1). NCBI lineage: Bacteria > Bacillati > Actinomycetota > Actinomycetes > Kitasatosporales > Streptomycetaceae > Kitasatospora > Kitasatospora atroaurantiaca. The sequence goes on along the minus strand of NZ_VIVR01000001.1, from coordinate 4,713,982 downwards.
TGCTTCGGCGCCTGACCGGAGGCGGCGCCGGCCGCGAAGCCGTACCGGTTGCCGTTGGCCTGGTCCCAGGCGATCAGGTCGGCCCGCAGTCCCTTGTACGAGCCGGCCGGGGTCAGCTGGGTGCTCGCGCCCGAGCCCGTGACGGTGGTGGTGAAGACCGTTGCGCGGTCCGGCCTGAGCGCGCCGTCCTTGTTGTTGCCGAGCGAGCCCGTCCAGTAGACCGTGTTGCCGACCCGGGTCGCACCCTCGATGTCGATCTCCTTGGAGACCCCGAGCGCCGAGCTGAAGTCCCAGGTGCGCACCGGCGCACCGGAGGCGTTGCGGTCGTACAGGCGCAGGACGTTGGACTCGTCGTCCGCGACGATGAGGTAACCGCCGCCCGCGTCCACGGCCGCCGAGGCGTCGCTGGAGCCCGTGAGGTACCGGCTGACGGTCGAGTACTGGACGGCGGGCGAGGCCGCGTAGTGCAGCGTCCTGCTCGCCGTCTTGCCACCGAGGCCGGTGACCTTGACGGTGAGGTCGGTGTACCCCTGGCCACGTGCGGCGACCGCGAGGGTGCGCGTGCCGGCGGTGCCGCTGACCGTGACGTCGGCCGTCCCGGCGACGGAGGTCCTGCTGCTCGCCGAGGCCGCCACGGTCAGCGCCGAGGCGTCCGCACCGCTCTGAGCGATCGTCACGGTGACGGTGGGGTCGCCGGTCGCACCGACGGCGCCCGAGAGGTAGGCGGCCGACAGGGTGATGGTCGGCGTGCCGTAGGTCACCGCCGAGGCGGGGACGCCGAGCGCGGGTACGGCGGCCAGCGTGAGTGCGGCCGCGACGAGACCGAGCGGACGGGGACGGGTCACAGGTGGGCCCTTCGGCTTCGGGTGGGCGGTACGAGGTCTGGACCAGGGTCGGGGCGGCGGGCGAACTGCGCTCGTACGGGGCCGGACCGGTGGACGAACAACGGCCCTCGGGACGTACGGTGACAGCGGATGGCAGCACCGATGACATCGCCGACGGCCTCGCCGGTGGCCGCGCCGACGGGCATCACCGACGGCCTCGCCGATGGCATCACCCGAGAGAACGGAACTCCCCCGTGGCACCTCGCCGCCCCTACGTCCTGTTGAGCGCCGCGATGTCGATCGACGGGTACCTGGACGACGCCTCGCCCGAGCGCCTGCTGCTCTCCGACCCGGCGGACTTCGACCGGGTGGACGAGCTGCGCGCCTCCTGCGACGCCGTCCTGGTCGGCGGCAACACCCTGCGCCGGGACAATCCCCGGCTGCTGGTCAACTCGGCCCAGCGGCGGGCCGCCCGGGTGGCCGCCGGGAAGCCCGAGTACCCGCTCAAGGTCACGCTCAGCGCGAGCGGTTCGCTGGCGGCCGGGCTGAACTTCTGGCACACCGGCGGGGCGAAGCTCGCGTACACCACGCTCGCCTCGGCGCCCCGCCTGCAGGTCGAACTGGGCGGACTGGCCGAGGTGGTCGGCACCGGCGACAGCGTGGAGCTCGGCACGGTGCTGGACGACCTCGGCGCGCGCGGCGTCGGGCGGCTGATGGTCGAGGGCGGGAGCAGCGTCCACACCCAGTTCCTCGCCCAGGGGCTCGCCGACGAGCTGCAGCTCGCCGTCGCACCGCTCCTGGTCGGCCAGCCCGCCGCCCCGCGCTTCGTCGGCGCGGCGGACTTCCCCGGCGGCCCGACGCGTCGGATGCGGCTGCTGGAGGCACGTACGGTGGGGGATGTCGTCCTGCTCCGGTACGCCCCCAAGGAGTCCACGCTGTGACCAGCGGCCCTGTGACCACCGACGCCTTCTGGCTGGCCCGCGCGGTCGAGCTGTCCAAGCTCTGCCCGCCCTCCGAGACCGCGTTCTCGGTGGGTGCGGTGATCGTCGGCACCGACGGGGAGGTACTCAGCGAGGGGTACAGCCGGGAGGCCGACGCGCACAACCACGCCGAGGAGGCCGCGCTCGGCAAGCTGCCCGACGGCGACCCCCGGCTGCGCGGCGCAACCATCTACAGCTCGCTGGAGCCCTGTGGGCAGCGTGCCTCCCGGCCGCGCACCTGTGCACAGCTGATCATCGCGGCGGGCATCCCGCGGGTGGTCGTCGCCTGGCGGGAGCCGGACCTCTTCGTGTCGGCGTGCCAGGGGACGGCGCTCCTGGAGGAGGCCGGGGTGGAGGTCGTGGAACTCCCGGAGCTGGCGACGGCCGCCCGGGCCGTCAATGCGCATCTGCTGGGCTGAGGATTTTGTATTCTGATACAACAAACCTAGCCGCAGGAGCCCGCATGCCCACCGCCCTCACGCTCTCCACCCGAGCCCTGCTGCTCGACATGGACGGCACGCTGGTCAACTCCGACGCCGTGGTGGAGCGCTGCTGGCGACGCTGGGCAGCAGGCCACGGGCTCGACGGGGACGCGGCCATGCGCGTGGTGCACGGCCGCCAGGGCCACCTCAGCATGGCCATCCTGCTGCCGGACCGCCCGATGGAGCTGAACATCGAGGAGAACCGCCGGATGCTCGCCGAGGAGACCGCCGACACCGACGGCGTCGTCGCAATACCCGGCGCACCCGCCTTCCTCGCCGCCCTGGCCGGGCTCCCGCACGCCCTCGTCACCTCCGCCGACGACGCCCTCGCCCGCACCCGGATGGGCGCCGCCGGGCTCCCGCTGCCGCCTGTCATGATCACCGCCGAGTCGGTCGGCGCCAGCAAGCCCGACCCCGAGGGCTTCCTCAAGGGCGCCGCCGCCCTCGGCTTCGCCCCCGCGGACTGCCTGGCCTTCGAGGACTCCGAGGCCGGCATCGCCGCGGCCCGTGCCGCCGGCATGCCCGTCGTCGGGGTGGGCCCCCGCGCCGCCGCCCACCTGCCGACGGTGCACGTCGACACCCTGGAACAGGTCCGGGTCACCGCAGGACCGGACGGGGCGCTGGCCGTCCGCATCGGCTGACCCCACGTGCCCGGCCTCCTCGAGTTCCCGGTCGAGCTGCGACGGCACCCGGCGGATTGAACGATCTGCGCCCTGCACGCGTACCAGTGGGTGGGGCATCGTCCGCATGCCCTCGACCGTGGCCCGAAAGGAGACTCGGATCATGAAGCTCATCACACGTGCGGCGGCCATCCTCGCCAGCGGTGCACTCGCGGTCGCCTCGCAGCCGGCGCGTCGTTCGCCGCCGCCAACCCCAGCGGCACCGGCCAGCCGCCGCAGGAGTGCGGCTCCAGCGCAGCGCCGAACAGGCCCGGCCATGCGGAGCTCGCGCGTGGCTCGGCATTCAACCCCGAAGGCGTCGCCGGCACCCACTACGCCGGCGAGCAGCCGCAGAACTCCCACAACCCCCACTCGGTCTCTCAGTACGACGTGGCCTGCTTCCAGGTCTCCCAGCACTGACCAGTGCTGACGGGCACTGGGCACTGAACTGCACTCACGGGCACTGACGGGCGCGGACTCGCACCGACCTACGCGCCCGTCACTCCCTGCAGATCGTGCATGCGGGCTCCTGCCGCCCGTTGACCCTCGTGCCAGCTACACCTGTGTTCGGGGGTCTCCACGATCGCGGGTGGCGCTGCGCAGGCGAAATCCTGGCTACGGCAGATTTCCTGCCGGAATGACACGAGCCGGGAGTGCCTCCGTGAGCCTGACAGCATTCGCACCAACCTCGTCGCCTGCGCCCCGCCGCCGCAGGCTGCCCCTCGTCGCCGCGCTGACCGTGGCCGCCACGCTGCTGGCCCCGGCCGGCCTTGCGTCCGCGCAGCCCTACGCCGGAGCGGCCCCGTCGGCACCCGGTGAGGCGGTGCATCTGACGCTGCCCGCACCCACCGGGCCGTACCCGATCGGTACGGTCCCCCTCCACCTGGTCGACCGAGCACGCCCCGACCCCTGGTCGGCCTCGCAGCCGTACCGGGAGCTGATGGTGAGTGTTCGTTACCCTGCGCGGGACGCCGATCGATACCCGCTTGCTCCGCAGATGTCGCCCGGTGAGGCGGCCGGGTTCGATGCGATGAACAACCTGGGGGACGTCGTCCCGGCGGGCCGGGTCGACTGGTCGGCGACGTCCACCCACGCCCACCTGGGCGCACCTGTCGACCGGCGTGGCGGCCCGCGCCCGGTCGTTCTCTACTCGCCCGGAGCCGGTGACCCACGCTCACTCGGCACCACGCTCTCCGACGACCTGGCGTCCCACGGCTACATCGTGGTGACCATCGACCACACCTACGAGGCGCCGGCGGTCGAATTCCCGGGTGGGCGGGTGGAGAGGAGCCGCATGCTCGAGGAGTTCACCATGGCCCAGAGCGAGCAGCGCGTTCCCGAACTGCTTCGGAAGGTCACGGCCGTCCGGGTGGCCGACACCCGCTGCGTGCTGGACCAGCTGACCGCCCTTGCCGTCGGCGTGAACCCCGACGCCGAGCACCGGAAGCTGCCGCCGGGCCTCCGTGGCGCGTTGGACCCGGCCCGGATCGGCATGCGCGGCCACTCGGCAGGCGGGTTCACGGCCGTGCAGACGATGCACGACGACGCCCGGATCAAGGCGGGGATCAACATGGACGGCGTGCTCGGGTACGCCCAGGACGACGGCGACCCGTCCAATCCGTCCTCGGCAGCCACCGACGGCCTCGACCGGCCCGTCCTGCTGATGGGCCATCAGGGCAACGACCACCACACCTCGCCGTCCTGGAACGCACTGTGGGAACACAGCTCGGGGTGGCGGCGCGACCTCACCCTGAACGAGTCGCAGCACGCCAGTTTCACCGACGCCGAGTCCCTGCTCCCGCAGATCGCAGGCCCACTGGGTCTCCCGCAGAGCGCCGTCACGGCGAAGATCGGCTCGATCGCCCCGGACCGCGCGGTCACCGCCGAGGAGGCGTACATCTCGGCCTTCTTCGACCGCTGGCTCCGTGGCCGGGACGCCCACCTCCTCGACGGCCCCAGCCCCGACCACCCGGAGGTGCGCTTCGTCCCGTAGCGGCCCGGCGCTGTGGACCGTCGAGGCCGGCGGCGTGGCATCATCCGGCCCGTGATCCCTCCCGTACGGCACCTGACCGCCGCCCGCGTGCTCTTCCTCGCGTACGCAGCCCTGCTCATCGCTCTCGCGATCGGGGCGACCCTCCACCCCTGGACAGACCCCCTCGACGACTCCCAGGCCCTGCCGACGGTGGCCCTCGCCGCCGCAGCCCCGGCCGCCGTGATCCCGCTCGTCGTCGCCGGCGTCGGAGGCGTCCTCGACACCCCTGAGTTCAACGCACTCGTCGTCCTCGTCGCCCTGGCCGAGGTCGCCCTGGTCCACCGAGCTGCGCGGGCCCGTGCCCGTACCCGTCGTTCTGGTGAGGCGATCACAGCGGTGGGATCATGGACGACAGAACCTGACTAAGGAGGCGAAATGTCCGCGATCAAGGAGAGCGTAGACATCTCCCGCCGACCCGAGGACGTCTACTCCTACGTAACCGACCCCTCCCACCTCACCGAGTGGCAGGAGAGCGCCGTGAGCGTCCAGCCGCTCGGCGACACACCGATGGGCGTGGGGTCCCGCATGGTCGTGACCCGGCGCATCGGTCACCGGGAGTTCCCGATGACCATGGAGGTGACCGAGTTCGACCCTCCGCGCACCTGGCACCTCCGCGGCGTCGACGGCCCCGTCAGGGGCAACGTCCACGGCACGGTCGAGCCGCTCGGCGACGGCGAACGGTCCCGCGTGACACTCGACCTCGACTTCGAGGCCCACGGGATGGGCAAGCTGCTCGTCCCACTCATCGTCCGTCCGCACGCACGGAAGGAGATGCCGAGAAACGAGCAGAAGCTCAAGGGCCTGCTCGAGAGCGGCGCTGCATAGGGCTCGGCGCCGCCGCGCCGGGTAAGCCACTGTGTGCGGGCTGACAACCTTGACCACCAAGGCGCGACAGCCTGTCATGGGGCGATGTTGTGGTTCAGACGGAACAGGTTGGTGGGGTCGTACTGCCGCTTGATCGTCGTCAGTCGGTCATAGTTCTGCCGGTAGTTGGTCCGGACCCGGTCCTGGTCGTCCTGGTCCATGAAGTTGACGTACGCCCCCCTCCATCGAGTGCGGCCGCAGTGCCGCTTCGAAGCGGCGCACCCAATCGATGTTCGCCTCGCATTCGGCGCGGGTGGTGCGCGTGGGGCTGAGGGCGGTCGAGAAGTCGGCGTCGCGGAAGGCGAAGGAGGTGACGACTCCGAAGTTGCCGCCTCCGCCGCGCAACGCCCAGAACAGGTCCGTGTTGTGCTCCTCCGAGCAGGTCACGAAGGCTCCGTCGGCCGTGACGACATCGGCCGAGACGAGGTTGTCGCAGGCCAGCCCACAGCGCCGGGCCAGGTGGCCCATGCCACCACCGGTGGTGAGGCCGCCGAGGCCGGTGCTGGACACCACTCCCCCGGTGGCGGCCAGGCCGAAGGCATGCGTGGCGTGATTGAAGTCGGCCCAGGTGCAGCCGCCCTCGGCCCGGGCCGTACGGGCCGCGGGGTCGACCCGGATGCCGCGCATCCCCGCGAGGTCGAGTACCACCCCGTCGTCGCAGGTGCCGTAACCGGAGACGCTGTGGCTGCCGCCACGGACCGCCAGCAGCAGGCCCTGCTCCCGGGCGAAGTTCACGGTGGCGATGACGTCGCCCGCGTCGGCGGCCCGGACGACGGCCGCGGGCCTTCTGTCATGCATCGCGTTGTAGACCCGGCGGGCCTCGTCATAGCCGGGCTCGCCGGGTTGGATGAGGTCGCCGTGCACGGCCACCCGCAACTGCTCCACGAGTGCGCCGTCCAGGGCCGGTGCGAGAGTGCTCATGACCGCCACCGCTTCGTGTCCTCGGAGGTTCGGGTACAGCTCCGTTGTAGGCGCGTCGGCGGGCGCGTTCATCGCCGGATCTGCCCATTCCGCCGGATCGCGGCATGGGCAGAACGGTCCATCCGATCGGTCACAGCAGACCGTGCGTGTACGCGTAGGCCGTGGCGGCGGCCCGCGAGGACACGTCGATCTTGGCGAAGATGTTGTTGAGGTGCCGGGCGACGGTGTGCTCGCTGATCGCGAGCTCGGCGGCGATGGCCCGGTTGGTCCGTTCGGCGGCCACCAGACGGAGCACGTCGATCTCCCGTGCGGTGAGCTCACCCGGCAACCGGAGCAGGGCCGCGGCCCGGCGTGCGTCGGGCACCGCGCACATCGCGTCGTCGAGTACCGCCAGCCCCTCGGCGGCCCGCCCCTCGGCCAGCAGCACGCCCGCTTGCGCCTGGGTGCTCATGGCGAGGAGGTCGGTGCTGCCGCAGCGCCGGGCGATGCCGGCCATCCGACGAGCACAGTCCATGGCCTCGCCGAACGCGCCGCGCTCCTGGGCCTCCTCCACGTCGGTCCAGGCGAGGTAGCACTGCTCGACGCACTCGGGCTCATCCTCCAGCTGCTGCCGCGCACGGCCCATCCAGCCCGCGGCAGCGGCGGTACGTCCGGCCAGCTGGTGCTCGTAGAAAAGCATCCACGCGCAGTAACCGGCCTGCCGGGCATCACCCTTCGCCGTGTAGCCGGCGTAAGCCCTCATCCGCGCCGCGACCGACTCGTCGACACGGCTGGTCCACCAGGCGGCGTCGGCCAGCGCGGCGAAGTCGTCGGCGTCGAGGAGGTCCGGGTCGACTCCGTGCAAGCTGTCGTAGGCATCGCCCCACGCCTCGCGCGCGACAGCTTCCCTGGCCCGCTCGACAGCCCGGCCACTCTCCGCTCCGGCCCACGTCCGCCGGGAACCGCTGATCCGCTCGGCCACGCGCGGCTCCCTTCGCCGGCCCGCCCGCCCCTCTCCCAGGATGACGCCTAAGGAACCGAAAGGCCGCCCAACCCGCTCAGCTGCGGGTCAGGCGGCCTTCACCGTCGATCGGTCAGACGTTGAAGCGGAATGCATCTGCCCTCGCCCTGACCTGCGACGGAGCCTCAATCAGGCTCCTGGCCAGGCCTTCTAGCGTTGGATGACGACGGCGCCAAACGGTGGCTTTCGAGCCTCTTGCGGACTGTCTGCGGACTGGAGGAGCTCGACCGCGTGAAGACTTGAGGACCGCTCTTGGCTCTCGCGATCAGTCCTGGTCCTCGTCAGACGGCAACGGCTGCCGCTGTCGGATGACTCGCCAGATCGCGGCAAGTGACGGGTCCATCTGGTAGCTGGCGACTCCACCGGGAAGCCACTCCACACGGGCCGGCCACTTGTTCTGGGCAAACCCGTTGTTGGGGTTGTTCAACTTCATAGTGAGACCGGCGAGCTGTCCACGGACGGCACCGAGCGTGACCCCAGCGTGTGCGGCGATCTCCTTTACACCGACTCCCCCCGGGTCATCAGCAGAGCAAAGGTCCAGAAGCGCCACAGTCGTCGGGTTGCCTTGCTCGGCCAACCGCCGCAGGGACGGCTCGTCCCAGGGAGCACCCGGGTCGTCGCCTGCGGTCAGGGGCACCTCGGCGCGCCTGCCGATGGTGAACTCCTCGACGTCAGGCACCGGGAAAAGCCTGCTGAATGACACCACCAGCTGTCCGCCCGCCAGCTGATACGGGCGAAAACGGATCAGCCAGATGTCGACTTGCTGCTCGTTGAGCCAGACCACTGAAGCGGTGACCGAGGGCGGGAAGTCGGAGGCGACAAGAGCAATCCTCGGGCGACGGATGGTCTCGGAGGTGAGCAGGAACTCGGTGGTCAGCTTCGTCAAGGCCGACTCGACGTCGATCTCCTGGCCGCGTCGCCTCAGTGTGGCCGCGTAGAGTTCTGCGATGTCCTGCGGCGTGAGGCGACTGACCATCGCGGCATAGTTGATGGCCTGCATGTGGATAGTGTGCGGGGCGACCCCGCGCTTGAGCTCGGCGACGATCAGGTGCCCGTCCGGGGCTACGGCGAGCAGGTCGAGGCGGTCGAGCACCGGATCGCCGGCCGCAGTCTGCCAGCGGTCGTACTCGCTTGTGATGATCTCTACCCCGACCCCGAGGATCTCCGGGTTGGCCAACAGCCATTCCTGCAGGTGCGCCCGCTCCTGAAGCTCCAGATCCGGCAGACTCACCCTGTCGACCGGCGTCGCGGTCTCCCCCTGGATCGTCAAGAGCACCTCGTCGTACACGACACTCCCCCTGTCCCTCTCAGCTCCGGCGGCAGCAAGGCTAGCCCGCTCCCGAGCGTTGCCCACACCCCCGCATGGTCGCTGAGGGCGATGCCCGGGCAGCCGCACAGGAGGCGGGCTCACCCACCGGTGCGGCAGATGAGATCCGTCCGCCGGTTTGCCCGCACCTTGATCTTGGGCCGAAGCCACCGCTATGCACTGCAAACTATGGCGAATTAGCTATACAATGAAGTCATGGCGCATGCCTCAACGCTACAGACCCTGAGCGATCTGTCGGAAGACCAATGGGGAATGTTCACCCGGCGCCAGGCCGAGGCCGTCGGCCTGGCATGGACCACGCTGTCCCGGCTAGCGCACGGAGGCGCGGCAGAGCGGGTAGCGCATGGCGTGTACCGGCTGCGCGGCACTCCGCCCGCTGATCATCTCCTACTGCGCGCTGCCTGGCTGCAACTCGCCCCGGACGTACCAGCCTGGGAGCGGCAGCCTGAACAAGGCGTGATCTCGCACCGTTCGGCAGCAAGCCTCTACGGCCTTGGGCATCTCCCTGCCGATGTCCACGAGTTCATCCTGCCGACACGCCGCCAGTCGCGTCGCTCCGATGTCAGGCTGCATCGATCAATGCTCGCCCCTGGGGAGTGGATCGACCTGCGCGGGCTTCTGGTGACCCGGGCGTCGCGAATTGCCACCGATCTCCTGGCCGATCACGAGGATCCCCAGGCTGTCGGCCATGTGATCGCCGATTCCCTCCGCCAGGTCTTCGACTACCCGGGCACCACCGCTGCGGCGCTCGGCCCACAGGCCAGACGGTTTGGACTTGAGAGCGGCGACGGACTCGCGCTCCTCGCATGGCTGTTGGACCTGACCGGAGCCCCCGAGCGCGACGCATGGCTCGCGGAGGCCCGCGCCTCACTCGCCCGCGAACAGGAAGGCGGCAACCGGTCATGAGTCTCGACTCGCCGCGACCGTACACGACGCCTATGGCATTCCGCCGTGCGGTCACAGACCGGCTCCGCGCGATCGCCGAGCCCCACGGTCCATGGCCTCTTGCCGACCTCCAGCGTCAGTTCGCCTATGACCGCCTTCTCAGCAGGCTGTACCTCCTGGATGACGGCTGGGTCGTGAAGGGAGCCACCGCTCTACTGGCCCGCCGGATCGCCGTCCGTCACACCGTCGACCTGGATGTCTATCGCGCCGCCGAGCGCCAACAGGCCGAGCGCGACCTGCGGTCGGCCCTCGCGCTCGATGCCGGAGATTGGTTCATCTTCGAAGCCGGACGCGGCACACCTGTCGCAGACGGCACGACTGGCGTACGCATCCCTATTGTGGCCCGGATCGGCCCGACACCGTGGGCGAACTTCCACGTCGACGTCGTAGCCGACGGGGTCCGGATGACAGGCGCGCCCGACGAGGTGTCGACCCTCACTGGCATCGAGATCCCCGGACTCGTCCAGCCCCGCTATCTCGCCTATCCGATCACCGATCACATCGCCGACAAGACCTGCGCCACATTCGAGCGCCACGGCCCCGAACAGCGGCCGTCTACGCGCTTCAAGGACCTCGTCGACCTGCAAACCCTCATCGCCGAGGCCCATGTCGACGCCGACGATCAGCGCCGTGCGCTCTCGTCCGAGGCCGGCCGACGGCACCTCGAGCTTCCAGTGCACTTCGACGTGCCCGAGCGGAGAACCTGGGTGGCGGGATACGCAGCCGAAGCCCGCCGCGCCAGAACCCCTGTCGCGCGAACGCTCGACGAGGCCCTCGCGCTCGTCCGCCCTTACCTCGATCCAATCCTCGACGGAACCGGGACGGGAGCATGGCATCCGGAGGACGGGGTTTGGAAGCCGGCGCTTCCATGATGCTCGGCCACGCGCAGCCGGGACAATGCTGGACAACCTTGCCGAGCTCCGGCCACAACGACCCCGCACGGACAGACACCAGGGCCCGGCCTGTCAATGAGCAGGCCGGGACCCATATCTGACTATCCGTCAGACGTTGAAGCGGAACTCCACCACGTCGCCGTCCTGCATGACGTACTCCTTGCCCTCGATACGGGCCTTGCCCTTGGCGCGGGCCTCGGCGACGGAGCCGCACGCGACCAGGTCGTCGAAGGAGATGACCTCGGCCTTGATGAAGCCCTTCTGGAAGTCGGTGTGGATCACGCCGGCGGCCTCGGGGGCGGTGGCGCCCTTCTTGATCGTCCAGGCGCGGGTTTCCTTGGGGCCGGCGGTGAGGTAGGTCTGCAGGCCGAGGGTGTCGAAGCCGACGCGGCCGAGGGTGGCCAGGCCGGGCTCCTCCTGGCCCATCGACTGGAGGAGCTCGAGGGCCTCGGCGTCGTCGAGCTCGATCAGCTCGGACTCGATCTTGGCGTTGAGGAAGATCGCCTCGGCGGGGGCGACCAGGGCGCGCTGGGCGTCCTTGAACTCCTCGTCGATCAGCTCGTCCTCGTCCACGTTGAAGACGTAGAGGAACGGCTTGGCCGTGAGCAGGTGGAGCTCACGGACCGAGCCGGTGTCGAAACCGGCCTCGAAGAGGGTCTTGCCGGTCTCCAGGATCGCCTGCGCGGCCTCGGCGGCGGCCAGGACCGGCGCGGTCTCCTTCTTGAGGCGGGCCTCCTTCTGGAGCCGCGGGAGCGCCTTCTCGATGGTCTGCAGGTCGGCGAGGATCAGCTCGGTGTGGATGGTCTCGATGTCGTCCTTGGGCGAGACCTTGCCGTCCACGTGGACCACGTCCGGGTCGGTGAAGGCCCGGACGACCTGGCAGATCGCGTCCGACTCACGGATGTTGGCGAGGAACTTGTTGCCCAGGCCCTCGCCCTCGCTCGCGCCTCGCACGATGCCCGCGATGTCCACGAAGTCCACGGTGGCCGGGAGCAGCCGCTGCGAGCCGAAGATCTCGGCGAGCGTCTTCAGGCGCGAGTCCGGGACACCGACGACGCCCACGTTGGGCTCGATGGTGGCGAACGGGTAGTTGGCCGCCAGCACGTCGTTCTTGGTCAGGGCGTTGAACAGGGTCGACTTGCCGACGTTCGGCAGGCCGACGATTCCGATCGTGAGCGACATGAAGCGAAGTCCCGTGGGCTTGGAGGGGGCGGAGCGGCACCGTAGGGGCCGATCGCCCAGTCTACGGGTCACGGTCAGGCGGCGGCCGAGGCCTCCAGGAACTCCAGACGGTTGCCGAGCTTGTCGGCGGAGTGGAATCGGCGGAAGCCGGGGAAGTTGTCGTCCCAGACCACCTCGTGGCCGTGCGCCGCGAGCCGGGCGGCCAGTTCGGGCAGGGAACGGACCAGGATGCCCGGGTGCGACCTGGGTGACGGGACGAAGTCGGCCACCACCCCCAGATGGACCTCGACACCGCCGCCCCGGAACCAGCAGCCGCCGCGCGCGGCGAGCACCGGCGGCTTCGCCAGCTCGGTCATGCCCAGCACCCCGGCCCAGAACTCACGGCAGAGGTCCTCCGAGCCGGCCGGGATGTCCAGCTGGACGTGGTGCAGCCGTTCGAATGCGAAGCCGATGCCGGTCACAGCGCCTCCCGATGACCTCCCCGATGATCCGTACGGGACCATCCGTACGGGCCGACGCTACTCCGTTCGGGGACACGGCGAGGGGCCAATTGCGGCCATTACACAGTGTGGCGATGATCGGACCGTACGTTGGGTGGGTGGAGCAGAGCATCCGTACCCAGCCGCCCGGGCCCCGCCGCCGACCGCCAGCCGGCGGCGCCGCCGAGGCCGCCGTACCGGGGCCCGCCACGCCCCCAGAATCCCGGCTGCGGACGGCCTCCGGGGCCCGTCCAGCGCCCCGGCTCCGGCTGAGGCTGCCGCGGCAGCTCGGGGCCGCCCGTGACAGGCCGCGCAGCGGCCGGCCCGCCCGGCTGACGGCCGTGGGCACCGGGGTGCTCGCGGTGGCCGGGACGCTGGCGGTCGCGGCGGTGGACCGGGTGCTGTTCGGGGGGCTGGGAGTGCTCTTCGGGCTCGGCTATCTCGTGGTCTGCTTCCAGCTGGCCGTCCGGGTACGGCTCCCCGACCTGCTGGCCGCCCCAATCAGCGGACCGATCGCCTTCGCGGCAGCACTGCTGCTGCTCGGGCCGGTCTCCGCACCGGGAGTGACGGCGCAGGTCGTGGCGCTGGCGAGCGGGCTCGCGCTGCGGGCCGGGTGGCTGTTCACGGGGACGGGCCTCGCGGCGGCGATCGCAGCGGCGCGGTTCCTGGCGCAGCGTCACATTCGGCGGAGCCGGACAAACAGCTGAGTCGGCGGAGCCGGACAAACAGCTGAGTCGGCGGAGCCGGACAAACTGAGCCGGGCGGAGCCGGACAGACAATTGAGCCGGCGCGAGCAGCGCCACGCACCCGGTCGGCTCACCCCGCCTTGGCGGCCGCCATCGCCGCGCCGACGATGCCCGCGTTGTTGCGCAGCTTCGCGGGTACGACCGCCGCCTCACGATCCTTCAGCAGCGGCAGGAACTTCTCGTGCTTGCGGCTCACCCCGCCCCCCACCACGATCAGCTGCGGCGAGAAGAGCATCTCCACCAGGTCCAGGTACTCGTCGACCCGGGCGGCCCACTCGGGCCAGGTGAGCTGGTGCCGGTCCCGGGCGGCCGAGGAGGCGCGGCGTTCGGCGTCCTTGCCCCGCAGCTCCAGGTGCCCGAGTTCGGTGTTGGGCACCAGTGCCCCGTCCACGAAGAGCGCGCTGCCGATGCCGGTGCCGAAGGTCAGCACCAGCACCACGCCGCCCTGCGCGTGCCCGGCGCCGTAGGCGACCTCGGCGAGGCCGGCCGCGTCCGCGTCGTTGACCACGGTGGCGGGGAGGTCGAGGGCCTCACGGAACAGGCCCTGGGCGTCGAGGCCGATCCAGCCCTTGTCCACGTTGGCGGCCGTACGGGTGTGCCCGGCGACCACGACCCCGGGGAAGGTGAGGCCGACCGGGCCGCGGTGGTCGAAGTGGCGGACGACCTCCGTGACGGCAGTGACCACGGCCTCCGGGGAGGCCGGGTGCGGCGTCAGGACCTTGTACCGCTCCTCGGCGAGCGCGCCGCGTTCGAGGTCGACCGGGGCACCCTTGATGCCCGAGCCACCGATGTCCACGCCGAATACCGTCGCCAATGCCACCGCCGCCCTCCGTTGTCCACAGCCTGTGCACAAAAGTACGGGCGGCCGCCCGCCCCCGCCTGCTGATACCCAGCCCCGGACAGCGCGATGCCCGGGCACCCGTCTCGGCGGGTACCCGGGCATCGACAGCGATCAGAGCTTCCCGGCGGCCTCGGCCCGCAGGTCGCGGCGGAGCTCCTTGGGCAGCGAGAAGATCAGGTGCTCCTCGGCGGTCTTGACGGTCTGCACGTCGCCGTAGCCGCGCTCGGCGAGGTACGTGAGCACGCCCTCCACCAGGATCTCCGGCACCGAGGCGCCGCTGGTCAGGCCGACCGTGGTGACGCCGTCCAGCCAGCTCTCGTCGATCTCGTCGGCGAAGTCCACCAGGTGGGCGGCCTTGGCGCCGTACTCCAGGCCCACCTCGACCAGACGGACCGAGTTGGAGGAGTTCTTGGAGCCCACCACGATCAGCAGGTCGGTCTCGGGGGCGATCTGCTTCACGACCACCTGGCGGTTCTGGGTCGCGTAGCAGATGTCGTCGCTGGGCGGGCTGACCAGCAGCGGGAAGCGCTTCTTGAGCTCGCCGACGGTGGCCATGGTCTCGTCCACCGAAAGAGTGGTCTGGGAGAGCCAGACGACCTTGCTCTCGTCGCGGACCTGCACGTTGGCGACGTCCTCGGCACCGTCCACCAGGTGGATCCGCTCCGGGGCCTCGCCCATGGTGCCGATGACCTCCTCGTGGCCCTCGTGGCCGACCAGCAGGATGTCGTAGTCCTCCTCGGCGAACCGGACGGCCTCCTTGTGGACCTTGGTCACCAGGGGGCAGGTGGCGTCGATGGTCGCGAGCTTGCCGGTCCTGGCCTCGTCGTGGACCGACGGGGCGACGCCGTGCGCAGAGAAGACCACGATCGAGCCCTCCGGCACCTCCTCCGTCTCGTCGACGAAGATCGCGCCCTGCTTCTCCAGGGTCTGCACCACGAACTTGTTGTGGACGATCTGCTTGCGGACGTAGATCGGTGCCCCGTACTGCTCCAGGGCCTTCTCCACGGCGATGACGGCGCGGTCGACGCCCGCGCAGTAGCCCCGGGGGGCGGCGAGCAGGACACGGCGCTGAGCAGTGTTGGACATGGCACCCATGGTACGGGCCCGGCTTCGCCGCGGACTCTCCAGCCGGGCCGCGCCGAGATGTGTGGCGTACCTGCCGGGTCACGTCGGGAGTGCTCAAATTTGGTTCGTGACGGAGCAAGGGGAGTCGAGCGGCCTGCGGCGCAGCCTGGGCGTACGCGATCTGATGGTCTACGGGCTGCTGTTCATCGCCCCGATGGCACCCGTCGGCGTGTTCGGGGTACTGGACGCCAAGAGCCACGGTGCGGTCGCCGCCGTCTATCTGGCGGCGACCGTCGCGATGGGTTTCACCGCGTTCTCGTACGCCCAGATGGTGCGTGCGGTGCCGCAGGCGGGCTCGGTCTTCGCGTACGCGCGGGCCGGGCTCGGCGAGGGGCCGGGGTTCATCGCCGGGTGGATGGTGATGCTGGACTACCTGCTGATCCCGGCGGTGGCGTACCTCTTCTCCGGGATCGCGCTGCACTCGCTGGTACCGGATGTCTCGCGGTGGGTGTGGACGACGTTCGCGGTGCTGGTCACCACGGCGCTCAACCTGGCCGGGGTGCGGACGGCGGCGGTGGTCGGCTTCGCGGTGCTGGCGATGGAGATCGTGGTGCTGGCGGTGTTCATGGTCTCGGCGGTGGTGGTGCTGATCCGGGACGGGGCGGAGCAGGACTGGTGGTCGCCGCTGACGGCCGTCGGCGACTTCTCGCTGACCGCGGTGATCTCGGCGGTGTCGGTCGCGGTGCTGTCGTACCTGGGCTTCGACGCCATCGCGACCTTCGTGGAGGAGGCCGTCGGGGCCTCGGCGGCGGTGGCGAAGGCGGTGCTCTGGTGCCTGGCGCTGGCCGGGGTCCTGTTCGTGGCACAGACGTACCTGGTGGCGCTGCTGGAACCGACGACCCCGCAGCAGCTGCAGGCGGACCCGGCTGCTCAGGGCTCCGCCTTCTACGACACGGTCGAGGCCTCGATCGGGCACTGGCTGCACCAGCTGGTCGCGGCGAGCAAGGCGATCGGGGCGGCCTTTGCGGCGCTGGCCGGGCAGGCGGCGGCGGGGCGGCTGCTGTTCGCCATGGGACGCGAGGGGCGCCTGCCCCGTGCCCTGGCCGCCGTCGAGTCGCACCGCCGGGTACCGCAGCTCGCCCTGCTCACCGCCGCGGTGATCACGCTGGGAGCGGCGGTGTGGGCGGCCCGCCGGGACGACGGGCTCGACAAGCTCACCTCGGTCGTCAACGTCGGGGCACTCACCGCCTTCGCGCTGCTGCAGGCCTCGGTGATCGGCTGGTACGCCGTCAGGCACCACTCGCAGGAATGGCTGAAGCACGTGGTGGTGCCGGTGCTCGGCATCGCGGTGATCGTCGCCGTCCTGATCGAGGCCTCGCACACCGCCCAGGTGGCCGGCGGCATCTGGCTGGCGGTCGGCCTGCTGGTACTGCTCGTACAGGGAACGGCTGTCGGCAGGCGGCGTTAGGGGGTGGCGGGCCGATCAGGCCGGATCAGGGAGCGGCGTCGGGGTGCGCGCATCGCAAGGCGGAGGAGGGAGGAGCAGCGGAGCTGCGGCGACCGACGACAACGCGGCGAGGTGCGTGCCCCAACGCCGCGAGCCCGGCCTGATCGGCCCGCCACCCCCTACCCTCGTACGCATGGCCACTACCAGTTCACCCGAAGCCCCGATTCCGGTCGGCAAGGTCTCCGCGCTGATCGGCGGCTGGATCGACCGGCTGGGCGAGGTGTGGGTGGAGGGGCAGATCACCCAGCTCAGCCGGCGGCCGGGCGCGGGGGTGGTCTTCCTGACGCTGCGTGACCCGGAGCGGGACGTCTCACTCACCGTCACCTGCTTCCGGGCCGTCTTCGAGCAGGTGGCCGAGGACGTGCAGGAGGGCTCGCGGATCATCGTCCACGCCAAGCCCGAGTGGTACGCGGCGCGCGGCCAGCTCTCGCTGCGGGCCTCGGAGATCCGGCTGGTCGGCCTCGGCGAGCTGCTGGCCCGGCTGGAGCACCTGAAGCGCAGACTGGCCACCGAGGGACTGTTCGCGGCCGAGCGGAAGAAGCCGCTGCCCTTCCTGCCGCACTGCATCGGCCTGGTGACCGGCCGGGGCTCGGCCGCCGAGCGGGACGTCCTGGAGAACGCCCGACGGCGCTGGCCGGCCGTCCGCTTCGAGGTGCGGAACGTACCGGTGCAGGGGAACGCCGCGGTCGCCCAGGTCTCGGCGGCCGTCCGGGAGCTGGACGCGCACGCCGAGGTGGACGTGATCATCGTGGCCCGCGGCGGAGGCAGCGTGGAGGACCTGCTGCCCTTCTCCGACGAGGGCCTGATCCGTACGGTGGCCGCCGCCCGGACGCCGGTGGTGAGCGCGATCGGCCACGAGCCGGACCAGCCGCTGCTGGACTTCGTCGCGGACCTGCGGGCCTCGACCCCCACCGACGCGGCCAAGCGCGTCGTCCCGGACGTCGGCGAGGAGCTGACCAAGGTGCACCAGCTGCGCGACCGGGCCAGGCGGCACGTCTTCGGCCGGGTCGAGCGGGAGCTGGCCGGGCTGGCGAGCGTACGGAGCCGGCCGGTGCTGGCCGCGCCGCAGCAGTTGGTGGAGGCGCGGGCGGCCGAGGTGACGGCGCTGCTCGAGCGCTCCCGACGCTGTCTCGGGCACCGGCTGGACGGCGCCGAGTCGGATCTCGGCCACACCCTGGCCCGGGTGGTGGCCCTCTCCCCGCTGGCAACCCTGGAGCGCGGGTACGCGGTTGTGCAGCGGGCGGACGGCCATGTGGTGACGGATGCGGCCCAGGTGACAGCCGGCGAGGAGCTGCACGTCCGGGTGGCCGAGGGCGGCTTCGGCGTGACGGTCGGTCAGTGAGCAGGATCAGTCGTTGATCAGCCGCTGGCGGGACAGCGGGATCGAGTGCTCGTGGAAGCCCAGGCTGCGGTAGAGCGCCTCGCCGCCCTCGCTGGCGTGCAGGTCGATCCGGGTGACCCGGCGCTCGTCGAACCAGGCCACCAGGGCCTCGGTGCAGGCACGCGCATAACCCCGGTGGCGGCTGCCGGGGTCGGTGCAGATGTTGAAGACGAAGCCGAAGCGCCCGTCGGGGTGGCCGGGTGCGGGCAGCCGCCGCTCCAGGGTGCCGACGGCGCACGAGGCCAGGCGGCCGGGGCGCTCCGGGTCGTCCACCACGAACGCGGGCATGGTGGCGGCCTCGGCCGGCGCGGCCAGCCGCTCACGGAGGACGGCCTCGGCAGCGGCCTGCCACGGGCCGGGGCCCAGATCCCCGGCCATGCTCGGCATGGCCTCGAACATCAGGCCGCGCAGGCGGACCAGTTCGGGGGCGTCGGCGGGGGTGGCGGGCCGTACCAGGGTCATGGCCGGAGGCTAGTGGGGGCTTCCGTCCGCGCGCACCCGAATTGTCTGCGCCACCCCATACGCTGGCGCCATGACAGAGCAGCAGAACGGCACCGACGACAGCCTGGGCTACGAGCAGGCCAGGGACGCCCTGTTGGAGGTGGTCCGGCAGCTGGAGGCGGGCGGCGTCTCGCTGGAGGAGTCTCTGGCGCTCTGGGAGCGCGGCGAGCAGCTGGCCAAGGTCTGCCAGCGCTGGCTGGACGGTGCCAGGGCCCGGCTGGATGCGGCACTGGCGGCCGAGGAGGCCGCCGAGGAGAAGTGATGCATATCACATTCGATCAAGGAATGGTTTAACATTCACCCATAGTTGGGTCCTGGTGAACGGCTCCCCGGCCGTACTCGCCTTCCCGTCCCAGCATGAGGTGGACCACCAATGACCCTGGCACTCGACGCTGCCGCGCAGGACCTTCTCTTCCGCGAGGCCCGCACGGCCAACACCTTCACCGACGAGCCGGTCAGCGACGAGCAGGTCCAGGCCATCTACGACCTGGTCAAGTACGCCCCGACCTCGATGAACCAGCAGCCGCTGCGCGTTGTCCTGGTCCGCAGCCCCGAGGCGCGTCAGCGCCTGGTGCAGCACCTGGGTGACGGCAACAAGGCCAAGACGGCCGCCGCCCCGCTGGTCGCCATCCTGGCCGCCGACAACGAGTTCCACGAGGAACTGCCGGCCCTGTTCCCGCACTTCCCGCAGGCCAAGGACGCCTTCTTCTCCGAGCGCCCGGCGCGCGAGGCCTCGGCCGCCTTCAACGGCGCCCTGCAGGTCGGCTACTTCATCATCGGCGTCCGCGCCGCCGGCCTGGCCGCGGGCCCGATGACCGGCTACGACGCCGAGGGCATCAACAAGGAGTTCTTCGGCGACGGCGAGCACTCGGTGCTGGCCGTGGTCAACATCGGCAAGCCGGGCGAGGACGCCTGGTACCCGCGCAGCCCGCGCCTGGAGTACGACGAGGTCGTCACCACCGTCTGACGGTCCTCTCCATGCGAAAGCCCCCGGCTCCGGCCGGGGGCTTTCGTGTCGAGAGTCCTACTTCAGCGACTGCGCGAGCTGCGACAGCTCGTCGTACGAGGCGGTGCCGGTGATCACCGTGGTCGCACTGCCGGTCTGTGCGGCCAGGCCCCGGTAGGGGTCGCCCTGGTAGCGCTGCCAGTCCTGGCCCGCCACGGAGGCGTTGCCGTCGGGCTTCGCGCCGGTCACCACGGCGGCGATCACCTCGTCCCGGCCCGCGTTGCTCTGCTCGACGGCCGCGTACAGGCCGGACGGCGTGACGAAGCCCAGGTGCCAGACCGCGTGGCCCTTGGCGTCCTTCTTGTACTCGACCGAGGTGGCCCGCCACTCGCCGGACAGCCCCTGCGGGCCCAGCACCGGGTAGGGCGCCGCGCGCTTCGCCGAGGCGAGCGCCGAGCGGTAGTCGACCACGTGCACGCCGTCGCCGCCGGAGTGCGGGATGAACAGGTATCCCACGAAGACCACGACGCCGACCGCCAGCATCGACAGGACCATGTCCCGTACCGTCTGCCGGCCCCTCATGCTGCTGTTCCCTGCCACCCCCACATGGTGACCCATCGCGGTCCCGGCCCCGACACCCGGGGTCCCCGCGAGAGGGTGAAACGGCTCAAAACGGCGCGGGATCGCAGGTGAGCGGGAGATGCGCCACAGACAGTCATCTCGGGGACAGATACGATCGCACCACCCTCATCACGGCGTTCGACCAGGCAGTAGTCGGGCGCTCACTGGCCGTCGCGTACAGAGAGGTATCGACGATGACCGCGCAGCAGTACCCGAACAACCTCCCCAGCTCCCTGGTGGTGGCCCCCGAGGCTCCCGACCGGAACCTCGCCCTCGAACTCGTCCGCGTCACCGAGGCCGCCGCCATGGCGGCCGGCCGCTGGGTCGGCCGGGGTGACAAGAACGGCGCCGACGGCGCGGCCGTCAAGGCCATGCGCACCCTCGTCTCGACCGTCTCGATGAACGGCATCGTCGTCATCGGCGAGGGCGAGAAGGACGAAGCACCGATGCTCTACAACGGCGAGCGGGTCGGCGACGGCACCGGCGCCGAGTGCGATGTCGCGGTGGACCCGGTGGACGGCACCACGCTGACCGCCAAGGGCATGGCCAACGCCGTCGCCGTGCTGGCCGTCGCCGACCGCGGCACCATGTTCGACCCGAGCGCCGTGTTCTACATGGACAAGCTGGTGGCCGGCCCCGAGGCCGCCGACTTCGTCGACATCACCGCCCCGGCGGCGGTCAACATCCGCCGGGTCGCCAAGGCCAAGGGCACCGCCGTCGAGGACGTCACCGTGATGGTGCTCGACCGCCCGCGCCACGACGGCCTGGTCCGGGAGATCCGCGAGGCGGGCGCCCGGATCAAGTTCATCTCGGACGGCGACGTGGCCGGCGCCATCATGACCGCCCGCGAGGGCACCGGCGTCGACCTGCTGATGGGCATCGGCGGCACCCCCGAGGGCATCATCGCGGCCTGCGCCATGAAGTGCATGGGCGGCGTCATCCAGGGCCGGCTGTGGCCCAAGGACGCGGCCGAGCGGCAGAAGGCGCTGGACGCCGGCCACGACCTCGACCGGGTGCTCACCACCGACGACCTGGTCAGCGGCGAGAACGTGTTCTTCGTCGCCACCGGCATCACCGACGGTGAGCTGCTGCGCGGCGTCCACTACCGCCAGGAGACCGCCACCACCAGCTCGCTGGTGATGCGCTCCAAGAGCGGCACGATCCGGGAGATCCACTCCACCCACAAGCTCTCCAAGCTGCGGGCGTACAGCGCGATCGACTTCGACCGGGCCAACTGACGCACGGACGGACCACGGCGCGGCCTCGGGGAGTACCTTCCCCGGGGCCGCGCGCCGTTGAGGGCCGTCCGGCTTCAGCCGGCTATCCGCCGCGGTGCGCCGACCCGGCGGGCCTCGCGCAGCTCGGTCTCCCGGCGCCGCCGCCGGGCCAGGACCACCCGCCGCTCGGCCGCCGTCAGCCCGCCCCACACGCCGTACGGCTCCGGCTGGGCCAGCGCGTGCTCCCGGCACTCCAGCAGCACCGGGCAGCGTGCGCAGACCTGCTTGGCCTGCTCCTCCCTCGCGAGCCGGGCTGCGGTCGGCTCCTTCGAAGGTGCGAAGAACAGCCCCGCCTCGTCGCGGCGGCAGGCCGCCCCGGTGTGCCAGGGGTTGTCCTCGGGGTGGTCGAGCTGCTGCGTCCCGGCGCCGGGGGCGGGACTGCGCCGCGCCACCACGTTGGCACTGCGGGCGCTGGACTCGATCGGATGCAGCACGGCGTACTCCTGACGAGGCTCGAGACTCGGGGGAAGGCTCGCATCACTGCCCGGCTGCCCCGTGCCCCACCCCGTTCGGCGTCGGCCAGCTCGGCGTCGGCCGCCTCCGGGGTCACAGCCGTACAAGAAACGATGTGCGAGAGGAACTACCCCGCCGTATCCCGATTCATGCACACCGCACGCAATCGACTACGGAGTGCACTCGTCACAACGTCAAGTGCCTGAGCAGGAGTTGACGGAGCGTGAGGTCGCCCGTCCGCCTACGACCCCGCGCCGCACTACTGGTCGAGCTGCTTGCGCACCCACTCGCGCAGCTTCTTGCCCCGGCGCGGCTTCGCCTCGCAGCCGCCGAACACGGCCGCGCCCTTCACCCGTACCACCGGCGCGTACGGGTCGGCCGCGGTCTGCTCCTTGACGTCGAAGCCGCCGAAGATGCCGACGCCGCCGCCGTGCAGGCTCACGTTCTCCGGCACCTTGATGTCCACGCCGCCGAAGACCGCCGCCACCTCGATGACCACCTCGGGCGACTCGAAGACGGCGTCCGTGAGGTCGATCTCCACCCCGCCGAAGACCGCCACCGCGCGCAGGTGCGAACCCACCCGCCAGCGGCCCTTGCGGCTCGCCCCGCCGAAGATGGCGACCATCGACGGCGACTCCTGCCGCGCCGGGGGCAGCGGCGGCCGGACGTCGGCCAGGGGCGGCTTCTCCATCGAGATCGGACGGTGCGCGGGCAGGTCCCTGGTCAGCGGGGCCAGCTCGCCGAAGGTCTTGGCGTTGTAGGCCGCCTCGATCCGCTCGGAGTGCTCCTCCATCGTGAGCCGGCCCTCGGCGTACGCGTCGCGGAGCAGGTCCGCCACCCGCTCGCGGTCGGCGTCCGAGGCGCGCAGCTCGGCCTCGGCGACCGGCGTGGTGTGGGGCCGGGGCTCGGGCTTGAGCTCGGGCTTCGTCATGGGTACGGGCACCTGGCCCTGGTCGTCCTGCGACGGCGAGTTGTCCACGGGGCAAGACTAGCCACCGAGCCCCGTCCCGAACGGCAGTTCCCACGACTCGGCTTCATGGGGCTCGGCTCGCCTCCGGGCGCTCTGACCCGGTGCCGACACTCTCCCTCCTTGCCCGCCCTCGGGCAGGAGGGGCCCAGGCTCCCGCGGTCTCCCTCCTTGCCCGCCAACGGGCAGGAGGGGCCCACCGCTCCCTTCCTCGCTCCTCCCTTTCGGCACCGGCGCGCCCTTCGGTTCGCTCGCGATCGTGAGCTCGGTCACGCAGGCTCACCTGGGCGCGGTACGGGGTTCCCCGGCACCTACCCTTGAGGGTGCTTCGTCGACGCAGCCGGATCAGTTAAGGACCTCCCCCATGGCTCCCACGCCAGAGTTCGCCTACTCCGACCTCCTCCCCCTCGGTGCCGACCCGACCCCGTACCGGAAGCTGACCTCCGAGGGCGTCAGCACCTTCGAGGCCGGCGGCCGCCGCTTCCTGCAGGTCGAGCCCGAGGCCCTGCGGCTGCTCACCGCCGAGGCGATGCACGACATCTCGCACTACCTCCGGCCCGCCCACCTGGCCCAGCTGCGCCGCATCCTGGACGACCCGGAGGCCAGCCCGAACGACCGCTTCGTGGCGCTGGACCTGCTGAAGAACGTCAACATCTCGGCCGGCGGCATCCTGCCGATGTGCCAGGACACCGGCACCGCGATCGTGATGGGCAAGCGCGGCCAGAACGTGCTCACCTCGGGCCGGGACGAGGCCGCCATCGCCCGTGGCGTGTACGACGCGTACACCAAGCTCAACCTGCGCTACTCGCAGATGGCCCCGGTCACCATGTGGGACGAGAAGAACACCGGCTCCAACCTGCCCGCGCAGATCGAGCTCTACGCGACGGACGGCGACGCGTACAAGTTCCTCTTCATGGCCAAGGGCGGCGGCAGCGCCAACAAGTCGTACCTGTACCAGGAGACCAAGGCGATCCTGAACGAGGCGAGCATGCTCTCGTTCCTGGAGCAGAAGATCCGCTCGCTGGGCACGGCCGCCTGCCCGCCGTACCACCTGGCGATCGTGGTGGGCGGTACCAGCGCCGAGTTCGCGCTGAAGACCGCCAAGTACGCCTCGGCGCACTACCTGGACGAGCTGCCGACCTCAGGCGACGCCGCCACCGGCCACGGCTTCCGCGATCTGGAGCTGGAGGCGAAGGTCACCGAGCTGACCCAGAAGATCGGCATCGGCGCGCAGTTCGGCGGCAAGTACTTCTGCCACGACGTGCGGGTCATCCGCCTGCCGCGCCACGGCGCCTCGCTGCCGGTCGCGATGGCCGTCTCCTGCTCGGCCGACCGCCAGGCGCTCGGCAAGATCACCGCCGAGGGCATCTTCCTGGAGCAGCTGGAGACCGACCCGGCGAAGTACCTGCCGGAGACGCTCGATGAGGACCTCGACGACGAGGCGGTGTTCATCGACCTCAACCGGCCGATGGCCGACATCCGCAACGAGCTCTCCAAGTACCCGGTGAAGACCCGCCTCTCGCTCACCGGCACGCTGGTCGTGGCCCGCGACATCGCGCACGCCAAGATCAAGGAGCGGCTGGACGCGGGCGAGGGCATGCCCCAGTACCTGAAGGACCACCCGGTCTACTACGCCGGCCCCGCCAAGACCCCCGATGGCTTCGCCTCCGGCTCCTTCGGCCCCACCACGGCGGGCCGGATGGACAGCTACGTCGACCAGTTCCAGGCGGCCGGCGGCTCGATGGTGATGCTCGCCAAGGGCAACCGCTCCAAGCAGGTCACCAAGGCCTGCGCCGAGCACGGCGGCTTCTACCTCGGCTCGATCGGCGGCCCGGCTGCGCGGCTGGCGCAGGACTGCATCAAGAAGGTCGAGGTCCTGGAGTACGCCGAGCTCGGCATGGAGGCGGTCTGGCGCATCGAGGTCGAGGACTTCCCGGCCTTCATCGTGGTCGACGACAAGGGCAACGACTTCTTCGCCGAGGTCACCGACGGCCCGCTGATCACCAACCTGCGGGTGCGCTCGGCCGAGTAGGACCGGAAACGACTGTGCCCCGTGCCACCGGTGGTGGCGCGGGGCACTCGCGGAATTCCGTTACGGGCGGCTGGTGATGGTACCGAGCGGCTCGAAGGTGCGGCCCGGGTCGGTGTCCGCGGGCTTCTGCTCGACGGTCGTCGGCTCGGCAGCCAGCTCGGCGTCGTCCGCGTCGAGGCCGGTCAGTACGTCCAGGAGGGAGGCGTCGTCCGCAGCGGGCACGGCGTGCTCGACGGGCTGCGCTTCGACGACCGGCTCGGCGACGGCCGGGGCCGTGGTGCTGGTGCTCTCGTTGTCGGCCATGGTCTGGGCCGCCTTTCGGTTTGTCAGATCTCATCAAACCCACCCCGATCCGTCAGGGCGCCCGGACAGTATCGTAGAGGTCGTTAAATGTCCTATAAACATCGCGCCGCCTGTGCTCTTCTCCAACGTTTGCTCGCTTCCCCATAGGCTGACGCACTGCGACGAACCATCAAGTAGCGCTCGGGAAGCACCACCACAGGCCATCGGGGGATTTCATGGAGCTTCGGGAAACGCCGCACACCCATGCGCTGCGCTTCCAGGTGCTCGGTCCTGTCCAGGCCTGGCGTGGAGACCAGGCCCTCGCCCTCGGGTCACCACAGCAGCAGGCCGTCCTCACCATGCTGCTGCTCCACCACGGCCGGCCGGTGACGACCCAGGACCTGGTGGACGGGCTCTGGGGCGACCGTCCCCCACCGCAGGCCGTCGCCGCTCTGCGGACCTACATCTCCCGGCTGCGCGGCGTCATCGAACCGAACCGCGAGGTGCGCGCGCCCGCCGAGCTACTGGTCTCCGTCAGCGACGGCTATGCCCTGCGCATCCCGTCGGACGCCGTCGACCTGCCGGTGTTCGACACCGCGTGTGCCGAGGCCGCGAAGGCTCGGACCGCCGGTGAGCTGCACACCGCGCACCGCCTGCTGGCCTCCGCGCTGGCCCTGTGGAGCGGCCGCCCGCTGACCGGTGTCCCCGGGCCGTACGCCGATGCACAGCGGCTCCGGCTGGCCGAGCGGCAGGTCACCGCCGAGGAGGAACTCTGCGCCACCGCCCTGGACATCGGGCTGCACGCCGAGGTGGTCGCCGAACTGAGCTCTCTCGCCGCCGAACACCCGCTGCGCGAACGGCTGCGGGAGCTGCTGATGCTCGCGCTCTACCGATGCGGGCGCCAGGCGGAGTCGCTCGGCGTCTACGCGGACACCCGCAAGCTCCTGATCGAGGAGCTCGGGGTCGAGCCGGGCACGCGGCTGGCGACGATGCACTCCCGGATTCTCGCGGCCGACCCGGCGCTGATGCCCGAGCCCTCGCGCGGATCACGCCCGGCCGAACCGGACGAAACCATTCCGTTCACCCCCCCTGCCCAACTTCCGGCAGATGTCTCGGACTTCAGCGGTCGGGCCGAACTCGTCGGCGAACTGCGGGATGTCCTGCGCAGTGCGGCGGGACAGGCCGTCGTGGTCACTTCTCTGGCCGGAATCGGAGGGGTCGGCAAGACCACTCTTGCCGTGCATGTGGCCCACAGCGTCCGGACGGAATTCCCCGACGGCCAGCTCTACGTCGACCTGCGGGGTGCCGGCGCCTCGCCCGCCGATCCCGCCGTGGTGCTCGGGGACTTCCTCTATGCGCTGGGAGCGCCGGAGACCCCGGACTCGCTGGAGCAGCGGGCGGCGCTGTACCGCTCTCTGCTCGCCAACCGGCGCATGCTCATCCTGCTGGACAACGCCCAGGACGCCGAGCAGTTGACGCCGCTGATCCCCGGTGTCGCCGGGTGCGCCGTGCTGGCCACCAGCCGCTCCCGGCTCGCCGGGCTGCCGGGTGCACACCTGGTCGACGTCGAGGAGCTGACGCCGGAGGAGGCGCTGGCGCTGTTCTCGGCCATCGTCGGCGAACAGCGGGTCGCGGCCGAGCCCGAGGCATCCCTTGCGGTGGTCAGGGCCTGCGGCTTCCTCCCGCTCGCGGTCCGGATCGCCGCCGCCCGGCTGGCAAGCCGCCCTCGCTGGAGTGTGTCCGACCTGGCCCGTCGGTTAGCGGACCAGCGGCGGCGGCTGGACGAGTTGCAGCTCGGAAATCTCGCGGTGGAGACCACCATCGGCCTCGGCTACGCGCAGCTGCGGCCCGAGGAGCAGCAGGCCTTCCGGCTGCTGTCGCTGGTGGACTCCGCCGATCTCCCGCTGGAGGCGGTGTCGGCACTGCTCGGTGTCGACGAGCGGCGGGCGGAGCAACTGGCCGAGGCACTGGTCGAGGCCAACATGCTGGAGTGCTTCACCCCGGGCCGGTACCGGTACCACGACCTGCTCCGGCTGTTCGCCCAGCGGCAGAGCGAGAAGGCCAAGGCGGCCGAGGAGGGGCAGGCCGCCGAGGAGCAGCAGGCCGCGCTGCTGCGCCTGCTGGACCTGCTGCTCGCGATCCTGCGCAACATCGCCCAGACCATCGAACCGGACGACGTCCTGCCCGAGCCGCTGCACAGCCCGACGGCGACAGCGCTGACCTTCGACGGCCCGGACGCGGCCCACGACTGGCTCAGGGCCGAACTCGGGCTGCTGCTGAGCAGTGTCGAGGCGGCCGCCCAGGAGCCGTCCGAGCTGCTTCGGCCGGCCGTGGACGTGCTGATCGTGCTGAACACCCTGGTGGAGGACTCCACGCACGGGCAGCGCATCCGCCGGATCCTGCAGATCGCCGGGACGAACGCCAAGTCGCACGGAGATTCCGCGGCGCTCGCCCGGATCCGCTTCGCCCAGGGCTTCCTGCAGCACCTCACGGGCGAGTTCCAGGAGGCGGAGATCTCCCTGCGGGAGAGCCTGGAGCTCCAGGGCACGGGCGGTGACACCATGCTGCGCCCGACGGTCTCCAACCTGCTCGGCATCGTGCTGAGTTTCGCCGACCGCTCGGCGGAGGCCCTGCCGTTCTTCGAGCAGGCGTACACCATGAGCCGCAGCATCGGCGCCACCGTCAGCGAGGCTCGACTGCTGGGCAACATCGCCCGGGCCCATCTCGACATGGGCCAGCCCGAAGCCGCGGCCCGGTCGGCGCACGATGCGGTGACGACCGCCCGCGCGTCCGGCAACGGACCGTGCCTCGCCGACACCCTGTACCAACTCGGCGTCGTCCTGGGATCGACCGGCTCGCCCTCCGACGCCGCCGCACACCTGCGCGAGGCCCACGAGATGTACGGGTCCCAGCAGAACCAGCTCCGGGCCGGCTACTCGCTCGCCCGGCTGGCGCCCTGCCTGCTGGCGGACGGCCAGTTCTCCGAGGCCGCCGAAGCGGCCGAGGAGTCCCTGGCGATCGCGCAGGAGCTCGACGCCGCGTACTGCCAGGGCCTCGCCAATGCGGCGCTCGGCGAGGCGCTCCTGAAGTTGGGTCAGCCCGCTCGCGGGCTGGCCTGCCTCCAGGAGGCGCTCGCCGTGTTCACGCGGCTCGGTGTGCCCGAGGCCCTCCCCGTACAGGACCTCATCGAGCAGCAGCACACCGAGCCCACCGCACCCCCCGCGCCGTGACCTCCGTCCCCCGACAGGAGGTCCCCCCGTGCGTCGGCGCTCCCGCAGCCCCCCGGCTGCGGGAGCGCCTCGACGCTTCCCCGGCGCTGATGCAACTGTGGCAGCCACCGATTGACGTTCGATAAACGTTGCGCAACACGGCGTCACCGCAGGTGAGCGCCGCTCACCCGGGCGCGCCCCGCGGCGCGGGACCGGCGCCCGCGCCACCCCGCCCGCCCCGTCGTGCTCCCGCGATCCCGGCCATATTCGTCCCAACAACCACGAGTTGGCCGGAAAGGGACCCCATCGCCGAGTGATCACGCCTATTGTCGGATGCCAGTGCAGTCTCACCAGTGGAACGGCAGCAGGACCGACACAGCACGGAGTGACGCGGGGAGCGTGACGGACCGCAGCAGGCAGTAGGCCATGGGCCCGGGGTCATCCGCCCAGTACTGCCGGCCGTCGGCCAGGGTGGAAAGGTGCCTCTCAATCGTGACGACCGGACAGATATCCGATCCCGCCCGGGGCCACGGGCCCGCCCCCGCCGACCAGCAGGTCTGCCGCCGCCGCGCCGAGCGTGCCCTGCAGGCCGTCGCCTTCGACACCATCGGCGCCCGCTACGGCGAGGCGTTCCCCGCCAAGGCCGGTCAACTGGAGTGCGGCGGCTGGCTGCTGCGTCAGCTGGAGCCCGGCGCTCCGGTGCTCGACGTCGGGTGCGGCACCGGCGATCCGACGATCCTCCAGCTGACCCAGGGCGGCCTGCGGGTCACCGGCATCGACCTCTCCGACGGCATGTTGAGACTGGCCCGGCGGACCGCGCCGGCCGCCGCCTACCACCGCATCGACATGTACGACCTGGCCACCCCGCGGGCCGAGATGGCCTGGGGAGCACCACAGCTGGGCCCGGCCGCGGCCGGGAGCTTCGCCGCGGCCACCGCCTTCTTCTCACTGATCCTGCTGCCCCAGGACGAGATCCCGGTGGTCCTCGGCCGGATCCGCGAGCTGCTGCGGCCCGGCGGCCTGCTGGCGCTCGGCATGGTCGAGGCGGACCTCGACCACGCGCCGCTGCCCTTCCTCGGTCACGAGATCAAGATAAGCGGGTACCTGCGCGAGGAGTTGGAGCAGACGCTCGCCGGGGCGGGCTTCGCCGTCGAGGATCACTCCGGCCACCCGTACGCCCCCGCCAGCACCGCGCTCCCTCCGGAGGAGCAGTTGTTCCTGCGCTGTCGGCGGATCGACTGACGCCACCTCGCACCCACCTCGACCTCCCAGAACGGGCCGCCTGTGCGTGACCATCCCGAGCTCCAGGCAGGGCAGCCGCCTGCCGTCCCCACCCAGCGCCGTCCGTCGTCGGCGCCGGGCGCGGACGGGCGGCCCCGGATCGCCGAACGTCTGGCGTACCTGGACAGCGCGACCCGTCGGATCAACAGCTCGCTCGACCTGGCGGCCACCCTGCGCAACCTCGGCAAGGTCCTCGTCCCCGCCCTGGCCGACGCCGCCGTCGTCCACCTGCGCGACCCGCTGCCCAACATCGAGCGCGACCCGGGCTGCCCCGTCGCGCTGACCATCCACCATGCCCACGGCACCCGCCTCGGCCGCCGGTCCCGGACCCGGCAGGTCCGGCCGGGCGGCGCACTTGCCGCCGTCCTCGGCCGGCAGCTGCCGACCGGCCCGGTGGTGCTCGGCACGCCGTCCGCCGCCCGGCTCCGCCCGCTGCTGGAGGAGCTGTACGGCGCCCGCACCCTCGGCCGGCTCGCCGCCGGCACGGCGCTCCTCGCCCTGCCGCTGCGCGGCCGCAAGGCCGTGCTCGGGCTGCTGCTGCTGATCCGCCGCCCGGGCAAGGACTCGCTCACCGACTCGGCCTCCGACCCGACCTCCGAGAGCACCGCCTTCGAGGACACCGCCTCCGGGGACACCGCCTTCGACTCGACCGACGCCGCCACCGCCGCGCACCTGGCCACCCAGGCAGGCCTCGCGGTGGACACCGCGCTGCGCTACTCCCGCGAGTGGGAGATCGCCGACGAGCTGCAGCGCAGCATGCTGCCGACCCATCTCCCGCAGCGGCACGGCGTCCGCCTGGCCCACCGCTACCTCCCCGGCGAGAGCGGCGCCCAGGTCGGCGGAGACTGGTACGACTCGGTGCCGCTGCCCGGGAACCGGGTCGCCCTGATCGTCGGTGACGTCATGGGCCACTCCCTCACCTCGGCCGCCATCATGGGCCAGCTGCGCACCAGCGCGCAGACCCTGGCCGCCCTCGACCTGCCGCCGCACGAGGTGCTCTACCACCTCGACGAGCAGGCCCAACGACTCGGCCGGGAACAGCACCTGGCGACCTGCGTGTACGCGGTCTACGACCCGATCGCCAACCGGGTGGTGCTCGCCAACGCGGGCCACGTCCCGCCGGTGCTGGTCCAGCCGGACGGCCGTACCGAACTGCTCGAGCTGCCGTCGGGTGCGCCGATCGGGGTCGGCGGGGTGGACTTCTCCTCGGTCGAGCTGCCTGCACCTCCCGGGTCCGCCCTGCTGCTCTTCACCGACGGCCTGGTGGAGTCGAGGCGACGCTCCCTGAGCACCGGGCTCGAGCTGCTCCGCAGCCGGCTCAGCACCGCACACCGGCACTCCCCGGAACACCTGTGCCAGGAGGCCCTGCGGATCCTCCCGCCCGGCGACCGGGGCGACGACATCGCCCTGCTCGCCGCCGCCTTCGACGGCATCCCGGCCGAGGACGTCGCGTACTGGTACCTCCAGCCCCGCCATGAGACGCCGGGCCGGGCGCGCCGGCTCGCCGGGCACGCGCTCCGCCGCTGGGGGCTCGAACGGCTGGCGGACAGTACCGAGTTGATGGTCAGCGAGCTGGTGACCAACGCGATCCAGCACGCCACCCGCCCGGTGACGCTCCGGCTGGTCCGCACCTCGGTGCTTCGCTGCGAGGTCGGCGACGACAGCGCACTGCTGCCTCGCGCCCGCCGGGCCGGGCCGGACGACGAGCGGGGGCGAGGTCTGCAGATAGTGGCCAGGTGCGCCGAGCGCTGGGGCGCGACCAGACTCGGGGCGGGCAAGGTGGTCTGGTTCGAGCAGCGCCTGCCGTAGGGGTCCGCGAGCTCAGCGGAAGCGCGGGTCCTCGCGGGCCAGCGCCTGCAGCGCGGTGAAGGCGTCGGGGCCGAGGACGGTCGCCGCCAGGGCCGGGGTGCGGGCGAGCCTGACGACCGCGCGCAGCACGTCCGCCTGCCACAGCATCCGGAGCGAGTCGGCGACCTCCTGGCCGGTCGCCGGGTCACCGCGCCTGGACTGGGTGTGCCACTCCCGCAGCAGGGCCTTCACCACGGTGAAGGCCAGCCTGCGCCCCCGGACCAGCTCGGCGCGGGCGTTGAGGGCGAAGACGTCGATGGTGGCCTCGCCCTTGGGGGTGAGGCCCTCGTAGGAGCCCGACTCCAGGTAGAGCAGCAGGTGGTCCGCCGGGTCCTCGCGGGCCGGGTCTATCAGCAGGTGGGCACCGGTGACCGGGTCGCAGGGGAAGCGGTCGCGCTTCTGGTTGCTGTTGCAGAAGGCGCAGGCCAGCAGGTGGTTGTGCCAGTCGAAGGTGCGCAGCGGGGCGCGGGCGATCGGCTCGAAGTGGTCGATGTCGGTGCCAAGGTTGTCGCCGCAGTACATGCAGCGGACCAGGCCGGGTGCCATCCGGTGCAGCAGCACCCGCAGCCGGGCCTTGGGTTCACGGGCGGTGCGCCAGGCGGCCCGGCCGGTGGCGGTGCTGGGCCCGGCGGCCCGGATCGCCTCGGTACGGCGCGCCAGGTCGGCCGCCAACTGTGCCTGCAGCTGGGGCCGTTGGAGCGGAATCACCGGTCACCGCCCTGACGCGCTCGCACCTCGTCCACCCGGGCGCTCAGCGAGCTGTTGAGCTTGGCGCCGAGCTCCTGGTACTCGGCGACCTCGGAGCGGGAGGCCTGGCCCGCGTACAGCTTCCGCTCCAGCGCGATCAGCAGCCGGCGCTCGGCCTCGGCCTGCGGCGAGTACGGGCTGCCGAGGCCGAAGAGCTCGGAGAGCGCGGCATCGTCTCCGCTGCCGTAGACGATGCGCTGGTGGAGGTCGTCGTCCAGGATGCGCGGCGGCGCCTGCTCCTGCGGGCCGGCCAGCCGGATCAGGCCGCCCGGGTCCGCGGCCTGGCAGATGTACGGGCTGTGCGTGCTGACGATGAACTGGACGTTCGGGAAGTGCGCCACCAGCCACTCACCGAGGCGCTGCTGCCAGCCCAGGTGCAGGTGCGCCTCCGCCTCGTCGATCAGGACGACTCCGCCCACCGGGACCGTGGGCACCTCGCCGACGACGACCAACTCGGCCTCTTCGTCCACCTGTTGGGCATGCCGGACCAGGCCGAGCACCAGGGCTGCCACCGCCCTGGCCCCGTCGCCCAGCTCGCCCAACGGGAACTCCGCCCCGCCCTGGGCGACCCAGAGCCCGTCGGAGTCGACCCGGGCCACGCGGTGCCCCTCGGGCAGCAGTCCGTCGTCCAGCAGAGCCGTGATGCCTCGGAGCAGCTCGGCGGCGCCGGACCGCCGTTCGAGCCGGAGCAGGTGCTGCTCGGCCAGCCAGCCGGTGATCTCGCCGATGTCCTCGCGGTGGGGTCCGAAGCTCGCGCAGAGCCCCCGGTCGCCGGAGGAACGCTGCTCGGTGACGCCGTCCTCGGTGCGGGTGAGCCACCACCGGTGCTCCCCGGCCCGCACCCCGCCCTCGGCCGCGCCGGTGTGCAGCCAGGACGCGCACCCGTCTCCGGCCCCTGCGCCGAGCGCCAGCGCGATCGCCCGCAGCAGCGTGGACTTTCCGGACGCGTTGGGCCCGGCCAGCACCGTCCAGCCCGCGTACGAGCCGTCGGGCCTGGTCAGGTCGAGATCGACGTTCCTGGCTCCGTGGAATCCCCTGATGTTCTCGACGCTGAGCCTGGAGACGTACATGGCCACCCCCTTGGCACGTAGTCCTAGGTACTGACTCCCCCTCGCTCCACGATTCGAACCGGCAGCTCGCGCAGCACCTCGCGCAGTGAGTCGGCGAAGCGGTCGTACTCGGCGCTGCGCGCCGAGCCGGGCCGGGTGGCGAGGCCGATCCGGCGGCCGGGGGCCGGGGCGGCGAAGCGTACGGCGGCGAGCCGGTCGGTACGGCCGGCCTCGACGTCGAGCGCGGTGGCGGGCAGCAGGGTGACGCCGAGGCCGCCGGCCACCAGCTGGACGAGGGTGGAGAGGCCGGCGGCGCGGGTCGTACCGCCCGAGGGGTCGGCGCCGACCTCGCGGCAGATGTCGAGGGCCTGGTCGCGCAGGCAGTGGCCCTCCTCCAACAGCAGCACGTCCAGGTCGAGCAGCACGTCGCGCGGCACGTCGATCCGCCCGGCGAGCTCGTGCTCGGGTGGGGTGACCAGGACGAAGTCCTCGTCGAAAAGCGGAATGTCCCGGGTGGGCGAGGCGCCGCCCGCGGGGAGGGCGAGCAGCAGGACGTCCAGGCGCCCGCCGGCCAGCCCCTCCAGCAGGGAAGGGGTGCGCTCCTCGTGGACGTGCAGCTCCAGGTCCGGGTAGCTGTCGCGGACCAGTCGCAGCACGGTCGGCAGCAGGTACGGGGCCACGGTCGGGATCACGCCGAGGTGGAGCGGGCCGGTGAAGGGGCGGCGGGCCGCCTCCACCTCCTCGGTGAGAGCATGCAGGGAGGCGAGGACCCGGCGCGCGTGATCGGCCACACGCTCACCCAGTGGAGTGATGATGACCTTTCGCGTCGTACGCTCGACCAACTGCGCGCCGAGCGTCTCCTCCAGCGCGGCGACCGCGCCCGAGAGCGCGGGCTGGCTGGTGCCGATCGCCGCCGCGGCGTCCCTGAAGTGGCGGTGCTCGACGACCGCGACGAAGGCCTTGAGCTGGGCGACCGACGGGGTGCGGGGCCCCCGGGGTCTGGGTTGGTGCGTATTGATAGCTCTCTCCGATCAGATGCATCGAGTCTAGCTATTTCCCCGATCAGTCCACTATGTGGAACTCTTGGGCGTCCGCAATCCGGACAGACACCCTCACGCCTCACCTCAGGAGAAGCGAACGTGCTCACGATCGGTGACAAGTTCCCCGAGTTCGAACTCAACGCCTGCGTCGACCTCGACGCCGCGAACGCCTTCGCCGAGATCAACCACAAGACCTACGAGGGCAAGTGGAAGATCGTCTTCTTCTGGCCGATGGACTTCACCTTCGTCTGCCCGACCGAGATCGCCGCGTTCGGCAAGCTGAACGAGGAGTTCGCCGACCGCGACGCCCAGATCCTCGGCGTCTCCGGCGACTCCGAGTACGTCCACCACGCCTGGCGCAAGGACCACGCCGACCTGCGTGACCTGCCCTTCCCGATGCTGGCCGACGTCAAGCACGACCTCATGCGCGCCTGCGGCGTCGAGGCCGCCGACGGCACCGCCCAGCGCGCGGTGTTCATCGTCGACCCGAACAACGAGATCCAGTTCGTCATGGTGACCGCGGGCTCCGTCGGCCGTAACCCCAAGGAGGTCCTGCGGGTGCTGGACGCCCTGCAGACCGACGAGCTGTGCCCGTGCAACTGGAACAAGGGCGAGGCGACCCTTGACGCCGAGCAGCTGCTGGCCGGCTGATCATGGCGCTTGACGAGCTGAAGGCAGCCCTCCCCGACTACGCCAAGGACCTCAAGCTCAACCTGAGCGCGGTCATCGGCAACTCCGACCTCCCGACGCAGCAGCTCTGGGGCACCGTGCTGGCCTGCGCGATGGCCACCCGCAGCCCCTCCGTGCTGCGTGAGCTGGAGCCCGAGGCCAAGGCCAACCTGAAGCCCGAGGCGTACAACGCCGCCAAGGGCGCGGCGGCCGTCATGGCGATGAACAACGTCTACTACCGGACGCTGCACCTGCTCTCCGACAAGGAGTACAGCAGCATGCGGGCGGGTCTGCGGATGAACATCATCGGCACCCCGGGCGTGGAGAAGGCCGACTTCGAGCTCTGGTGCTTCGCGGTGTCCGCGATCAACGGCTGTGGGCAGTGCCTCGACTCGCACGAGGCCGTACTGCGCAAGGCGGGCGTCGAGCGCGAGGTCATCCAGGCCTCGATGAAGATCGCCGCGGTCGTCCAGGCCGTCGCCGCGACCCTCGACTCCGAGGCGCTGCTGCCGTAACGCAACCGGCGAACCTCTAGGGGCGCGGGGAACTGCGCGGGATCGGAAGGCTCAGGCCGTCATCTTCCGACTTCGCGCAGTTCCTCGCGCCCCTGGTGGTTTGCCACCTGCGCCGTCCGACGCAACCGGCGAACCTCTAGGGGCGCGAGGAACTGCGCGACCAGGCATCCACGTAGCTGCACGGTTGCGCGCGCAGCACCTCACGCTCCTGCTGTGGTTGCTCTAGCGGGCAGAGCGGGCGGCCTCGAGGGCCTCGAAGACCTCCTGGCCGGCCGCGTTGCGGCGCCGCAGGTGGGAGACCACCGTGTTGGTGACGGCGATCAGCGGTACGGCGACGATCGCGCCGCCGATCCCACCGACGATCGACCCCGCCGCCACACCCAGCACCACGCCCAGCGGGTGCACCCGCACCGCCCGGCCCAGGATCAGCGGCTGCAGCAGGTGCCCCTCGATCTGCTGCACGGCGACCAGCACCACCAGCACCATCAGCGAAGTGAACGGCCCCTGCGTGACCAGCGCGATCAGGACCGCGATGGTCCCGGTGACCAGCGCGCCGACCAGCGGCACGAAGGCCCCCAGGAAGATGATCACCGCCAGCGGCAGGGCCATCGGCACCCCCAGCAGCTGGATGCCTATGCCGATGCAGAGCGCGTCGATGAAGGCCACGCACACCGTGCCGCGCACGTACGCGGTAAGCGTCGCCCAGGCCTTGGGGCCGGCGCCGGCCATCGCGTAGCGGGAGTGCCGGGGCAGGCCGCGCAGTGCCCAGCTCCAGATCCTGGCTCCGTCGTAGAGCAGGAAGAAGGTGGTGAAGGCGGTCAGCACCACACCGGTGAGCACCTCGACCGCGATGGTCACCCCGGTGAAACCGGCCGAGGTGATCTGCTCCGAGTTGGTGCCGATCGCGGTCGAGATCTGCTTGGCGAAGTCGCTGATCTGCTGGGTCGTCAGATGCAGCGGCCCGGTCACCAGCCAGTCCTTGAGCCGGTTGACCCCCTCCTGGACCTTGCCCGTGACGGAGGAGAGGTTGGTGGTCACCTGCCAGACCACGAACCAGCCGACCAGGCCGATGCCCGCCACCCCGGCGAGGAAGGTCCCGGCGGCGGCGAGCGAGCGCGGTACGCCGTGCCGCCTCAGCCAGGAGACGGTCGGCTCAAGCAGCGCGGAGATCAGCAATGCGGCGAGGACCGCGAAGGCGACCAGCCGGAGCATGTCGACCACCCGGAAGAGCAGGTAGAGCGCCGCCGCGAGAAGCAGCAGGCGCCAGGTCGACTCGGCGGCCACCCGCAGGCTCCACGGCACGGCCTCGGCCGGCGTCGCGGGGCGGCCCGGGTGGTACTCGCGGCCGGACGGTACGGGCAGCGGGCGTTCCGGTGCCGGTCGCTCGACGTCCGGGCGGGGCTTGCGCGGTGCCGGGACGAGCTCGGCGGCCTCGGCCTGCTCCTCCGGCTCGGCCACGGCGGCCCGGCGCCGCTCCTCCATCGCGGCCACCGCCCGGGAGGCGAGCCCACCCACCCAGGACACCGCCTGCAACGCTCTCGTGCCCCGCGCCACTTCTGACACCCGCTCCCCGCTCGGCTGCTGTGCCGTGGGGTCCCACCACGGCCGTCGGGGACGACGCTACCCGTCCGCCCGCGCCGGATTCCGGCGGGCCCGTCAGCTGGTGCGGCGAATCGGCAGGCAGGCTCTCGGACGAAACGGATGAATCGGCATGAACACGTTGGTTTCAGACAGCAGGTCGAGGGGGAGGGGCCAGATATCACGGACCAACTGTCGGCGGACCGGCCGGTGCCGGAGCAACCAGGACCCTCTCCGGCGCCCCGCGTCCGCACCCAGGACCGCACCGCCCGCAGGCGCACTGGTCAGCGCAGCCCGGGCGGCGCGGCCCGCCCTTAGCTGGACAGCAGAGAGGCCCCCGACCGAAGTCGGGGGCCTCTCGCGTGCAGTCTCGAGCTACCGGTCTCTAGTACCAGTGGTGCGACTGCCAGAAGGACCACGCGCCGCACGGGCTGCCGTAGCGGCTGTTCATGTAGTTCAGGCCCCACTTTATCTGCGTCGCGGGGTTGGTCCGCCAGTCGGCGCCGACCGAGGCCATCTTGGAGCCGGGCAGCGCCTGCACCAGACCGTACGCGCCGGAGCTCGCGTTGGTGGCGGTGTAGTCCCAGCCGCTCTCGCGCTTCACGATCTGGCTGAAGCACTGGAACTGGGCGTCGTCGCCGATGATCTGGAGAGCCATCTCCTGGACCGAGCCCGGGCTGACGGCGGCGAGCACGGAACGCGCCTTGGCGCGGTTCGCGGCCTCCTCGTCGGCCTTCCGCTTCTCCTCGGCGGCCTTGGCCGCCTTCTCCGCGTCCGCCTTGGCCTGCGCGTCGGCAGCGGCCTTCTGGCGCGCTGCCTCCTCGGCGGCCTTCTTGGCGGCCGCGTCGGCGGAGGCCTGCTGAGCGGTGGCCTGATGCCTGAAGTTGTCGCTGATGGTCTGCGCGTGGCCGCCCGTCGGGAGTTCGGCGAGCAGGGTGGCGCCTGCGACGTCGACCGTCTGGGTGTTGGTGCCCTCGCTGCCCGAGGCCACACCCACGACGGCACCGACAGCGGTGACCGCGGTGGCGGAGGCCACAGCAACTCCCCGGACCGAGATCCGAGTCACATGGTTTCCTTCCAGCATCGCCCACGCGTGACCGTCCGGACGCAACATGCCCCTTGGCACTGGCCTCCGTCGGTACATGGTCACGGGAGGCGCTGGCCCGGCGCAGGACCGAGGTGAGTCGGAACGGCGTTTGAATCGGGCGGCGTACGAATCGTTCTTCAGTTGTCGGCCCGTCAACCGGAGTTGCCGGGCGTGATTGTCGTACGCGGGGCCTGACAGAACCCTCACCATGCCGCACCGGGACGTGTCTACGCAATTCCCGGTTGCGTGGCGCATCTCACAATCTTCGCGAGCTGGGCGTTTGGAGGTCCGGCGGAGAAGAGACAGTCAGATGTGATGACAGACAAGGAGCCTGCCGCTATACGGCAGGCTCCTTGACGGCTTTTTAGGGCGATTTGCCCCGGTTCATTCTCAGGGCTGGATGTCCTCCAGCATCTCCGTGACCAGCGCGGCGATCGGCGAGCGCTCGGAGCGGGTCAGGGTGATGTGGGCGAACAGCGGGTGTCCCTTCAACTTCTCCACCACCGCGACCACGCCGTCGTACCGACCCACCCTCAGGTTGTCCCGCTGGGCCACGTCGTGGGTGAGCACCACCCGCGAGCCCTGGCCGATCCGGGACAGCACGGTGAGCAGCACGTTCCGCTCCAGGGACTGCGCCTCGTCCACGATCACGAAGGCGTCGTGCAGCGAGCGCCCGCGGATGTGGGTGAGCGGCAGGACCTCCAGCATCCCGCGGGAGAGCACCTCCTCGATCACGTCCGGGGTGGTGACGGCGGAGAGGGTGTCGAAGACCGCCTGCGCCCAGGGGCCCATCTTCTCCGCCTCGGAGCCGGGCAGGTACCCCAACTCCTGGCCACCGACCGCGTACAGCGGGCGGAAGACCATCACCTTGCGGTGCTGCTGCCGCTCCAGCACGGCCTCCAGTCCGGCGCAGAGCGCCAGCGCGGACTTGCCGGTGCCCGCCCGGCCGCCCATCGAGACGATGCCGACCTCGGGGTCGAGCAGCAGATCCAGCGCCACGCGCTGCTCGGCGCTGCGGCCGCGCAGGCCGAACGCCTCCCGGTCGCCGCGCACCAGCCGGACCCGGCCGTCGCCGGACACCCGGCCGAGCGCCCGGCCGCGCTCGGAGGTGAGCACCAGCCCGGTGTGGACCGGCAGCTCCTCCGCGCCGTCCACCTCGACGGCGGCGTCGTGGCCGGCTCCGAAGAGCGCGTCCACCTGGTCGCCGGAGACGTGCAGTTCGGACATGCCCGTCCAGCCGGAGGTGATCGCGAGCTCGGCCCGGTACTCCTCCGCCAGCAGGCCCACCGAGCTGGCCTTGATCCGCATCGGCAGGTCCTTGGAGACGACGGTGACGTCGTACCCCTCCGCCTGCAGGTTGCGGGCGACCGCCAGGATGCGGGTGTCCGCCTCGCCTCCGACCCGGTAGCCGGCCGGAAGGACCGAGGTGTCGGAGTGGTTGAGCTCGACCCGGATGCTGCCGCCGACCTCCCCGACCGGGATCGGCTCATCGAGCCGTCCGTGCCTGATCCGGTAGTCGTCCAGCAGGCGCAGTGCCTGGCGGGCGAAGTAGCCCAACTCCGGATGGTGCCGCTTGGCCTCCAACTCGGTGACCACCACCACCGGGAGGACGACCTCGTGCTCCTCGAAGCGCGTCATGGCGAGGGGGTCTGCCAGGAGCACGCTGGTGTCGAGAACGTACGTGCGCCGGTCTGGTGTCCGGCGGCTCTTGGTACTGACCACTAGGCCTCCAGAGCGGATGACCCTGCGTCACCCGCGGCATACCGGTCCCCGCGACCCCGGTGGCCGGGATACCGGTCTGACTGGGGTATTCCCAGGCGACCCGTGGTGCATACCCGTCAGAACGAACTGACGGATCATTGTTGGAGAACGTTTACCTGCAAGACCGTCAGGGCCCGAACGACCCGAGCGTCAGAGGCCCGACCTTGCCGGGAGAGCCGACCCAGGGCCCGCGTGTCAGAGCCCCAGGCGGCGGTGGCGCAGCTGGTAGTCGCGCAGCGCCCGCAGGAAGTCGACCTTGCGGAAGGCCGGCCAGTAGGCCTCGCAGAAGCAGGCAGCTTCACTGCGGGGGACGACCCCCGCACCCCCAGCCAACCCCCGCCGGGGCGAGCCGACCCAGGAAGCCGACCGTCAGAGCCCCAGACGGCGGTTGCGCAGCTGGTAGTCGCGCAGCGCCCGCAGGAAGTCGACCTTGCGGAAGGCCGGCCAGTAGGCCTCGCAGAAGTAGAACTCGCTGTGGGCGCTCTGCCAGAGGAGGAAGCCCGAGAGGCGCTGCTCGCCCGAGGTGCGGATCACCAGGTCGGGGTCGGGCTGGCCCTTGGTGTACAGGTGTTCGGCGATGTGCTCGACGTCGAGGATCTCGGCGAGCTCCTCGATCGAGGTGCCCCGGCCGGCGTGCTCCTGGAGGAGGGAGCGGACGGCGTCGGCGATCTCGTGCCGGCCGCCGTAGCCGACGGCGACGTTCACCGTGACGCCCTGGATGTGGGCGGTGGCCTGCGCGGCCTCCTTGAGCACATCGGCGGTCTGCTGCGGCAGCAGGTCGAGCGCGCCCACCGGGTGGACCTTCCAGCGGCGGGTCTCGGCGAGGCCGCGGACGGTGTCCTCGATGATCCCCAGCAGCGGCACGAGCTCCTCGGCCGGCCGGGAGAGGTTGTCGGTGGAGAGCATCCAGAGGGTGACCACCTGGACGTGCGTCTCGTCGCACCAGCCCAGGAACTCGCTGATCTTGTCCGCGCCGCGCTGGTGCCCGTAGGCGGTGGTGCCGCCGGTGGCCTTGGCCCAGCGGCGGTTGCCGTCCAGGATCACGCCGATGTGGTGCGGGGTGTTGGCCAGGTGGACCTCGACCCGGCGGCCGTAGAGCCGGTAGGCCTTGTCCAGCAGGGTACGCAGACCCGGCGTGCCCTCGACGACATCGCGCAGACCCATGACGTTCGGCCCCTCCGTGCTCGGTCCCCCGGGTGCGAAATACCCTCGCGCAGCCTACCTCCGGCGCGGTCCGCCGCAGTAAAGCCGCAGGTACCGAAGCTGTCACAGTCACCTCAGGGCACCGGTCGACCACGGGTGGTCACGTCACGACGGCTCGGACACGGAACGGTCACCGCTTCCTTAAATGACCCGTAAGCGGGGCTCCGGGTGCTTGACGACCCCTATTGGTCTAGTCCAGCTTGTGACCGAGGGCAGCGCGGCACCCCGGGCCGCCCGTCCCCGAAGCACCACTGCGGACCTCCCCTCCCCCACGCGGAGCCGCCGTGACCCCCACCGCGGCGGCTCCTCCCTCCTCCCCACAGGAGCGCATCCATGGCCCGTACGCTGCAGCAGCCGTCCCACCGGCGCCGGCGAAGCACCGTCCCCGCCGTCCTCGCGGCCGGCACCACCGCCCTCGCCCTGGCCGGCACCGGCCTGGCCCTCTTCGCGGGCGGCGCCAACGCGGCGGTGGGCAACCTGGTGAACAACGGCGGCTTCGAGGCCGGGAACCTCTCCGGCTGGAGCTGCGTCGGTGCCGCGAGCGCGGTCGCGTCCCCCAAGCACGCGGGCTCGTACGCGCTGAGCGCCGCCCCGAGCAGCTCGGACACCGCGCAGTGTCAGCAGACCGTCAGCGTGCTGCCCAACACCAGCTACACGCTGAGCGGTTGGGTCCAGGGCCCGTACGTCTACCTGGGCGCGAGCGGCACCGGCGGGACCGACCCGAGCACCTGGTCGAGCCAGACCTCCTGGAACCAGCTCAGCACCACCTTCACCACGGGTGCGAGCACCACCAGCGTCACCCTCTATGTGCACGGCTGGTACGGCCAGGGCGCCTACAACGCGGACGACATCACCCTCACCGGCCCGGCGGGCACCGCCTCGCCGACCCCGACGGCCACGCCGACCGCCACACCCACGGCCACCCCGACCGCCACGCCGACGCCGACGGCCACCCCCACCTCGACGCCCACCAGCACCCCGACGTCGACCCCCACCACCACCCCGCCGGCCACCGGTCTGCCGAAGCACGTCCTGACCGGCTACTGGCAGAACTTCGACAACGGCGCCACCGTCCAGAAGCTCAAGGACGTCCAGAGCGCGTACGACATCATCGCGGTCTCCTTCGCCGACGCCGACGCCGGCAAGCCCGGCGGCATCACCTTCACGCTCGACCCGAAGCTCTCGACCGCTCTCGGCGGCTACACCGACGCCGACTTCAAGGCGGACATCGCCACCAAGCACGCGGCCGGCAAGAAGGTCGTCCTCTCCGTCGGCGGCCAGAACGGCGCGATCAGCGTGGCCAATGCCACCGCCGCCGCCAACTTCGCGAACAGCGCCTACGCGCTGATCCAGCAGTACGGCTTCGACGGTGTCGACATCGACCTGGAGAACGGCGTCGACGCGACGTACATGGCGCAGTCGCTGCACACCCTGCAGAGCAAGGTCGGCTCGGGCTTCGTCCTGACCATGGCTCCCGAGACCATCGGGATGTACAACACCTCCGGTGCGTACTTCCAGCTGGCGCTCAACACCAAGGACATCCTGACCGTCGTCAACACCCAGTTCTACAACTCGGGTTCGATGAACGGCTGCGACGGCAACGTCTACTCGCAGGGCACCATCGACTTCATCACCAGCCAGGTCTGCACCCACATCCAGGGCGGCCTGCGCCCCGACCAGGTCGGCATCGGCGTCCCGGCCTCCACCAGGGGCGCGGGCAGCGGCTACGTCTCCCCGACGGTCGTCAACAACGCGCTGGACTGCCTGGCCACCGGCACCCACTGCGGCACCTTCGTCCCGCCGGCCAAGTGGCCGACCATCCGCGGCGCGATGACCTGGTCGACCAACTGGGACGCGGCCAACGCCAACGACTTCTCCAACAACGTCGGCGCCCACGTCCACGCGATGCCGTGACCCCCTGACAGCACCTCCCCTTGAGGCGGGGAAGGTGCAGCACACGAGGCCCGCCATACCGTCTGGGGTACGGCGGGCCTCGTCCACCTACCCGGCCGCGAGCACCGCGAGCAGTGCGCCCAGCAGCATCCACGGGCCGAAGGGCAGCTCGCCTCCGCGCGCGGTCCGGCGGGTCAGCAGCT
Source organism: Kitasatospora atroaurantiaca (assembly GCF_007828955.1). Taxonomy (NCBI): domain Bacteria; kingdom Bacillati; phylum Actinomycetota; class Actinomycetes; order Kitasatosporales; family Streptomycetaceae; genus Kitasatospora; species Kitasatospora atroaurantiaca. Next base: position 4,670,692 of record NZ_VIVR01000001.1, on the reverse strand, counting down.
GGAAGCCTCCCCAGAGGCCGGCCAGCAGGAAGCCCAGGAAGAAGCCGGACAGCACCGCGGCCCAGCCGTACCAGCCGAGCACCGCTCCGAGCGTCGGCGCCAGTTTGACGTCGCCGAGACCCATCGGGGCCACCAGGGCGAGTCCGCCGTAGACCGCGCCCAGGACCAGGGCTGCGTAGAGGCAGCGCAGGAGGACCTCGCCTCGGTGCTCCGCCAGCAGGAGCAGGGCCGCGGTGCCCAGGCCGAGCGGCAGGGTGAGCGCGTCCGGCAGCCGGAAGACCGCCGCGTCGACGAAGGCCAGCACCACGCCGAACAGCCCGACCCAGCCGAGCACCGTCACCAGCGGCCAGTGCGCCGCCGAGCCGAGTGCCGCGCCCGTGCCCGCGGCGACCAGGGCGACCGGGCCCAGGCCCTGCCCCGGTCCCGTTCCGGGCGGCTCGCCGTACGGCACCGCGTACCGCACCACGGCCGCCCGCAACAGCGGCGCGGCCGCCAGCCCCGTCGCCGCCCCGGCCAGCAGTCCGATCACCACGCCCCCTCCGTTCACGGTCCGCTCGAGCCTAGGACGCGGGTGACCTGTGTCCAAGAGCACGTGATGATCTGCGTAACAGCGCCGTAAAGTAGTCAGGCATGCAGGTCATCCAGTCCAGCAAGCTCGCCAATGTCTGTTACGACATCCGCGGCCCGGTGCTCGACGAGGCGATGCGACTGGAGGACCAGGGGCATCGCATCCTCAAGCTGAACACCGGCAACCCGGCCGTCTTCGGCTTCGAGGCGCCCCCGGAGATCCTCCAGGACATCCTGAAGAACCTCTCCAGCGCGCACGGGTACGGGGACTCGAAGGGCCTGCTGTCCGCCCGCCGCGCCGTGGTCATGCACTACGAGGAGCGCGGCCTGCACGGGCTGAGCGTCGAGGACGTCTTCCTCGGCAACGGCGTCTCCGAGCTGATCCAGCTCGCCATGACCGCGCTGCTGGACGACGGCGACGAGGTGCTCGTCCCGGCGCCGGACTACCCGCTCTGGACGGCCTCGGTCAGCCTGGCCGGCGGCACCGCCGTGCACTACCGCTGCGACGAGCAGTCCGAGTGGTACCCCGACCTGGCGGACATCGAGGCGAAGATCACCGACCGCACGCGCGCGATCGTGGTGATCAACCCCAACAACCCCACCGGGGCGGTCTACCCGCTCGAGGTGCTGGAGGGCATCGTCGAGATCGCCCGGCGGCACAGGCTGGTGATCTACGCGGACGAGATCTACGACAAGATCCTGTACGACGACGCGGTGCACATCCCGCTCGCGACGCTGGCTCCGGACCTGTTCTGCGTGACCTTCAACGGCATGTCCAAGTCCTACCGGGTGGCCGGCTTCCGCTCGGGCTGGATGGTGCTCTCGGGCGACCGGCACCGGGCGGGCAGCTACATCGAGGGGCTGACCGTGCTGGCCAGCATGCGGCTCTGCGCCAACATGCCGGCGCAGCACGCGGTGGCGGCGGCGCTGGGCGGCCGCCAGTCCATCAGGGATCTGGTGCTTCCGGGCGGGCGGCTGCTGGAGTCCCGCGACGCGGCGTACCAGCTGCTGAACGACATCCCGGGCATCAGCTGCGTGAAGCCCAAGGGCGCGCTGTACGCGTTCCCGAGGCTCGACCCGCGGGTGTACAAGATCAAGGACGACGCCCAGATGGTGCTCGACCTGCTGCGGGCGCAGCGGATCCTGGTCGTCCAGGGCACCGGCTTCAACTGGCCCGAGCCGGACCACTTCCGTCTGGTCACCCTGCCGCGGCCGGAGGAGATCACCGACGCGGTCACCCGGATCGGCGACTTCCTGTCGGGCTACGCACAGCCTTAGGCAGAGGGGCACCCCCCAGGGCACTGTGCAATGAGGGGCACCCCCCCAGGGGCGCGGGGAACTCCGCGACCAGGCATCTACATAGGTGCACGGTTGCGCGCGCAGTTCCCCGCGCCCCTGGGGGGTGCCCAAGTGCGTCCGGTTCCCCGCGGCGCTCAACGACTACGGCCGGAGTCCCGACCCGGGCGATCTCACTCCTGGTCGGGGTGAGATCGTCCGGCCGAGGCTCCGGCCGTAGCGGTTTGTCGACTAACCGAGGCGCTTCACCAGTGCGCGGTACTCGTCCCACAGCTCGGTGGGCGTGTGCTCGCCGAACAGCTCCAGGTGCGAGGGCACCAGGGCCGCTTCCTGACGCCAGATGTCGGCGTCCACGGAGAACAGCAGGTCGAGGTCCTCCTGCGGGATGTCCAGGCCCTTGAGGTCGAAGCCGTCGACCGTGGGCAGGACGCCGATCGGCGTCTCGACACCCGCGCCGAGGCCCTCGAGACGCTCGACGATCCACTTGAGCACGCGGCTGTTCTCGCCGTAGCCCGGCCACACGAACTTGCCCGCGCTGTTCTTGCGGAACCAGTTCACGTAGTAGATCTTCGGGAGCTTCGAGGCGTCGGCCTGCGCACCCAGCTTCAGCCAGTGGCCGAAGTAGTCGCCCATGTTGTAGCCGCAGAAGGGCAGCATCGCGAACGGGTCGCGGCGCAGCTCGCCCACGGTGCCCTCGGCGGCGGCGGTCTTCTCGGAGGCGATGTTCGCGCCCAGGAAGACACCGTGCTGCCAGTCGAAGGACTCGGTCACCAGCGGGACGGCGGTGGCGCGGCGGCCACCGAACAGGATCGCCGAGATCGGCACACCCGCCGGGTCCTCCCACTCCGGGGCGATGGTCGGGCACTGCGAGGCCGGGACGGCGAACCGGGCGTTCGGGTGGGCGGCGGGGGTGCCGCTCTCCGGCGTCCAGTCGTTGCCGCGCCAGTCGGTCAGGTGCGCCGGGGGCTCCTCGGTGAGGCCCTCCCACCAGACGTCACCGTCGTCGGTCAGCGCGACGTTGGTGAAGACGGTGTTGCTGTGCAGGGTGTCGATGGCGTTGGCGTTGGTGTCCACGCCGGTGCCCGGGGCGACGCCGAAGAAGCCGGCCTCCGGGTTGATGGCGTAGAGCCGGCCGTCGGCGCCGAAGCGCATCCAGGCGATGTCGTCGCCGATCGTCTCGACCTTCCAGCCCGGGATGGTGGGCTGGAGCATGGCCAGGTTGGTCTTGCCGCAGGCGGACGGGAAGGCGGCCGTGACGTACTTGGCCTCGCCGCCGTTCGGCGGGGTGAGCTTGAGGACGAGCATGTGCTCGGCCAGCCAGCCCTCGTCGCGGGCCATCGTGGAGGCGATGCGCAGCGCGTAGCACTTCTTGCCGAGCAGGGCGTTGCCGCCGTAGCCGGAGCCGAAGGACCAGATCTCGCGGGTCTCCGGGAAGTGCGAGATGTACTTGGTGGTGTTGCACGGCCACGGCACGTCGGCCTCGCCCTCGGCCAGCGGCGCACCCACGGTGTGCACGGCCTTGACGAAGTCGCCGTCCTCGCCGAGCTGGTCGATGACGGCCTGGCCCATGCGGGTCATCACGCGCATCGACACGGCGACGTAGGCGGAGTCGGTGATCTCGACGCCGTAGGCGGCCAGCGGGGAGCCGACCGGGCCCATCGAGAAGGGCACGACGTACATCGTGCGGCCCTTCATCGCGCCCTTGAAGAGGCCGGTCTCGCCCTGGAAGATCTCCCGCATCTCGGCGGGGGCCTTCCAGTTGTTGGTCGGGCCGGCGTCCTTCTCCTGCTCGGAGCAGATGTAGGTGCGGTCCTCGACACGCGCCACGTCCGTCGGGTCCGAGGCGGCGTAGTAGGAGTTGGGCCGCTTCGCCGGGTTGAGCTTCTTGAAGGTGCCCTGAGCGACCAGCAGGTCCGCGAGGCGCTGGTACTCCTCGTCGGAGCCGTCGCACCACTCGATGCGGTCGGGCTGGGTCAGCTCGGCGATCTCGGCGACCCAGGCCAGCAGACGCTTGTGGCGGGTGGGCGCGGACTCGGCGAGCGCAGAGTTCGAAGACGACACGATCGCTCCGTTTCACACCATCTCGGCCAGGAGACGGCATCGCGGGGGTTGAGGGTGCTTACACCGTAGCTCCGGCCTCAAGCCCCGAACACGGCGCCTTGTCGGTTTTGACGTAAGTTTTGCGCCATTCCGTCGAAGTACTGGCGAGTAACAAGGCAATCCAGGCCCTCCCGGAACCCTCGAACACCGGCCCCGAACACTCCAGAACGTCCAAAAGTGACCATCACCACTTCCTACGGACTAGTAACCTACGCTGCCGTAGGTAGCATGTTGGCCATGACTGCGGAGCGCACCACGGACCCCGAAGCCCTGGTTCTCGACCCCCACACCGGGCTCGTCAAGCCGAAGTGGCGGGGGTGGCTTCATGCGGGGATGTTCCCGGCCTCGTTGGCGGCGGGAATCGTGCTGATCTGCCTGGCCGACTCGACACCCGCCAAGATCGCCTGCGCGGTCTACTCGGTCAGCGCCTGGCTGCTGTTCGGCATCAGCGCGGTCTACCACCGCTTCACCTGGGGTCCGCGCGGGGACGCGATCCTGCGCCGGCTCGACCACGCGAACATCTTCCTGATCATCGCGGGCTCGTACACGCCGTTCACGATCCTGCTGCTGGACGGCGGCAACCGGCAGCTGCTGCTCTGGCTCGTCTGGGGCGGCGCGCTGGCCGGGATAGCGTTCCGGGTCTTCTGGGTCGGCGCACCGCGCTGGCTCTACACGCCCTGCTACCTCGCGCTGGGCTGGGCCGCCGTCTTCTTCCTCCCCGACTTCCTGAAGGCGGGCGGCGCCGCGGTGATCACCCTGATGATCGTCGGCGGCGTGCTCTACAGCGCGGGCGGCGTGGTGTACGGCCTCAAGAAGCCGAACCCGTCACCGCGCTGGTTCGGGTTCCACGAGGTCTTCCACGCCTTCACCCTGGGGGCCTTCATCGTGCAGTACGTCGGCGTCTCACTGGTTGCGTACAGCGTCGCCAACTGACCCCGACCGCATCTCCAGGCGCTCCTGGGCCCGGCGGCAGCGCTCGCAGTGAGCGGCGTCCGGGCCTTCGCCGATCGTCCGGACGTGGGCCTTGGAGCGGAAGCGCCAGGCCACGTGCGCCATCACCAGGATCACCTCGACGGCGGCCACCGCCCAGACCAGCCGGGCCCCGTCGAGCAGATAACCAGCGACCACGGCCAGCGCGGCCGACACCGCCGCCACCGTTCCCCATCGCACACCGCGCATCGGCGCCCCCCTTCGGCCGGATCACCACGTGCCGCACCCTCTCCACCGAGCGTGACATGCGCGGTGCGGGCCGCAGGCGAACGGGGGATCAACGCTCCGTCAATTGTTGGAGCTGCCATGCACACGAGTCCCGGCGCACACGAAGGAGCGGCCCGGCAGTAGCCCGCCGGACCGCTCCTCACTCACCCGGTCTCAGCCCCGGGCCCGGCGGCGGACGGCCAGCCCCGCCCCCGCCAGTGCGGTGACGGTCAGCGCCGCGCCCGCCGTGAGCAGAGGCGCCCGGTCGGCCGACCCGGCCGGCGCCGCGGCCGTGTCGAAGCCACCGCCCTTGCCGGCCCGGTCGTACGCCGAACCGGGCAGCTTGTCGCCGTACCGCTGGTGCACCAGCTTCTGGTACGCGGCAACGCTCACCCCGGCCGCACCGACCGAGCGGCGGGCCGCGTCGTCCAGCGGCAGCACCTTCTCCCCGCGCAGCACGTACCAGGCACCCAGCTGCGGCTCACGGAAGGCCGTACCGCCGCCGGTGCTCGCGGCCCGGGCTGCGTAGTCGGTCTCGTCACCGCCGGAGGCGATGTTGACCACCCGCCAGCCGCGGCCGTCCTTGACCGTCCAGACCTCGGCGACCTGGCCGTCGGAGGCGACCACCTTGCTGGCCACGAAGTCGGGTCCGGCCACCGGCGCACCTGCCGTACCGGCGACGAAGCCGGCATCCAGGGTGTAGACCGGCACGGTGGCGCCGGTCAGCTGCGGAGCGGCCTGGCTCGCCGCACGGGCCTCATCGGCCGCGCCGATCGCCAGCGGCTGGGTCGGCGGGACGCCCTTGCGGGCGAAGAAGTGACCCAACTGGTCGAGCACCGAAGGGCTTTGAGCGGCGCTGCGAGCCGCTGCCAGCTCGCCGGGCGCCACCGGTGCGGGGCCCTCGGCGGCATGGGCGAGCGGTGCGGCGGCCACCCCGAGGGCGACGGCGAACAGTGCGGTGACGGCGGCTTTCCTGATGTCGGTCATGGTCGTCTCCTCACGCGCCGATCCGGTACAGGGAGTGGGTCCAGGAGAACGAGCTGTTGCTGACGTAGTACCAGTAGTCCGCCCAGTTGTAGCGGTAGTTGGACGGCCACGGGTCACCCCAGTAGACCCAGTTGTTCCCGGTGTCGTAGCCGTACAGCACCTGCATGTGGCCACCGCCCGAGCTCCACTGGATGCGGGTCTCGACCGGGCGGTTGGCGTCGATCTCGGTCTGCACGGTGGTGTAGCGCAGGTAGCCGTTGACGTACGAGCCCGGGTTGATCCCGATCCAGCTCAGCCCGTTCTGGACATCGCCCAGCGTGGCCTGGCTGTTCGGGCAGGTGGAGTCGGTGGAGCGGCCGAAGGCGGCGTTGCAGAACTGGTTCTGGCTGTAGTTGTAGCCGTAGTAGGTGGCGATCGTGTTGCCGCTCGCCGCCCAGCACCAGTTGGTGTTCTGCTGTTGCTGCATGGTGATGTTGAGCTTCCGCCAGGTGCCGGCCGCGAGGGCGCTGTGCGGCTGGGTCCGGGTCTGGGTCAGGCTCTGGATGTGGGGGACGGACTGTGCCTGGGCCGGGGTGGTCGCGGCGACCGTGAGGGCCGGTGCGAGCACACCGAGCGCGAGAGCGGCGACCGCCCGACGCAGGCGTATCCGGGTTTCTGACATGACGTCTCCTCCTTGCGAATCCGCAGGAGAGGGGGTGTGGGGGGACGCGTCCGGACGCGTTGCGAGTCAGCATCGGGCCGTTGACCGAGGGTGGTCAACGGACCTCGGACCGGGCAGGGAGCAGGTGTGAACGGCACGTCGAGCCTGTGAACGGAACGATGCCCCGCAGCCCGCCGATCGTCAGGACTGGTGACAATCGACTGCTCCCATGTGAATATTCACGGTCAACCGGGCAGACAGACGGGGAGCCGGCCATGCAGCAGAGCGTCCAGCCCGACCTCGCGGTCGCACTCAGAACCGGCCCCTTCCACCTGGCCCTGCGCACCGCCATCGCCGCCCGCGGCCTGGCCCTGCACCGCGTGCAGCAGCACCTGGCGCAGCGAGGGGTGCATGTCGGGGTGACCAGCCTGAGCTACTGGCAGCAGGGCCGCCGCCGGCCCGAACGCACCGAATCGCTGCGTGCGGTACGGGCGTTGGAGGAGGTGCTCGAGCTGCCCGCGCACTCGCTCACCCGACTGCTCGGCCCCAGACAGGCCCCGCCGGGCCCGGCGACCCCCGCCACCCGGCCGTACCGGGACCTGATCGCCCCGGCCGCCGCCGTCGACGGCCTGCTCGCCACCATCGCGGGCCCGCCCGACACCGGTCTGCACACCATCGCCCACATCGAGCGGATCCGGGTCGGCGCCGACCGCCAGCTCCTGCGCCGCGACTCCCAGCACGCCCTGCGCGCCCACCGCGACGGCATCGACCGCTACCTCGCCATCCACCAGGGCGACCCCGGCAGCGACATCTCCCTGGTCACCGTACGGGCCGAGGAGAACTGCCGCCCCGGCCGGATCCGGCGCGACCCGGCCGCCAACCTGCTGGTCGCCGAACTGCTCCTGGACCGCAGGCTGCGCACCGGAGACACCCATCTGCTCGGCTACGGCTTCGACGACGCCCCGGCGCCCGTGCCCAGCTGCGAGTACGTCCGCGGCTTCAACTCCGGCGCGGGCCAGTATGTCCTCCAGGTCACCTTCCACCCCGACGCCCTGCCCGTCCGCTGCCACCGCTTCGCGTGCCACTCCCCGGGCGAGGAGCCGTACGAGACCGAGGAATTGACCCTCGACGGGCACCACTGCGTCCACCTGGTGGCGAGCGGACTCCGGCCCTGCCTACTGGGCATCCGCTGGGACTGGGAATGAGCTGCACCATCAGGGGCGCGGGGAACGGCGCGAAGCGGTAGGGCACAGGTCGTTGCCTTCCGATCTCGCGCAGTTCCCCGCGCCCCTGGATAGTGCACCTAGAAGTCGAGTGTCACGCAGTCCGCCACCGGCCGGTAGCCGAGCTTCTGGTAGATCGAGTTGCTGGTGGGGTTGGCCAGGTCGGTGTAGAGGAGCACCTCGTCCGCGCCCTGGGCGAGGGCGTGGGCAGAACCTGCCGCGACGACCCCGCTGGCGTAGCCACGTCCGCGCAGCTCCGGCGGGGTGAAGACGGGGCCGACCCGGGACATGCCCGCGATCACCGGGCTGACCCCGGCGAGGGAGACCGGGCGGCCGTCGACCTCCCAGATGTGCAGGTCCCCGTCGGCGGTGCGGCGGTCGACGACGGCGGCAAGGTCGGGGCTGGGGTGGTCGATCTCGGCCAGGAAGGCGTCGAACCAGGCGATCAGCAGCTCGCGGTCGGCCGCCGTCGCCGGCCGGGCCCGGCCGTCGGGCACGGGGCTGGGGTCGGTGAGCTCGCCCAGCCGGTAGAGTCGCTCGTTCACGTGGACGGTCGCGCCGCAGCCGGCCGCCTTCTGCCAGACCTCCACGAAGGCCCAGGTCGGCGCCTCGCCACCCGCTATCCCGGGCAGCTCGACACCGTCCGCGTGCAGCGCGGCCGCCAGTTCGGCTCCGGCCTCCGTCGGCATCCGGCCGAGCCGCGGCGAAAACGGCGGGGTCTGCAGGAAGGCTCCTGCGACCTGCGCCTCCGGCCCCGGACGCCACCAGCCGAAGCGGGGCGCCTCGGGGCCGAAGGCGTTCAGGCCGAGCTTGGCGAGGCGGTCCACCAGCGTGAGCAGCACGGTGTTCTCGGCGGGGTGGGCGGCCAGGAAGTCGCCCGTCTCCGCCCGGAATTCGTCCAGAGAGGACGTCAGGGTCCAGGTCATGCCACATCCTGTCCGACGTCCGGTGTCCAGTGCACCCGGATTACTGCCGGGCCCCCAGGCTCTCCGCCAGCGCCGCCCGCTCGGCCGTCGGGGCGTCGCAGGTGAAGTGGCGGCAGACGTACGCGGCCGCCCGCCCGCCGAGCAGGGGACGGTCCGCCAGCAGCGGGACCTCCGTCGTGCCGGGCTCGCCGACGGCGACGACCGCGCCCGGGGCGGTGCCGAGCAGCGCGGTGCGGTGGAGCGCCGCGGTGGCCGGGTCGTCGGCGGGGCCGACCACGGCGACCTCGCGCGGGCCGTCCGCCAGGGCCTCGGCCGCGGCCAGGCCCCAGCCGATGAAGCGCGGGGCCCGCGGGGCCAGCGCCCCGACGATGCCGAGGGCGCGCTCGGCGGCGGTGCGGTGGAGGGCCGATCCGGTGTAGGCGGCGTATGTGAGCAGGGCGTTGGCGGCGGCCGTCCAGCCGGAGGGCGCCGCATTGTCGGTCGGGTCCTGCGGACGCCGGATCAGCTCCTCGGCGTCGTCCGCGGTGTCGTACAGCGCACCTGACTCGGCGTCGGCGAAGTGGACCAGCACCGTGTCGAGCAACCCGCCCGCCAGCCCGAGCCATTCGGCGTCGCCGGTGACGGCGAAGAGGGCGAGGAAGCCCTCGGCGGTGTCCGCGTAGTCCTCCAGGACACCGGCGTTCTCGCCCGCCCGTCCGTCCCGCGAGGTGCGCAGCAGCCGGCCGTCCGCGGTGAGGTGGACGGCGAGCAGCAGGTCGGCCGCGCGGACCGCGGCCTCCACCAGGTCGGGGCGGTCGAGCAGCGCGCCGGTCTCGGCGAGGGCGGCGATGGCGAGGCCGTTCCAGGCCGCGACCACCTTGTCGTCGCGGGCGGGCGCGGGCCGCTCGGCGCGCGCCTCGAACAGCCGGGCCCGGATCCGCTCGTACGCCTCGGTGTCGGTGGGGTCGCCGAGCAGCTGCAGGACGGAGGAGCCGTGCTCGAAGGTGCCGGTGACCTCGAAGAGCGAGACGGCCAGGGCGCCGTCCTCCTCACCCAGGACGGCGGTCAGCTGCTCGGGCGTCCAGGCGTAGTAGGCGCCCTCGGTGGACTTCCCGGTCGCCGGGTCGAGGCTGTCGGCATCCAGCGCGGAGGCGAACCCGCCCTCGGGAGTACGGAGTTCACGCAGCAGGAAGTCGGCGGTCTCCAGGGCGACACGCCGTGCCTGCTCGCCGCCGGTGGCCCGCCAGAGGTGCAGGTAGACCCGGAGCAGCAGGGCGTTGTCGTAGAGCATCTTCTCGAAGTGCGGCACCACCCACTCGGCGTCCACCGAGTAGCGGGCGAAGCCGCCGCCGAGCTGGTCGTAGATGCCGCCGCGGGCCATGGCCTCACAGGTCCGCCCGGCCATCTCCAGGGCGGCCTCGGAGCCGGTGCGGGCGTGGTGCCGGAGCAGGAACTCGACCGTCATGGACGGCGGGAACTTGGGTGCTCCGCCGAAGCCGCCGCGCTTCTCGTCGAAGCTGCGGCTGAGCGCGACCAGCGCCTGGTAGAGGTCCTCCTCGGCGGGCGGGCGGAGCACACCGGCGCCGACGTCGTACACGGCCGCCCGCTCGGCCAGGTCCGCCCGGATCCGGGCGGCCACCTCGCCGACCTCCTCGCGGCGGTCGCGCCACGCGGCGTACACGCCCTCCAGCACCTGCCGGAAGCCGGGCATGCCGTGCCGGGGCTCGGGCGGGAAGTAGGTACCGAAGTAGAACGGGTCCTTGTCGGGCGTGAGGAAGACCGTCATCGGCCAGCCGCCCTGCCCGGTGGCGGCCTGAACGGCCTCCATGTACACCGCGTCGACGTCCGGCCGCTCCTCGCGGTCGACCTTGATCGAGACGAAGTGCTCGTTGGCGTACGCGGCGACGGAATCGTCCTCGAAGGACTCGTGGGCCATCACATGGCACCAGTGGCACGCCGCGTACCCGACCGACAGCAGCACCGGCACGCCCCGTCGCCGCGCCTCATCGAAGGCGTCCGGCCCCCAGGGCCACCAGTCCACCGGGTTGTCGGCGTGCTGCAGCAGGTACGGCGAGGTCGCGTCCGCGAGACGGTTCGGCATGCCCCCATCCTTGCGCATCTGCGACGCGCGGGAGGCGCTGCCTCACTCCTTCGGGGCTTCGGGCTCCTCGACGAAGTCGACGCGCTTGAACTGCTTGTTCATCGACTTGACCAGGAACCACGTGGCCACGCCGAGGGCGGCGAAGACGATGAAGCCCAGCAGGCCGGGGGTCACCTTGGTCTCGTCCAGGGCGAGGGCGGCGGCGAGGTTCACAGGAGTGCTCATTTCTCCATGGTGACCCGGCCCTGTGCGGGCCGGGTCACCGGGGTGGTGCATGTCTCTCGAAGGCGGTGCGGGGTCAGGCCGTCCGGCTGGGGACGCGCAGACCGGCGAAGAGGTCGTCCTCGGGGAGGTCGGTGTCGATCAGCGAGCGGGCGAGCTCGTAGTCCTCGGTCGGCCAGACCTCGCGCTGGACGTCGAGCGGGACGCGGAACCAGGGCCCGTCCGGGTCGATCTGGGTGGCGTGGGCGATCAGCGCCTTGTCCCGGATCTCGAACCAGTCGTCGCACTTCACCCGGGTGGTGATCTCGCGCTCCTTGCGGCCGCTCTTCTCCCAGCCCTCGATCCACTCGCCGTACGGGGAGTCGTGCCCGTTCTCGGTGAGGTACGCGTGCAGCGCCCGGATCCGGCCCATCGGGAAGCCGTGGTTGTAGTACAGCTTGGACGGCTGCCAGGGCGTCCCGGCCTCGGGGTACGCGTCCGGGTCACCGGCGGCGTCGAAGGCCACCATGCTGATCTTGTGGGTCATGATGTGGTCGGGGTGCGGGTAGCCGCCGTTCTCGTCGTACGTCGTGATGACGTGCGGCCGGAACTCGCGGATCAGCTTCACCAGCGGCTCGGCCGCAGCGGCCACGTCCTGAAGGGCGAAGCAGCCCTCCGGCAGCGGCGGCAGCGGGTCCCCCTCGGGAAGCCCCGAGTCCACGAAACCGAGCCAGGCCTGCTGGACGCCCAGGATCTCGCGGGCCGCGTCCATCTCCTTCCGGCGTACCTCGTGGATGTTCTCCTCGACCCACGGATCGCCCTGGAGCTTGGGGTTGAGGATCGACCCGCGCTCCCCGCCCGTGCAGGTGGCGACCAGGACGTCCACGCCCTGGGAGACGTACATGGCCATCGTGGCGGCGCCCTTGCTGGACTCGTCGTCCGGGTGGGCATGCACTGCCATCAGTCGCAACTGCTCAGTCAACGCCTGGTTTCCTTCCGGGAATGTCCGGTTCGTCGGGACGGCTCCCCCGCCGCCTCCGGCGCGGACGTGCCCCTCCTATAGTGACTGACCGAAGGGCTCGTCCATTCCCTCCGTCGACCGACGGCCCCTCGGCGAAAGGACTGAGCCGCACCATGGACTCCGGTACTACGACCGCCTCCACCACGGCCGGGAACCCCGAGGACCGCTACGGCAGGCTCAGCAACCGCGAGGCGGACCGCCGGCTGAAGCTGGTGGGTGCGGTCTGCGGTGTGCTGTTCCTGGGCCTGGTGGCCTGGCTGGGCGGCTCGTACCTGCTGCGCGAGACCGCGATGAACGGCACCGTGCCGACCTTCGAGGTGGTCTCCGACAGCGCGGTCCAGGTGCATCTGTCGGTCCGCAAGAGCGACGGGACGGGTGGGATCTGCACGGTCCGCTCGCAGGCCGCGGACGGCTCGGTGGTCGGACTGTACGACTTTCCGGTGCCGGCGGCCGGTGACAGCTACGACGAGGTCGTCACACTGAGGACCACAGCCCGGGGCACCACCGCCGAGCTGCTCGGCTGTACGCCGGCCAAGTAGCCCGTCCGGGCGCATATTCGACACGCCCGGCGGGAATCCGTATCGGGGAGTCCCGGCAACCTGCCCGCCACCGTGCGTCAAGGCCTTGTCCACGCCCCTCCCGTTCGGGATCGGAAATTGTTAGGCTCGTGGTTTCGCCCATTCCGAGCCGGACGGCACGGGAGCGGGCGTTGATTTGTAGTACGACAGTTGTCACCACCTGCTGACGATCAACCCTCAGCACAGCCCAGCACCGACGAGGAGCACCTGTGACCCAGACCAGCGACAACGTGACCTGGCTCACTCAGTCCGGCTACGACAAGCTCAAGGCCGAGCTGGAGCACCTGACCGGCCCCTGGCGCATCGAGATCGCCCAGAAGATCGAGGCCGCGCGCGAAGAGGGTGACCTCAAGGAGAACGCCGGCTACCACGCGGCCAAGGAGGAGCAGGGCAAGACCGAGCTGCGCATCCGCCAGCTGACCCAGCTCCTGGAGCGCGCCAAGGTGGGCGAGGCCCCCGCCGACTCCGGCGTGGTGGCCCCCGGCATGGTCGTGACCGTGGCCTTCGACGGCGACCTCGACGACACCATGGAGTTCCTGCTCGGCTCCCGCGAGGTGGCCGGCGACGACCTGGACATCTACTCGCCGCAGTCGCCGCTCGGCCGCGCCATCGACGGCAAGAAGATCGGCGAGAACGCGACGTACGAGCTGCCGAACGGCAAGCAGGCCAGCGTGAAGATCATCGAGGCCAAGCCGTACACCGGCTGACCCCCAGCGCATGACGGAGGCGGCCGTGGCTCCCGGCCACGGCCGCCTCCGGTGTTCCGGTCGGCTTCGCTCAGCCGTTCGCGGAGCGGTACTTCCGGACGGAGAGCCAGGAGAACACCGCCATGATGATCAGCGACCAGACCACCGACACCAGCGTCGCGTGCTGCATCGGCCAGGCCGAGTCCACCGGACCGACCTGGTTGCCGAAGAGGTTGCGGCAGGCCTGAACGGTGGCGCTGAACGGGTTCCAGTACGCGATGCCCTGCAGCCAGCCCGGCATGGAGCTGACCGGGACGAAGGCGTTGGAGATGAAGGTCAGCGGGAAGAGCCAGATCAGACCGGCCGAGGTGGCCGCCTCCGGGCTCCGCACCGACAGACCGATCAGCGCGCCGATCCAGGAGAAGGCGTAACCCAGCAGGAGCAGCAGCGCGAACGCTCCGAGCGCCTTGAGGAAGCCCTCGTGGATCCGCCAGCCGACCAGCAGCGCGACCAGCGCCAGCACCAGCAGGGTGAAGGCGGTCTGGACGAGGTCGGCCAGCGTACGGCCGACCAGCACCGCCGAGCGGGCCATCGGCAGCGAGCGGAAACGATCCACCAGGCCCTTGGTCATGTCCTCCGCGATACCGGCCGAGGCGCCGGCCACCGCGAAGGTGACGGTCTGGGCGAAGATGCCCGCCATCAGGAACTGCGTGTACGCGTCCGCGCTGGCCGTCGTCCCGGGGATCTGGATCGCCCCGCCCATGACGTACGAGAACAGCAGGACGAACATCACCGGCTGCATCAGGCCGAAGACCACGATCTCCGGGATGCGGGTCATCCGGCGCAGGTTGCGCTTGGCGACCACCCAGGAGTCGTGCAGCGTGGCGGCCACGCCGTAGCGCTGACGGGGGACGGCTGCGCCGATGGCGTGCTCGGTGGCCGTGGTCGTCGTCATCTCAGGCGTCCTTTCCGTGGCTGTCACGGCCGTGGCTCTTGCGCCCCTTGGCGGGCTGGGGTGGCTCCTCGCCGTTCTCCGAGACCTCGGTGGCGTGGCCGGTCAGCGAGAGGAACACGTCGTCCAGGGTCGGGCGGCGCAGACCGATGTCGTCGATCTCGATCGACCGGGCGTCCAGCTCGCGGATCACGTCGGCGAGCACCTTGGCGCCGCCGCTGACCGGAACGGTGATCCTGCGGGTGTTCTTCTCCACCGCCGGGTCACCCTTGGCGTACGGAGAGAGCGCGGCGAGCGCCTCGGTGACGTCGTCGCTCCGGTGGACCACGACCTCGACCCGCTCACCGCCGATCTGGGCCTTGAGCTCGTCGGCCGTGCCGCGGGCGATCACCTTGCCGTGGTCGACCACCGCGATGTCGTTGGCGAGGCGGTCCGCCTCCTCCAGGTACTGGGTGGTGAGCAGCAGGGTGGTGCCCTGCTCGACCAGGGTCTCGATGACCTCCCAGAGCGCCAGCCGGTTGCGCGGGTCGAGGCCGGTGGTCGGCTCGTCCAGGAACATCACGGGCGGCCGGACGACCAGCGCCGCCGCGAGGTCGAGCCGGCGGCGCATACCGCCCGAGTACGTCTTGGCGGTGCGGTCCATGGCCTCGCTGAGGTTGAACCACTCGAGCAGCTCCAGGGCGCGGGCCTTGGCGTCGCGGCTGCTCATCTGGTAGAGCTCGCCGACCATCTGGAGGTTCTCACGGCCCGTCAGGTACTCGTCGACGGCCGCGTACTGACCGGAGAGGCCGATCAGGCTGCGCACCTGGTTGGGGTGCTTCAGCACGTCGACTCCGGCGACCACGGCATGGCCGGAGTCGGGGCGGAGCAGGGTGGTGAGGACGCGGACGGTGGTCGTCTTGCCGGCGCCGTTGGGGCCGAGCAGCCCGAGCACCGTGCCTTCGGGGACGTCGAGGCTGACGCCGTCGAGGGCTCGTACGTCACCGAAGGTCTTGACCAGGTTCTCGGCTTGGATGGCTGGCGCCATGGGCCTGCCTCATCTCCTCTGACGATTTGGGCGTTATGTTCACTGTGACCCGGAACGGGCCCCGGAGCGACCAGCCACACGCCCCCGAAGGGCATGCGACGACAGGGCCGCAACGCGATACATCGCGAGAATGACAGCTCGCGATATATCGCGTCAAGGCCCGCGCCTGCGGCCGAGCCGGACACGACAGGACTCCGGATCGCACAGCCTCTCAGCCACCACTGACAACCGCCCACTCATTTACTGCGAGACGACGTACCCCGCATCCCGGAGCTCGCCCACCACGGCCGCGCAGTGCTCCGGGCCCTTGGTCTCCAGATGCAGATCCACCTCGACCTCGGTCAGCCCGAGCTTGGGATCGATCCGGACGTGCGCCACGTCCAGCACATTGGCGTCCACCTGCGTCAGCACCCCCAGCAGGTTCGCGAGCGAGCCGGGCCGGTCCGCCAGCCGCACCCGCAGCGAGAGGTAGCGTCCGGCCGCCGCCAGGCCGTGCCGCAGCACCCGCTGCATCAGCTGCGGGTCGATGTTGCCGCCCGACAGCACCGCGACAACCGGGCCCTCGAACCTCTCCGACTGGTCCAGCAGCGCCGCGATCGGGCTCGCCCCGGCCGGCTCGACCACCAGCTTGAGGCGCTCCAGGCTCAGCAGCAGGGCACGGGAGAGTGCCTCCTCGGAGACCGTACGGACGCCGTCCGCCAGGGTGTTGACCACCTCGAAGGGGATGTCGCCCGGCCGGCCGACCATGATGCCGTCGGCCATGGTGCTGAAGTGCTCCAGCGAGACCGGGCGGCCGGCCGCGAGCGAGGGCGGGTACGCCGCGGCACCGGCCGCCTGCACGCCGATCACCCGGACGTCCGGCCGCAGCGGTTTGACCGCCGCCGCGATCCCGGCGATCAGCCCGCCGCCGCCCACCCCGACCAGGATGGTGCGGACCTCCGGGCACTGCTCCAGGATCTCCATGCCCACGGTGGCCTGACCGGTGATGATGTCCCAGTGGTCGAAGGGGTGGATGAAGACCGCCCCGGTCGTCTCGGAGTACCGCTGGGCGGCCAGCAGCGCCTCGTCGACGGTGGCCCCGTGCAGCCGGACCTCGGCGCCGTAGTCCCGGGTGGCCGCGACCTTCGGCAGCGGCGCGGCGACCGGCATGAAGACCGTGGAGCGCACGCCCAGCAGCGAGGCCGCCAGCGCCACGCCCTGCGCGTGGTTGCCCGCACTGGCCGCGACCACCCCGCCCGCCCGCTGCACCGGGGAGAGCCCGGCGATCCGGACGTACGCGCCGCGCAGCTTGAACGAGCCGGTGCGCTGGAGGTTCTCGCACTTGAGGTGGACGGGCGAGCCGGCCAGCGCGGAGAGGTGCCGGCTGCTCTCCATCGGGGTGACCCGGGCGACCCCGGCGAGCATCTTGTGGGCACCCCGGACGTCGTCCACGGTGATCGGCCAACTCTGCATGCGGCCAGCGTACGGCCGTCACCTGGCGGAAAGCCGGAACGCCGGTCCTGTTCCCGGCTCAGCCCGGCACGCGTACGCTGCTGAACCTGAGCCACCCTCACCGCACCCCGATCGTGAGCCGCGATGACGACCACCTCGCCCCGGGCCGCCGCCAGTTCAGACCCCCTGTACGCCCAACTCCAGTACCAGGTCGCGGTGTTCGCCCGTCGGGCGGAGCAGGCCAGACTGGCCGCCGTCGGCTCGCTGGACCGGGCCGCCTACCTGCTGCTCGACCACCTGCACCGGCACGGCCCGGCCAACGTGAAGGCCCTCGCGGAGGCCCTCGGCATCGACTCCTCCACCGTCACCCGGCAGGCCGCCCCACTGGTCGAGGCCGAGCTGGTCGGCCGCGTCCCGGACCCGGCCGACCGCCGGGCCGTCCACCTCGCCCTGACCCCGCTCGGCGGCCGCCGGCTGGACGAAGTCCGCGCCGGACGGGAGGAGTTGATGCGACGCCTGACCGCGGACTGGCCGGCCGACGAGCAGCGGGCGTTCTGCGCCCTGCTGGCCCGCTTCAACCACTCCCTGGAGTCCTACTCGGCGGACCACGGGCTGGAGACCGACGCCGTCGCCCGCGAAATGAGCCCGGACTGACCAGCGCCCCTGCCCTCGGCCCAGCCCCGCCCCGCCCCGCCGCACCGAGGCCGCAGACCCGCAGGCCCGCAGGCCGCTCACGCTCTGCGACCACCAGGGGCACCATCCCGAGCCCATCGGAGGGACTCGTGCTCGTGCGCATCCTCGGCGACAGCATGCTCACCGCAGGCGGGTTCGCCACCTGCTACGGCACCACGGTCGCCGTCGTCTCGGTGACGGCGGTCGCGGCCCGCAGCCCTGAACGGCGGCGCGACGCCCGCGACGTGCTCAGGATCCTGCTGCGCCGCCGGCCCCGGTGAGCGGCGGGCCCCCGGCACACGCATGCCGGGGGCCCGTCGGTATCAGCCCAGGGCGTGCTGGAGGTCGGCCAGCAGGTCGTCGATCGACTCGATGCCGACCGAGACGCGCACCAGGTCGGCGGGCACCTCGAGGGCCGAGCCGACCACCGAGGCGTGCGTCATCCGGCCCGGGTGCTCGATCAGCGACTCGACGCCGCCGAGCGACTCGCCGAGAGTGAACAGCTCGGCCCGGTTGCAGACCTCGACCGCCGCCTCCTCGCCGCCCTTCACCCGGAACGAGACCATGCCGCCGAAGGCCTTCATCTGCTTGGCCGCGATGTCGTGCCCGGGGTGCTCGGGCAGACCCGGGTACAGCACCTGACTGACCTTCGGGTGGCCGGTGAGCAGCTCGGCGACCTTCTCCGCGTTGGAGCTGTGCCGGTCCATCCGGACGCCGAGCGTCTTGATGCCACGCATCACCAGCCACGCGTCGAACGGTCCGGAGACCGCGCCCATCGCGTTCTGGTGGTACGCGATCTCCTCGCCCAGCCCGGCGTCGGCCGCGACCAGCGCGCCGCCCACCACGTCCGAGTGCCCGCCCATGTACTTGGTGGTCGAGTGCACCACCACGTCCGCGCCGAGCGCGATCGGCTGCTGCAGGTACGGGCTGGCGAAGGTGTTGTCCACGACCAGCAACGCGTTCGCGGAGTGCGCGATCTCGGCGAGCGCGGCGATGTCGGCGATGCCCAGCAGCGGGTTGGACGGGGTCTCCACCCAGACCGCGCGGGTGTTGGACCGCAGCTGCGAACGGACGGACAGCAGGTCCCGCATGTCGGCGACGGAGAACTCCACGCCCCAGCGGGTCAGGACCTTGGCGAACAGGCGGAAGGTGCCGCCGTACGCGTCGTTCGGGATGACGATGTGGTCGCCCGGCTTGAGCACGGTGCGCAGCAGGGTGTCCTCGGCCGCCAGGCCGGAGGCGAAGGCGAGGCCGCGGCTGCCGCCCTCGATCGCGGCGAGGCACTCCTCCAGCGCAGTACGGGTGGGGTTGGCGGAACGGCTGTACTCGTAGCCGTTCCGAAGGCCGCCCACACCGTCCTGCTTGTAGGTGGACACCTGGTAGATCGGCGTGACGACGGCCCCGGTCTGGGGGTCTGCTTCCTGACCCGCGTGGATGGCGAGGGTCTCGAAGCCCTGGGGAAGCTGGTGCTCGGTCATACCGCTGAGCCTAGTCGGCCCGCCCGGTGCCGGCCGTGCACGCGATCCTCGTCGCCCGGTGGAAAATCCCGGGGCGCGCTCTCCCTGCGAGCTGCTCTGCCCGGAGCGCCGCACCCCTACGTGCCGAGCCTCGACCACGACTCACGGACGGTGATGGAATCCGGGGGCGCCGGCGAGCGTTGAACCTGCCGCGACCCTCCCCGAGCCACCTGGAGCAGGCCTTGCTGTTCAACCGCCACAAGAGCGAGCTCGTCACCGCCGACCAGGCCCTGCCCGGGCGGCAGGCGCCGCCGTTCACGCTCTCCGAGCCGCACACCGTGCTCGGCAACCCGCTCAGCGGCCCGTACCCGGCCGGGCTCGAGGTCGCCGACTTCGGGCTGGGCTGCTTCTGGGGTGCCGAGAAGAAGTTCTGGCAGCTGCCGGGCGTCTGGACGACGCTCGTCGGGTACCAGGGCGGGCACACCCCCAACCCGACCTACGAGGAGGTGTGCAGCGGGCTCACCGCGCACACCGAGGCGGTCCGGGTGGTCTTCGACCCGGCCGTGGTCTCCTACGAGACCCTGCTCAAGACCTTCTGGGAGGCCCACGACCCGACCCAGGGCTTCCGCCAGGGCAACGACCAGGGCACCCAGTACCGCTCCGCCGTCTACACCCACTCCCCCGCACAGCTCGCCGCCGCCGAGGCGAGCCGGGCCGCCTTCCAGCCCGCCCTCACCGCCATCGGCCTCGGCCCCATCACCACCGAGATCGCCCCGGCCGGCCCCTTCTACCCGGCCGAGCCCTACCACCAGCAGTACCTCTCGGACGCCAAGAACCCCAACGGCTACTGCGGCCTCGGTGGTACGGGCGCAAGCTGCCCGATCGGCGTCGCCAAGGCCGATGGCTGAGCAACTCGCCAGGTTCGTCACGGACCGCCGGGGGTGGAGCGTAGCTCCCTGCACCGGGCCCGACTCGGCCGTACACAGAGCTGCCCCGCACTCCCTGGCAGGGTGCGCGGGGCAGTTCGGGTGGGGGGTCAGCTCTTGAGGGCCAGCATGTCCTTGATGTCCTGGTAGCCGAGGCCGCCGGCGTTCATCATCTTGATCTGGGCCTCGCTCATGCCGCTCCTGGCGAGCTCCTTGATCTGAGCGTCGGTCAGGGGCTCGGCCGGGGTGACACCGTTGCCGCCGGGGCCCTTCGCGAAGGACGTCATGATGCTCTCGATGTCCGAGGTCTTGATCTCGGTGGCGCCGGTGGGCGCCTGCGGGGCCGCCGCGTCCTTGCTGAAGGCGGCCTTGACGGGCAGGTGGACGCCCGGGCCGGCCTTCTCGTCGAGCTGGGCGAGGTCGAAGGTGACCGAGGACAGCGCGCCGTCCTTGAGGTAGACGTCGACGCCGATCTTGGTGTCGGGGACGTCGGTCGGGGCCGCCGTGGGGAGCTTGCCGAAGCTCGGGACGTCCTTGGAGAGCGGCTTGAAAGCCTTCAGCAGGTCGTTCACCAGCCCGCGTGCGGGGGCGGAGACGACGACGTGGTCGAGGCCGTCCTTGGTCCCCTTGTCGTCGAAGGTGAGGTTGCGGGAGAAGACGTCCTTGACCGAGTTCATCAGGTCCTCGGCGACCTTGGGGTCCACCGACGGGGTCGCCGACGGCGTGGAGCTCTTGCCCTTCGGCGCCTTGTTCAGCTCCTGGAGGAGCTTCGGGTCGAAGGTGAGCCACTTGCCGGCCAGGGCGTCCTTGAACACCTTCAGCTCGGCCGGCATCTCGTCGGCCATCGCGCGGACCTCGGACGGGTCCTCGCCGGCCAGCTTGGCGATGCCCTCGGCGTCGATCTTCAGGTAGGTCTTGGCGTCGACCTGCCGCATGTCCGCATAGACCTTGCCGTCCTTGCCCGCCAGGACGTACTCGAGGGCGAGGCTCTTGTCGTCGGCGAGCTTGTCGAGCTCACCCTTCTTGACGGCGCCGAACTCCTTCAGCGGCCTGTCGGCACTGACCGAGACGGCCAGGCTGAGCCCCGCGAGGGCCTCGGCCGCGGGCCGCTCGATCGGGTCACCGGTCGCCTTGCCGAAGCTGACGAGCTGGTCCGCGGTGGCCTCGACGGAGAGCTCGACCTTGAAGGTCTTCCCATCACCCAGCTTTCCGAAGGCCTTCGAGACCTTGTCCGCCGCGCTGAGCTGCTGGACGGTGCCGCAGGCTGCCAGGCCGCCTGCCAGCACCACGGTGCAGGTGGCAGTGGCGAGAGCGGTCCTGCATATGGTGGTGTTGATGGAGTTCTCCCGTGGAACAGCGCCCCGGACTTTGGCAGTTGGGCGACCGAATGTCGATGTGCGTCGAGGTACAGGCAAGCACTGATCGCCCACCTCGGCATGCGAATTTCGCCCCCGCCCGGAGGCTCGAAGGCGCCCACAAGGTATCCCAACGGGCCGACAACCTCCGATGCCGGGTCAGGCTCGCCCGACCTCGTGCATGAAGCAGCCGAAGGCGAGCGCACGGACGTGCACCACGGCGACCTCCTGGTCTCCCAGCAGCTCGACCGCCGCCGCCTCGGCGGTCTCCGGCTCGACCGGGACACCGCGGAGAATGCGGCCCTCCCGGTCGTACGCGCGGAGCACCCGGGCACCGGTGTGGAAACCGGTCGGCCAGCCCTCGGCAGGTCCGGTGCACTCCTCGGCGTGGAGGAAGACCGGCCCGCGTTCGTCGTACGGGCCGGGTTCGGCGCCCGTCTCGGCGGCCCAGCGGTGTAGCGGTGCGTACGAGACCAGGGCGATCCGGTCCCCGGGCAGGGCCCGGGTCAGGCAGCAGCGCAGCGGGGCGCCGCCCGTCTCGTCGACGGAGAGGACGGGCGGCTGCCCCGCGTCGTCGCACTCGCGGAGCTGCTTGCAGACGTCGGGGGCGATGGCGTTGATGCGCAGGGTCGTCATGACCCCCAGCCTGCTCGGAGCGGAGCACGGAGTCCGGCGGAAATCGGACGTCGCGTCAGGCGGATCCGCGGTGCGTCAGGCGGTCTGCAGACCGGCCCGCAGTGCCGCGACCAGCCAGTCGAAGGCAGGCCCGAGGCTCGGGCCGACGGGCCAGCCGTTGATCACCGCGATCAGCTGCCAGTACCGCTCGTACCGCGGGTCGTTGCCGGTCACCATCCGCTCCAGCAGCCAGGCCCGGAACTCGGGGCCGTCCGCGCGGCCGAAGAGTTCCGCGAAGGATCCTGCGAGCTCGTCGACCACCGGCCGGGCCGCCTCGGCAGCCGGCTCGATGCCTGCCTCCCGGGCCACGCCGGTCCGCTCCAGGACCAGCTCCACCAGCTGCCGGTCGGCGCCCGTGCCGGTCTGTACGCCCTCGGCACGCTCCCTGGCCTGGTACGAGGCCGCCCTGCGGATGCCGGCACGGAAGTCCCGGTCCTGGACGAGTTCGGCCAACTCGACCCAGGCGTCGGCCTGTTCGGGAGACGGGTCGTCGGGCAGCTCGGGCATCGCACCGCGCATCTTGGCCACGAACTCGGGCCCGACGTCGAGCCCTTCGAAGGCCTCGTCGATGAAGTCGTTGATCAGGCGGCGGCGTTCCTGATCGGAGAGCTTGGCGAGCTTGTGCATGAGTTCCATCTCCTCCGGTGTGGACCCACGCCTGGCAACCGCTCGCAGGACGGCCCGGCGCAGCCGCAGGGTGCGGATCTGCACGTCCAGGGCCTCGGCGTGCGCTGCCGCGACCTCGGCGACGGTGACCTCGCGCTCCAGCACCCGCTGGATGGTGGCGAGGTCGACGCCGAGGTCGCGCAGCGTTCGGACGAGGTCGAGGCGGGCCAGCGCGTCACGGCCGTAGAGCCGGTAGCCGGCGGGGGTGCGGTCGGTCGGCGGCACCACTCCCGCATCGGACCAGAACCGGATGGTCTTGACCGTCAGGCCGGTCAGCCGGGCCAGGTCCCCGATGGTGCGGAGGGTGTCGTCGTCCATGTCCGCCACCTTGGGGTCTCCCGTCACTGGAGACTCAAGCCTAGGACGCGGAGCACGGCTCATCTGGCTGATGTTTCAAGCAACTTGTGGCGACATCACCGGATTGCACCGGGGTGGCCGCAGGCTCACGATGGATGGGAAAGCGCAGAACGGAACGAGGTGCACCCGGCAGCCAACGCGGGACCAGCCGTACGCATGGGACTCGAGGAGGACTCATGTCGGGCAGAAAACCGAAGGTGCTGGAGGACGTGGCCGGCCGGAACCGGTCGTCCTGGCGTCAGCGGTGTGCCTCGTCGATCGCCGAGCTCCAGTCCCAGCTGGACAGGATCGACAAGAACAGCGGCGGCCTGCCCTCCGGTGACAAGGCCATCGCAGACATGGCCCGGAAGCACCTGGGCGCCGCCCGGGAGGCGGTGGAGGAGTCGCGCGGACTGGGGGCCGTGTGGATGGGCTCGGCCGTCGACCGGGCTTGGCCGAACATCCACAAGGCCGAGGAGGCGGTCCTGCGGCTCTCGCCCGAGGACGAGCTGTGCTGGTGGGGTGCGACCGTACTCGCCAAGGCCGAACAACATCTCGGCGAGAGCGACCCGCGCCGGGCCCTGCTGGCGGAGCACCTGGAGAACAACGACCACCGGCTCCACAAGGACTTCAAGGATCTGGCGGTCCGGACCTTACAGGCGGCCAACGAGTGTGCCGACGCGGAGCGGGCCAAGGTGCGCACGTTCCGTAACTTCCTGCTGGCATCGGTTCTGGCGCTGGCCACCCTGGCCATGCTCGCCTTCGTCTGGGGGCTGGTGAGCCCCGAGACGATCGCCGAGAAGATGTGCTTCTACCCCAACAGCATCCGGACCTGTCCGGCAGGCAGCGGAACGGCCTACGTCCCCTCGGCCAACGATGTCCTGCTCGTCGAGTTCGTGGGAATGTGCGCGGCAGCGCTGGCCGGAGCCATCTCCCTCCGGAACATCCAGGGCACCTCGACGCCCTACATGGTGCCGATGGCGCTGATGCTGCTCAGGCTTCCGGCCGGAGCCCTGTCGGCGTTCATCGGCATTCTGCTCATCCGGGGCGGCTTCATCCCCGGCCTCACCAATCTGGACTCCGGCACCCAGATTCTGGCGTGGGCGGCGTTCTTCGGCATCGCCCAGGAGTCCATCACCCGCCTGATCGACCAGCAGGGGAACAGGGTGCTGGAGAACGTGCGGAGCTCGATGCGCGGGTTCGACGCCGAGCCGGAGGCCGGGAGAGCCGAGAAGTGACCGGCCTCAGCCTCAGACGGCGCTGCCGGCGTTCCAGTCGGCCCAGGACAGGTTCCAGCCGTTCAGGCCGTTGGACGGGTCGACCGTCTTGTCGCCCGAGTTGATCACCTCGACGACGTCGCCGGCCATCGAGCTCCGGTAGAACTTCGCACCGTTGGTGTTCGGATCCGCCGCGCCCTTGACGTCCTGGAGCGCGATGCAGCCGTGGCTGAGGTTGGCCTTGCCGAAGGCCGAGGCGGGCGCCCAGTAGTTGCCGTGGATGAAGGTGCCAGAGGCGGTCAGGCGCTGGGCGTGCGGCACGTCGGGGATGTTGTACTCGTCGCCGAGGCCGACCGTGGTGGAGTCCATCTTGGTCTGCGGGAACTGCTCGGAGACGACGAGCTTGCCGGCCCAGGTCCGGTGCTCGGGGGCGCCGCCGATGATCGGGTAGGTCGCGGTGACCTGGCCGTCGGTGGTGACCGTCAGGGTGCCGGCCTTGAGGTCGGCGACGCTGGTCTGGCTGCGGCCGACGGTGAATCGCACGTCCTTGGACTGGGTGCCGTAGACGCCCTTGACGCCCTCGACGTCCTTCAGGCGCAGCTTGAGCGTCACCCTGGTGCCCTTGGCCCAGTACGTCTCGGGCCGGAAGTCGAGCCGGGTGCTGGAGTACCAGTGGCCGACTATCTCCACGCCGGGCTCGGCGACCACGGTTATCGCCTCCTGCACGGCCTGCCGGTCGGTGACCGCCTTGTTGAAGCGGATCGAGACCGGCATGCCGACGCCGACGGTCGAGCCGTCCTCCGGGGTGAAGTACCCGACGAAGGTGTTGGCGGGCGTGGCGGTGGCGAAGCTGGTGTTGGCGTCCGCCTCCAGCTTGTCGCGGTCGGCGGCGACCGCGGCGACGGTGTACTTGGTGCCGCTGGCCAGCGGGCCGCTGGAGGTCCAGCTGCCGGCGTCGGCGGACAGCTGCCCGGGTATCGCCTTGCCGGTCGAGTCGGTGACCCCGACGGAGCCCAGCTTCCCGTCGGCGACGGTGACCCTGACCGGTTCGGTGAACGAGGCGTCGGTGGTGCCGTCGGCCGGAAAGACGGTGATCTTGGCGACCGAGGTCTTCGGGGTGCTGCCGCCACCGCTCCCCTTGTCGGAGGAGTCGCTGCTGCACGCCGCCATGAGCAGCACCGGGGCGCCGAGCAGGCCCGCGAGCACGCCACGACGGCTCCAGTTCCCCCCGGCGGGGCGATGCTTCTTCTCCGGTGCCGTCACTCGTGATCTCCCTGCTGTCCACCTGTCGGCGTTACGGATACAAACAACGCAATCCAGGACGAAGCGGTTCCGTCACCAAACGGTTGAGATCGTACGAGAGTACTGAACATCCCGCCATAACGGACAAAACCGCCCGGTCCGGAGGGGTCCGGGCCGGGCGGCGGTGTCGTACCTCACACACGAGGTCCTACTCGACGTTGTACTCGTCCCAGGTCTCGTCGGCCGGGTCGAACTCGGTCTGCGCGGACTCCCAGGTGGCGGAGGTCAGCTCGACCCCGGGGACGTCGCCGAGCAGTGCGACCGGGTCGATGAAGTGGGCGAGCGAGCCGGACGGGTCCACCTCGATGGCCTCGACGGACTGGGCGCGCTCCTCGTCGTCGAGGTACTCGTCACCCTCGACCTGAGCGAGGGCGGCGGCCTTGAGGGCCTGCTCATCGGTGATCTCGGCGATGAGCTCGATGGTGAGGCGTACGTAACGCGGGGCGTCCTGCTCGGGCAGGTCAGTGCTGGTCATGTGTGCGAGCGTAGGCGAGCCGGAGGCGTGCGACGAACCAGCACCGGCACCGGCGACGAGTGAGCGCGGAGAAAACGGCGGGAAAACGGGGAGGGCCGGCCCTCGGATGACGAGGACCGGCCCTGCCGTCTCCGCCCGGCTCCCCCACCCGGGAGCCGCGGAGACGCGCCTTTCGGCGCGATGGGTGCCGCGGGGGCCGCCGCACCCTGTTGATCGGACCCGGCCGGAGCCGGGGCCGAACAGGGGCGGGACGACGGCAACCCCCGCGGGCAGGACACGGTGGGCCGGGTCAGGGCCGACCGACGTGTCCGTGGTGACCGCGGTGCCGGGGAGCCGCTCCCGACCTCTGCTGTCACCATGCTCGGCGTCTTGCCGTTGACCAATACGATGCACGACCGTTGTTAACCACGTGATGCGTGGACGTGACGCCGGTGTACCACTTCGTGGGAAGACGAGTCTTCACACTGTTGGCGCATCAGTACTGCTGACGGATCCTCACGCCGGGCACGGCCGCAGCGGCGGACGGCTCAGTGACCGGCCCGGCTGGTCAGGAAGGCCAGCAGGTCCTGGCCGGTGACGATGCCCTGGGGCTTGCCCTCCACCAGCACGACGGCGGCGTCGGCCTTCTCCAGGACGGCCATCAGGCTGGTCACGGTCTCGCCCGAGCCGACCACCGGCAGCGGCTTGGACATCACCTTGTCGAGGGTGTCGGTGAGCTGGATGCGCTGCGAGAACAGCCCGTCCAGCAGCTCGCGCTCGACCACCGAGCCGATCACCTCGCCCGCCATGATGTCCGGGTGCCCGGCGCCCGGCGAGACGACGGGCATCTGCGAGACGCCGAAGTCGCGCAGCACCCGGACGGCCTCGGCGACCGTCTCGCTCGGGTGCATGTGGACGAACTGCGGGATGCCCTCGTGCTCGATGGCGTCCTTACGGGCCAGCACCTCACCGATGTGCGCCTCGTCGGTCCCGGACGGCAGGAAGCCGTAGTCGGCCATCCAGTCGTCGTTGAAGATCTTCGAGAGGTAGCCGCGGCCGCCGTCCGGCAGCAGCACGACGACCACGTCGTCCGGGCCGAGCCGCTTGGCGACCTCCAGCGCGGCCACCACGGCCATCCCGCAGGAGCCGCCGACCAGCAGGCCCTCCTCCTTGGCCAGGCGGCGGGTCATCTGGAAGGAGTCCTTGTCGGACACGGCCACGATCTCGTCGGCCACCGTGCGGTCGTAGGCGGTCGGCCAGAAGTCCTCACCGACACCCTCGACCAGGTACGGGCGGCCGGTGCCGCCCGAGTAGACCGAGCCCTCGGGGTCGGCTCCGATGACCTGGACCTTGCCGCCGGAGGCGTCCTTCAGGTACCGGCCGGTGCCGGAGATGGTGCCGCCGGTGCCCACGCCCGCGACGAAGTGGGTGATCTTCCCGTCGGTCTGCTCCCACAGCTCCGGGCCGGTGGAGTGGTAGTGCGAGGCCGGGTTCTCCGGGTTGGAGTACTGGTCCGGCTTCCAGGCGTTCGGGGTCTCCCGGACGAGGCGGTCCGAGACGTTGTAGTACGAGTCCGGGTGCTCCGGCGCGACGGCGGTCGGGCACACCACGACCTCGGCGCCGTACGCGCGCAGGGTGTTGATCTTGTCGGTGGAGACCTTGTCGGGGCAGACGAAAATGCAGTGGTAGCCCTTCTGCTGCGCCACGATGGCCAGGCCGACACCGGTGTTGCCCGAGGTCGGCTCGACGATGGTGCCGCCCGGCTTGAGGGCGCCGGAAGCCTCGGCGGCCTCGATCATGCGCATCGCGATGCGGTCCTTGACCGAACCACCGGGATTGAAGTACTCGACCTTCGCCAGCACGGTGGCACTGATGCCCTCGGTGACCTTGTTGAGCTTCACCAGTGGCGTGTTGCCGACCAGGTCGATGATCGAATTGTGGTACCGCACGGGGGTCCTCCCGGTCTGGGCGATGCGACTGCTATGGGTAATCCAAAGCCTAGGCCCACGGATGGCCGATGCTCACCGATAGCCACGTGCCGCAGAGGGGTACCAAGGTAAGGAGAGGCACTGGGAAGCCCCACAAGGGCTCAGGTGAAGGGGGTCCGGGGTGACAGGCTCACAGGAGTCACGAGCCCGGGTGGCCCGGCGGATCGCCACGGCCGCCGCATACGGCGGAGGCGGTCTCGGCCTGCTCGGGGTCGGCGTGGTCGGGCTGCTGCTCACCGAGAGCAAGCTGGCGATCAGGGCGGTCGGCCTGCTGGAGGGCGACCCGCCGAGGGCGGACGGGGTCTACGGCGATGCGTTCGCCGATCCGCGCACCGCCGAACCCCCGATGGTGCTGGTCTTCCTCGGTGACTCCACCGCCGCCGGGCTCGGGGTGACCCGCGGGCAGGAGACCCCCGGGGCCCTGCTGGCGGCGGGCCTGGCCTCGGTGGCCGAGCGTCGGGTGCAGCTGCTCAACGTGGCCAAGTCGGGCGCCCGCTCCGCGGATCTCGCCCGACAGGTCGAACTGGCTCTGCCGCACCGGCCCGGGCTGGCGGTGATCATGATCGGCGCCAACGACGTCACCCGGCACAGTCCGGCCGTGCAGGCCGTACGGCAGCTGGGCGAGGCCGTCCGGGCGCTGAAGGCGGCCGGCTGCGAGGTGGTGGTCGCCACCTGCCCTGATCTCGGGACCATCAAGCCCGTCCGGCCGCCGCTGCGCTGGGTGGCCAGGCGGCTGAGCCGCCAGCTGGCCGCCGCCCAGACCATCGCGGTGGTGGAGAACGGCGGCCGTACCGTGTCGCTGGGCTCACTGCTCGGACCCGAGTTCGCCGCCCGGCCCGAGATGTTCGCCTCCGACCGCTACCACCCCTCCGCGCAGGGGTACGCGACGGCGGCGATGGCGATGCTTCCCTCGCTCTGCGCGGCGCTGGACCTCTGGCCCCAGGACGAGCGCCCGGAGGCCCCGGCCCAGGGCGACGCGGTGCTGCCGGTGGCGGTGGCCGCGGCGGCCGCGGCGGGCCGGTCCGGCACCGAGGTGGCGGCGGCCGATCCCGACGCCGGACGGCGGTGGGCCCTGGTCAAGCACCGGCTGCGGCTCGGCCTGCCCGGCACGGTACCTCCGGCGCAGACGTCGGCGGAGATGTCGGGGGAGACCCCGGGGAAGACGTCCGCACAACCGTCCGCAGAACCGTCCGGTCAGACGTCGGCGAACTCACACGCGGGCACAGGTGACGTTCGAGCTACTTAGCGGTAACTTTCCTCCCGAGCGTCCCACTTGGCCGAGCCCGGTTCTAAGTGAATGCTTGATAGCCAGTCCGGGTAACTCAGCGAGGAGCCACCATGCCCGAAGCCGTCATCGTCAGCGCCGCCCGTTCGCCGATCGGCAGGGCCTTCAAGGGCTCGCTCAAGGACGTCCGCCCGGACGACCTGACCGCCCAGATCATCGCCACCGCGCTGGCCAAGGTGCCCCAGCTCGACCCGCGCGAGATCGATGACCTGATGCTCGGCTGCGGCCTCCCGGGCGGCGAGCAGGGCCACAACCTGGCCCGCATCATCGCCGTCCAGATGGGCATGGACTACCTGCCCGGCGCCACCATCACCCGCTACTGCTCCTCCTCACTGCAGACCACGCGGATGGCACTGCACGCGATCAAGGCGGGCGAGGGCGACGTCTTCATCTCGGCCGGTGTCGAGACCGTCTCGCGCTCCGTCAACGGCACCTCGGACGGCATGCCGGGCACCCAGAACCCGCTCTTCGCCGACGCGCTCGCCCGTACCGCCAAGCGCGCCGAGGAGGGCGGCGGCGAGTGGCACGACCCGCGCGAGGACGGGCTGCTCCCGGACGCGTACATCGCGATGGGCCAGACCGCCGAGAACCTGGCCGCGCTCAAGGGCATCACCCGCGCCGACCAGGACGAGTTCGGCGTCCGCTCGCAGAACCTCGCCGAGGCCGCCATCAAGGCCGGCTTCTGGCAGCGCGAGATCACCCCGATCACGACCCCCGACGGCACCGTGGTCTCGGCCGACGACGGCCCGCGCGCGGGCGTCACGCTGGAGGCCGTCTCGGGCCTCAAGCCGGTGTTCCGTCCGGACGGCACCGTGACCGCCGGCAACTGCTGCCCGCTCAACGACGGCGCCGCCGCCCTGGTGATCATGTCCGACACCAAGGCCCGCGAGCTCGGCATCACCCCGCTGGCCCGGGTGGTCTCCACCGGCGTCAGCGGCCTCTCCCCCGAGATCATGGGCTACGGCCCGGTGGAGGCCTCCCGCCAGGCGCTGAAGCGGGCCGGCCTGACCATCGACGACATCGACCTGGTCGAGATCAACGAGGCCTTCGCGGCCCAGGTCATCCCGTCCTACCGGGACTTGGGCATCGACATCGACAAGCTGAACGTCAACGGTGGTGCGATCGCCGTCGGCCACCCCTTCGGCATGACCGGCGCGCGGCTCACCACCACGCTGATCAACTCGCTGCAGTGGCACGACAAGCAGTTCGGTCTGGAGACCATGTGCGTGGGCGGCGGCCAGGGCATGGCGATGGTCATCGAGCGCCTGAGCTGAACCACGGGCTCTGTCAACCCCCCATTTGGCGGTGACATAGCGTAATTGAGGGCCGGATCACATTCCGACGGTGATCCGGCCCTCGATTTGTGCCCGGAAGGCCGTTTTGTCGACGCCCCGAAGTCGGTCAACTCCGCAGCGTAGAACGACCCTACCTAACAATTTGAGGACAAGACAGAAAGTTCCGGACAAATAGGACATCTGCCACTGCAGTAACGGGCCGCGATACGGCAATGTGGAGAGGTAACCCCGTTCCACTCCTCGCTAGGAGTACGTTCTGTGAGCGCTGTCCACACCGTTCTACTGCTGGTCCTGATCGCCGTGTGTACCGCCGTCCTGCTCCACGTACGCGGGCTCGCCCGGCGTCTGGAGGAGCAGCGGACCGCCCCAACCGCCCCCGCACCGGCTGCCCTTGACGAGACCGTCATACGCCGGGCCGTGACCGAGGCCCTCGCGGCCGACCGGGAGCGGGAGATCGCCGAGGCCCGGGCGTTCTGGGCCGAGCAGGAGGCCCGCGCGGCCGAGGACGCGCCACTGTTCGACACCCCGCTCACCGGCACCGGCCTGACCGTCGCCGAGGAGTGGCCGCTGTTCTTCCCGCGCCCGACCGGCCCGCAGGACGCCGCGGACAGCGCGGGCACGATGGACCCGGAGTTCGGGGAGGCGCTGCGGTCCGCGCTGGAGGAGCTGATCAACGACGGCGACGGCACCGGCGGCGGGATCCGGCCCGGCCATCCGGCGCACGGCCACCCCGCCCACGGCGGCGTGACGGCCGAGAGCAGCGGCGAGGCCAAGGCCCGCCGCGAGGCGGACCTGCTCGCCACCGGCCTGGAAGCCGGCCTGCTGGACGCCGAGGCGGCGGTCGACGCCGAGCCGGTGGCCGCGCCCGACCCGCGCCGCCACCCCTCGCACCCGGACTTCGTCCCCAGCCAGGCCCCGTCCCGCGAGTGGACCGACACCCGGCTGACCGCCCTGGCCGACGAGCGCATCGCGCTCACCGACGTCCGGCCCGGCCCGCTGGGCACCCTCGACGTGTACGCCTTCGCCGACGGCACCACCCTGTGCGTGGCCCCGGGCGACCGCGAGGCGGCCTACCGCCTGATCGACGCCGTCCGGGCCGGAGAGGACGTCCGGCTGCTCGGCGGCTCGCGCTTCTCGGGCTCGTACTCGCTGACCTTCTCGACGGACGACGACGCCGTGTACGTCCTGGCCGACCGGGTGGTCGCCAGCATCTGACGGATCAGCAGCAGCACCGCCGGGAAGGCCGGCCGAGTGCTGGGGTTACGACTCGGCCGGCCTTTCCTGCGTGTTGCAGAGCCTCCGCCAGGTCAGGCCGCGGGCCAACCACAGGGGCGCGGGGAACTGCGCGAGACCGGAAGGCAACGGCCTGAAGCCTCCCGCTTCGCGCAGTTCCCCGCGCCCCTGCGGTACCCGACCCTGTTCGGCACACCTACCGGGCATCGGGACGCCGTCGCAGCGCGGGCCGACACCTCCCGCTTCGCGCAGTTCCCCGCGCCCCTGCGGTACCCGATCCTGTTCGGCGCACCTACCGGCGGAGCCTCTCAGATGGTCAGGTCCGCCACGGCCTCCACGGCCGCCAGTGCCTCGGCCAGCGCCCGGGCGTCGCCCACGGCCGCCAGCTCGTGGCCTGCCACGGCGAGCTGGTCGCCGACCGCGAACGCCCCGGCGTCCGGGAACTCGTGCGGCTCCTCGCCGGCCGCCGCGAGCGCAGCAGCGGCCAACCGCCGCGCCAGCTCCAGCCCGGCGGCGGCCCGGGACGGGTGTCCGGGCACCGCGCCCAGCAGCCGGCTCTGCGGCATCGAGCGGAAACGATCCGCCAGGCGGTCCACGGCGTCCAGCAGGGTCTTCGGTTCAACCATGGCCCCGAGGGTATCTCCGGAACGGCCTCGGGCCCCGGAGCGGGTGCTCCGGGGCCCGAGAGGCAGCTGGACGGATCTGACCCGAGGTCAGTCGTCGCCGCGCAGGATCGCGATCAGCCGCAGCATCTCCAGGTAGATCCAGACCAGCGAGAGCGTCAGCCCGAAGGCCGCCCGCCAGGACTCCTGCTGCGGGGCACCGCCGCGGATGCCCTCCTCGATCTCCGCGAAGTCCAGAGAGAGGAAGAAGGCGCCGAGGCCGATGCCGATCAGGCCCACCACGATGCCCAGCGGGCCGGACCGCAGGCCCATGTCGGCGCCGAACATCGAGGCGACCAGGTTGATCAGCATCAGGAGGACGAAGCCCATGGCCACGGCCAGGCCGATCCGGGTGTAGCGCGGGGTGACCCTGATCCGGCCGCTCTTGTAGGCGACCAGCATCGCGGCGAAGACCGCGGCCGTGCCCAGCACCGCCTGGAGGGCGACGCCCGGCCACATGATGTTGAAGACCTTGCTGATGGCACCGAGGAAGAAGCCCTCGAGACCCGCGTAGGTCAGGATCAGCGGGGCGCTGACGCTCCGCTTGAACGTGATGACCATGGCCACCACGAAGGCGGCCAGGGCCGCCGCCGAGGCGATGCCGAAGTTGGCCACGGGCAGCGCGAACCAGGCGAGAGCACCGCCGGCCACCAGGGTGAGCAGCGTGAGAGCCGTACGGGCGACCACGTCGTCCATGGTCATCCGGCCGGTCTGGAGCGGGCCAGCCGACGGGGCCTCGTACATCGAGGCCAGCTGCTCGTCGGTGAGCTGCTGGCCGTAGGGCTGCTGGGCGTAGGGGTTGTTGCCGT
The DNA here is from genome assembly GCF_007828955.1 of Kitasatospora atroaurantiaca. Classification (NCBI taxonomy): domain Bacteria; kingdom Bacillati; phylum Actinomycetota; class Actinomycetes; order Kitasatosporales; family Streptomycetaceae; genus Kitasatospora; species Kitasatospora atroaurantiaca. Next base: position 4,637,448 of record NZ_VIVR01000001.1, on the reverse strand, counting down.
ACGGGTTGCCGGCGTACGGGCTCCCGGCCTGCGGCTGTTGGGTAGTCCCGCTGCCCTGAATGTGGTGGGGGGCCGCGTATCCGGTGTCGCGGGTGAAGGACCCCTCCCGCGAGAAGACCGGGTTGCTGCTTCTCATTGCTCATTCCCTCCGGGGCGGCAAGGCACCACCCACGATGGACCAGGGTAATGCCTTGGCAAAGGGAAGTACCTACGCCGCGAGGATGATCTCGCAGCCGACCGAACGGCAGAACGCGGCCGTACGACGGAGTTGGTGCCCGGGGCCGGACTCGAACCGGCACGGCCTCACGGCCAAGCAGTTTTAAGCTGCCCGTGTCTGCGTTCCACCACCCGGGCGTACTGCGACAACACCCGTTGCCACGGCCGGAGAATGCTCCGCCCCTGTACGGGCTACCCCTGAGACTAGTCGCCCGACTCCCCCTTTCGCATGTTCCGAGCCAGGGAAGTTGTCATGTTTCCTTGCCATCTGACGAACAGTCTGTGATTCGGCCACCTCAGGAACGCTAATCGGACAGCGCCCGTCCCTCAGGGTCCGTGTCATACCGCAGGAGGAGACCACCGAGCTGATGTACGCCCAGCGGCGGTAGGCCCAACCGTCCCCCCGGGCGACAGAAACCATGATCACGCGGCGGACCATGGAAGAGCGGCCGGTGCTGTGGGCACCGGCCGTCCAGATCTCTTCCACCCGGCACTTCCGACAGGAGCACCCCGTGACCACGACGACCGCAACCGCCGTCCGCACCGGCCAGGCGGCCGCCCGCGCCACCGGCCTCAACAAGGTCTACGGGGAGGGCGAGACGCGCGTCGTCGCCCTGGACAACGTGAGTGTGGTGTTCCCGCAGGGCGAGTACACCGCCATCATGGGCCCGTCCGGCTCCGGCAAGTCGACCCTGATGCACTGCATGGCCGGGCTCGACACCGTCTCCTCCGGCTCCTCGCTGATCGGCGACACCGAGCTGGTCGGGCTGAAGGACAAGCAGCTCACCAAGCTGCGCCGGGACCACATCGGCTTCGTCTTCCAGACCTTCAACCTGCTGCCGACGCTGACGGCGCTGGAGAACATCACCCTCCCGATGGACATCGCGGGCCGCAAGGTCGACAAGGAGTGGCTGGACCGCGTGGTCGACACCGTCGGCCTCTCCGGCCGCCTCTCGCACCGGCCGAGCCAGCTCTCCGGCGGCCAGCAGCAGCGCGTCGCCTGCGCCCGCGCGCTGGCCTCCAAGCCCGACATCATCTTCGCCGACGAGCCCACCGGAAACCTCGACTCCCGCTCCGGCGCCGAGATCCTCTCCTTCCTCCGCAACTCCGTCCGCGAGCTCGGCCAGACGGTGGTCATGGTGACCCACGACCCGGTCGCCGCCTCGTACGCCGACCGCGTGGTCTTCCTGGCCGACGGCCGGATCGTGGACGAGCTGACCGGCCCCACGGCCGACAGCGTCCTGGACCGGATGCGCCGCTTCGACGCCAAGGGCCGGACGAGCTGACGCCCCGCCAGTAGCCGCGTAGCCGCCCGCCCCGACTTCCCCAGGACGCATCCATGTTCCGCACCGCACTGCGCAATGTGCTGGCCCACAAGGGCCGACTGCTGATGACGGCGCTCGCCGTCATGCTCGGCACGGCCTTCGTGGCCGGCACCATGGTCTTCTCCGACACGCTCGGCCAGGCCATGAAGAACAGCTACTCCAAGAGCTACTCCGACGTCTCCGTCCTGGTCTCCGACCGCGACGCGGGCGCGGGCGCGAGCCCCCGCCAGAAGAGCGAGCGGAGCACCGCCCGGCTCGACGAGGCGACGGTCAAGCAGATCGCCGCACTGCCCGGCGCCGAGCAGGCCCGCGGCGTGGTCTCCGGCTTCACCGCCGTGGCCGACCGCAAGGGCAACCTGATCGGCGAGTCCTGGAGCGCCAAGGGCGGCAACTACGTGCCCGACGGCTCCGGCAAGGATTCGCGCTACCCGATGGCCGACGGCCGCGGCCCGCAGAAGGCCGGCGAGATCGCCCTCGACAAGGAGACCGCCAGGAAGGGCGGCTACCAGGTCGGCGACACCGTCCGGATCGCGTCGAACGGCCCGGCCGTGGACGCCAGGCTGACCGGTGTCTTCACCACCGACGACCCCGAGGTGAGCTCCGGCAGCACGCTCACGCTCCTCGACACCGCCAGCGCACAGAAGTTCCTGCTGACGCCCGGTCAGTACAGCAGCATCTCGGTGAAGGCCAAGCCGGGCACCTCCGAGAGCGCCCTGCTGAGCGAGGTCGAGGCCAAGCTGCCGAGCGGTGACCGGTTCCGCACCGAGACCGGTCGGCAGCTGACGGACGAGCAGACCAAGATGATCGCCGAGGGCACCGGCAGCATGAAGACCATGCTGCTCGTCTTCGCCGCCATCTCGCTCTTCGTGGGCATCTTCATCATCGCCAACACCTTCACCATGCTGATCGCCCAGCGCACCAAGGAGCTGGCGCTGCTCCGCGCCGTCGGCGCCAGCCGCCGCCAGGTCACCGACTCGGTGCTGGTCGAGGCGCTGCTGATCGGCGCCACCGCCTCGGTCGCGGGCCTGGTCGCGGGCGTCGGGATCGGTGCCGGGATGCAGGCGCTGATCCGCGCACTGACCCCGAGCATGCCCACCGGCCCGCTGGTCATCGCCCCGGTGACGATCGTGGTGGCCGTCGTGGTCGGCATCCTGGTGACCGTCCTGTCCGCCGTGCTCCCCGCCATCCGCGCATCCCGGATCGCCCCGGTGGCCGCGATGAGCAGCGGCGACCAGCCGGCGACCCAGAAGAGCCTGCTGATCCGCAACATCATCGGCTCGCTGATCGCGGCCGGCGGCCTGGCCCTGATCGCGGTCGGCGCCTCGACCGGCAACAGCGACGGCCGGATGCCGGTCGCGCTCGGCGCGGGCCTGGCCCTGATCGGCATCTTCATCCTGCTGCCGCTGCTCTCCCGCCCGGTGATCGCCCTGGTCGGCCCGCTGCTCGCCAAGCTGGCCGGCACCCCCGGCAAGCTGGCCCGGCAGAACGCGGTGCGCAACCCGCGCCGTACGGCCGCCACGGCCGCCGCGCTCACCATCGGCCTGACCCTGGTCAGCGCGCTGACCGTGCTCGGTGCCTCGATCGGCGGGGCCGTCGACCGGGCCGTGACCAGCGCGATGAAGGCGGACTTCAACGTCACCATGGCCAACGGGCGGGACATGTCCCCCGAGCTGGTCTCGCAGATCACCAAGGCCCCCGGGGTGGCCGCCGCCAGCCCGCGGCTGCAGAGCTACCTGAGGATCGACGACTCGTTCACCTCGGTCGACGGCTTCGACGCCGACAGCTTCGACCAGCTGGTCCGGCCCACCATGACCGGTGGTTCGGCCTCGGTGCTGAAGCAGGGTCAGGTCCTGGTCGACAGCGCCATCGCGAAGAAGAGCAACCTGTCCGCCGGCAGCACCGTCAAGGTGAGCTACCCGGACGACCGGACCGGCACCCTGACGGTCGGCGGGGTGTTCGAGAAGAGCGAGATGATCTCGGGTGTGATCATGGCCAACGCCGAGGTCGCCAAGCACGACCCGAACCCCTCGGTCAACGACATCCTGGTGAAGGGCACGGACGGTGCGAGCAGCACCGTCAAGCAGTCCATCAAGGACGCCACCGGCAACAACCCGGTGATCGACGTCAAGACCAAGCAGGACATGAGGGACGAGTTCAGCAAGATGATCACCTTCGCCCTGAACATGATGTACGGCCTGCTGGCCATGTCGGTGCTGGTGGCGATCCTCGGCGTGATCAACACGCTGGCGATGTCGGTCTTCGAGCGCAAGCGCGAGATCGGGATGCTGCGGGCGATCGGCCTGGACCGCGGCGGCATCAAGCGGATGGTCCGGCTGGAGTCCGTGGTGATCTCGCTCTTCGGCGCGGCGATCGGCGTCCTGCTCGGCTGCTTCATGGCCTGGGCGGTCAACGGCACCCTGGAGTCCAGCATCGCCGGGCTGACCACGGTGATCCCGTACGGCAAGATGCTGGTCTTCCTGGCCCTGGCCGGTCTGGTCGGCCTGGTGGCCGCGATCTGGCCGGCCCGCCGGGCCTCCAGGCTGGACATCCTGGCGAGCATCAAGACCGACTGACCGTCGGACACGAGAAGGCCCCTGCCGGAGGGTTCGTTCGGCAGGGGCCTTCTTCGTCACTGCTGTACTTCGCTACTGCTGTACTCCGCCCGGTCGCACGGCCGGCTGAGCACCACGGAGGTCGTGGTCCGGCGACGCTGCCGGGCGGAGAGCCTCCGACTCATACCCCGACGGGGGCTGGTCGTTCCTACTTGCTGGCCGCGAGCTCGTTGGCGGGCTCGACGACAGCGGTGGCAGCGACGGGCTTGGGAGCGGGAGCCGCGGCCTCCTGGAAGGCGTCGAACGGCTTCTCCATCTCCGACAGGCCCACGGTCTCGCGCTTGAGGAACATCGCGAGCGTCCAGTCGGTGAAGACCCGGACCTTGCGGTTCATCGTCGGCACCCGGCTGCCGTGGTACAGGCGGTGGAACCACCAGGCCGGACGGCCCTTCAGCTTGTACTTGCCGAAGAGGATCGCCACGCCCTTGTGCAGGCCGAGGCCGGCGACCGCACCGAGGTTCTTGTGCTTGTACTCCTTCTGCGGGAAGCCCCGCATGCCGGAGATCACGTTGTCGCCGAGGACGAGCGCCTGACGGACCGCGTGCTGCGCGTTCGGCGGGCACCAGGCGCCCTCGCCGACGGCGAGGTCGGGTACCTGGGCGTTGTCGCCGGCGGCCCAGACGTAGTCGAAGCCCTGGACCTGCAGGGTCGGCGCGGTGTCCACGTGGCCACGCGGGCCGAGCGGCAGGCCGAAGTGGTTCAGGACCGGGTTGGGCTTGACGCCCGCCGTCCACACGATGGTGGAGGCATCGGCCTCGACGCCGTTCTTCAGCACCACGTGCTGGTCGACGCAGGAGTCCATCGAGGTCTCGATGTAGATCTCGATGTTGCGCTCTTCGAGCTTCTCCTTGGTCCACAGACCGAGGTCCGGGCCCATCTCCGGGAGGATGCGGTTGGCCGCCTCCACCAGGATGAAGCGCATGTCGTCACGGCTGACGGTCTTGTAGATCTTCGCCGCGTCCCGGGCCATGTCCTCGACCTCGGCGATGGTCTCGACGCCGGCGAAGCCGCCGCCGATGACCACGAAGGTGAGGGCCTTGCGACGGACCTCGGGGTCCGTCGTGGACTCGGCCTTGTCCAGCTGCGCCATGACGTGGTTGCGGAGGCTGATCGCCTCTTCGACCGTCTTCATGCCGATGCCGTGCTCGGCCAGGCCGGGGATCGGGAAGGTGCGGGAGACCGAGCCGGTCGCGACGACGAGGTAGTCGAAGGGCAGCTCGTAGGCGTCGCCGGCCAGCGGCGCGATGGTGGCGACCTTGCGGGCGTGGTCCACACCGGTCACGTGACCGGTGAGCACCTCCGCCTTCTTGAGGGCGCTGCGCAGCGGGGCAACGAGGTTGCGGGGCGCGACGTTGCCGCCGGCCGCCTCGGGAAGGAAGGGCAGGTACGTCATGTACGACCGCGGGTCGACGACCGTGACGGTCGCCTCCCCGTAGCGCATCTTCTTGAGGATGCGCATCGCGGCATACAGGCCGACGTAACCACCGCCGACAATGAGGATGCGAGGACGCTCCGTGGTGCTCATATCCGAAAGTATCCACCCCCGTTCGGGCCGCCCTTCGTGAGGCCCGTCACAGCCCTCTGGACACCCTCTGCTACACTACGCGGCCACATCTGCCGGGGGTGGCGACCGCCTCACGGGCGCCGGGCGCAGCCGGTGAGCATCCGGACGCAGAGGGCACCGCTGAGCAGCAACGTTCCTTGTCCCGCCCGAGTTCCCGCTCGCCATTTCGATTCCGTCACCCGAGCGGGAGCCCTGCCTGCGATCCAGCGGGCGGGCGCTGAAGTCGACCTTCGGTCCCACATATCGGACGTAGCGGGCGGCTCGGTGCGACGAAAGGCTGGATCGCCATGTGAAGAAATTCACGAACTTTCTCGCGACTCGCCGTACAGGCCTCGGCCCCGGGCGCGCCGAGGGCGCTCCGGGGCCGATTCCGTAAGGGGTGTCGGGGGTTCAGACCGCCATACTCCAGGCGATCCCGTCGAGGATGTCGTGCTCGCTGACGACCACCTCGGCGGCGCCCGTCCGCTCCATGATCTCCAGCAGGACGAGGGCACCGGCCGCGATCACGTCCACCCGGCCCGGGTGCATCACGGGGATGGCCGCGCGCTGCTCGTGGGTCGAGGTCAGCAGCCGACCGGTCACCTCCCGCACGTCCGCCACCGGGATCCGCGAGTGGTGGATCGCCTCGGAGTCGTACGCGGGCAGGTCCAGGGCGATGCCGGCCACCGTGGTGACCGTACCGGCGAGGCCGACCAGCGTGGCGGCCTCGTTCAGCGGGACGACCTCCGCGGCCCGGTCCAGCGCGGCCCGGATGTCCGCCTTGGCGGCGGAGATCTGATCGGGCGTCGGCAGCTCGGTGCCGGCGAAGTGCCGCTCGGTCAGGCGGACACACCCGATGTCGACCGAGCGGGCCGCCTCCACGTCGTCCGTGCCGAGCACGAACTCGGTGGAACCGCCGCCCAGGTCGAAGACCAGGTACGGGGCCTCGAAGGCGCCGCCGGTGAGCTCCTTGGTGGCGCCGACGAAGGAGAGGTGGGCCTCCTCCTCGCCACTCACCACCTGGGGCTCGACGCCGAGGATCTCGCGGACGCCCTTGGTGTACTCGTCGCTGTTCTCGGCGTCCCGGGAGGCCGAGGTGGCGACGAAGCGGATGCGGTCCGGGCCGACGCCGTACTCGGCGATCACGGCGGCGTACTCGCGGCAGGCCGCGAAGGTCCGCTCCAGCGCCTCGGGGGCCAGCCGGCCGGTCCTGTCCACGCCCTGGCCGAGCCGGTTGATGATCATCCGGCGGTCGAGGTCGGCGATCTGGCCGGTGGCGGGGTCGAGGTCCGCGATCAGCAGGCGGATGGAGTTGGTGCCGCAGTCGATCGCGGCGACTCGCGTGGTGGTCATTCGGTCTCCTCCTCGGCCTGGCGCTTCTTCGCCGCACGCTCGGCGGCCTTCTGCTCCTTGGCGGCGATCACGGCGGCGTGGTCCTCGGCCTGCGCCCGCTGCTCGGCCACCTTCGCCAGGTTCTCGTCGACCTCGGCGGCGGAGACGCACGGGCCCTTGGCCCACCAGTCCTCCAGCATGCCGATCGCCTCGTCACCCAGCGGGTTGACGCCGGGCCCGGCCGCCAGTGAGTGGCCGACCAGCACGTGGAGGCACTTCACCCGGTCCGGCATACCGCCGGCGCTCGGGAAGCCCTCCAGCACCTCGATGGCGTCCCGGCGGGCGATGTAGTCCTCGTGCGCCTTCCGGTACGAGGCGGCGAGCTCCGGGTCCTCGGCGAGCCGGGCGGTCTGATCCTTCATCACACCGTCCGCCTCCAGGGTGCCGATCAGCGAGGCGGCCTTGGGGCAGGTCAGGTAGTACAGGGTGGGGAACGGCGTACCGTCCGGCAGCCGGGGCGCCGTCTCGACGACGTCCGGGTTGCCGCACGGGCAGCGGTGGGCCACCCCGCGCAGGCCGCGCGGGACGCGGCCGAGCTGGGCCGCGATGGCGGCGACGTCGTGGTCGGAAACGGCAGAGTTCTCAGTGGTCATGGGGAACTGTCTCTAGCGGGAGGCGGGGGCGGGGGTGGAGTCGGCCGCGTCGACCGAGTCCCAGATGCTGGTGTACCAGGGCTGGGCGGCCTTGGCCGCCTGGGCGGGCGCCGTGCCGCCCGAGGAGGGCTTGGGGGTGGCGGGCGGGCTCGGATCGACCGAGACGAACGGGGTCTCGCCGGGCATCGCGTAGTGCAGCCGCTCGCGGGCCTGCGCCTTCACGTACTCGGGATCCTGCCAGCGGGCCCGCTCCTTGCGGAGCTGCTCGACCTGCTGCTTGGCGTGGTCGGCCTTGGCGCGCTGGGCGGCGATGTCGGAGCGCTGCGAGATGAACTGCCGGGTGGGGTACGCGAGGATCGCGACGAGCGAGCAGAGGACGAGCACCAGGACGGTCGCCCGGCTGGTGAAGCGCGGCCTCGCGGCCATGCCCGGGATCTTCCACCTTGCCATCTCTCGTACCCCCTGCTGATCGCACCGGTGCCCCGGCCCCACCCTACGGGGTGAGAGCCGGGGCACCGGTACTACAGCTGTGTGTCAGCCCTCGTACTTGCCGTGCTTACTGGTCCGCAAAGCGGAACCGCGGGAACGCGCCACGCCCGGCGTACTCGGCGGCGTCGTCGAGGATCTCCTCGATGCGCAGCAGCTGGTTGTACTTGGCGACGCGCTCGGAGCGGGCCGGGGCGCCGGTCTTGATCTGGCCGCAGTTGGTGGCGACTGCGAGGTCGGCGATGGTGACGTCCTCGGTCTCGCCGGAACGGTGCGACATCATGCAGCGGTAGCCGTTGCGCTGGGCCAGCTCGACGGCGTCCAGGGTCTCGGTCAGCGAGCCGATCTGGTTGACCTTCACCAGCAGCGCGTTGGCGGTGCCGGTCTCGATGCCCTTGGCCAGGCGCTCCGGGTTGGTCACGAACAGGTCGTCACCGACCAGCTGGACCTTGGCGCCGAGCTTGTCGGTCATGGCCTTCCAGCCGTCCCAGTCCGACTCGTCCAGCGGGTCCTCGATGGAGACCAGCGGGTACGCGGCGACCAGCTCGGCGTAGTAGTCGATCAGCTCGGCGGAGGTGAGCGCCTTGCCCTCGAACTGGTACGCGCCGTCCTTGTAGAACTCGGAGGCGGCCACGTCCAGCGCCAGCGCGACGTCCTTGCCGGGCACGTAGCCGGCCTTCTTGATGGCCTCGGTGATGAGGTCCAGCGCCTCGCGGTTGCTGTCCAGGTTCGGGGCGAAGCCGCCCTCGTCGCCCAGGCCGGTGGAGAGGCCGCGCTCCTTCAGGACGCCCTTGAGGGTGTGGTAGACCTCGACGCCCCAGCGGACGGCCTCGGAGAAGGACTCCGCGCCGATCGGAGCGATCATGAACTCCTGGATGTCCACGTTGGAGTCCGCGTGCGAACCGCCGTTGAGGATGTTCATCATCGGGACGGGCAGCACGTGCGCGTTCGGGCCACCCAGGTAGCGGAACAGCGGGAGGTCGCTGGCCTCGGAGGCGGCGTGCGCCACGGCGAGGGAGACACCGAGGATCGCGTTGGCGCCGAGCGAGGACTTGTCCGGGGTGGCGTCCAGGTCGAGCATGGCCTGGTCGATCAGGCGCTGCTCGGTGGCGTCGTAGCCGACCAGCTCCGGGCCGATCTGCTCGATGACGGCGAGGACGGCCTTCTCCACGCCCTTGCCGAAGTAGCGGTTCTTGTCACCGTCGCGCAGCTCAAGGGCCTCGAAGGCACCGGTGGAGGCGCCGGACGGGACAGCGGCACGACCGGTGCTGCCGTCGTCGAGGCCGACCTCGACCTCGACCGTGGGGTTGCCGCGCGAATCGAGAATCTCACGGGCTACGACGACATCAATGGACGGCACGAGCATCTCCTTGCGGAAGCAGGGTCCTGCGGACAGGGGTGGAGTCTGCGGGGACGATTGCGGAGTCGTTACGACCAGAGCCTAACCGCACCGGCGCTCCGGGCCACGCTGCCCTTGGCCCCGTCTCACCGTGTGGCCCGGCTACTCGCCGGTAGTTCACCTGAATGACCGCGAAAGGGGGCGTTCCGGCCGCCGCCGGAACGCCCCCTGGTCCACGCCGCGGTCTCAGCCGAGGTGGAGCACCTGGCCGGGGAGGATCAGGTCCGGGTTGCCCCCGACGGTCGACCTGTTGCCGTCGTACAGCTTGTGCCAGCCGCCCGAGAGGTGCTGGTCGTGGGCGATGTCCGACAGGGTGTCACCCGGCACGACGGTGTAAGTGTTGCCGACCGCGGACGTGCTCTGCTGGACGGGGGCGGCCTGCGGGGCCGGGGCCGCCGGAGGAACCGGGACCGGGACCGCCTGAGGGATCGTGACCTCGGGGGTCGCCGGGGCTGCCGGGGTCGCCGGGGTGGACGGCGTCGCGGCAGGGGTCTGCGCGAACTGGTTGTAGATCTCCTCGTGGCTGGTCCAGTACCAGTTGCCGTCCTTCTGGTACCAGTACTTGCCCGAGGCCTCGTCGTAACCGGCCTTGCCGGGGAAGACCGGGACCACGGGCGCCTGGGCGGCGTCCTGCTCGCCGGCCTTCTTGGAACCCTGGATGGTGCCGGCGGCGCTGGCCGCACTGTCGCTGTCGACCTGGGCGGCCGAACCGCCCTTGGTCAGACCGGCCTTGACGGAGCAGACGGGCCAGGCGCCGGGACCCTGGGAGGCGAGCACCTTCTCGGCGACGGCGATCTGCTGGCCCTTGCTGGCCTGGTGGGCCTGCGCGGCGTACTGGGCGCCGCCGTAGGCCTTCCAGGTGCTGTTGCTGAACTGCAGGCCGCCGTAGAAGCCGTTGCCGGTGTTGATGCTCCAGTTGCCGCCGCTCTCGCACTCGGCGACCTTGTCCCAGGTCGACACGGGGGCGGCGTGGGCGCCGGTGGCGGTGAGCAGCGGCATGGCGAGACCGACTCCGGCCACGCCTGCGACGGCGATGGCCTTCTCGGTCTGCGTACGACGGCGGTGACGGCCCGAACCGGTGAAGAGCATGAAGACGTCCCTCTCCGCACGCCTGCGAGGTGAGCTGTCGGGTTCGGACCGGGAGGTGGCCCGGCCGCCTGCCGCAGGAACGGTCCTGCGTGGGCGGCTTCACCCCAAGCCGTGGGGGAACGGCAACTGACCTGGGTCCCCCGCCCCTGCCCAAGGGTCTGGTCGGTGTCCCGGCAGCGCGGCGGGCAGGACTCGGCGTTCCGCGCACGGGGTTCGCAGCTGCGAACTTCAGGGAGAGTAAACAGATGAGCCCACCGATCACAAGCTCATACCGCCTGCATCACAAGGGAATTACGGTCCGTCACCGATCGTCTACAAACGATCCAACTTTGTCCATATTGATGCGTATTCGGATCGTTGCTGGACAGAGCCGGTCAACACGCCGTCAGACGGCCGTGAACGACACCGGCAACTCCCGGAGCCCGCGCATGATCAGGCCACCGCGCCAGCGCAGGTCCGCCGGGTCCGCCGCGAGTCGGAGGTCGGGAAGGCGGGTGAGCAGCGTGGCCAGGGCGGCCTGGCCCTCCAACCGGGCCAGCGGGGCACCGATGCAGTAGTGGGTGCCGTGGCCGAAGCCCAGGTGCGGGTTGTCCTTGCGGGCCAGGTCGAGGGTGTTCTCCTCGGCGAAGCGGGCCGGGTCGCGGTCGGCCGCCGCGAGCACCACCAGGACGGGGTCGCCGACCGGGATGTCCACACCGCCGATGGTCAGCGGCCGGGTCGCGAACCGCCAGGTGGCAAGCTCCACCGGGCCGTCGAAGCGCAGCAGTTCCTCGACGGCCGTGGCCAGCAGGCCGGTCTCGCCGCGCTGGACTGAGGCCTGGAGGAGGGCCCGCTGCTCCGGGTGGCGGAGCAGGGCGAAAAGTCCGTTTCCGATCAGGTTCACGGTGGTCTCGAACCCGGCGAAGAGAAGGATGAAGGCCATCGCGGCCGCCTCGTTCTCGGTCAGGTGCTCGCCGTGGTCGCTCGCCCGGATCAGGCCGGAGATCAGGTCCTCGCCGAGGTCGGCCCGCTTGCGGTGGATCAGCTCCAGGAGGTAAGCCCGCATCTTCTTCACGGCGCGGGCCACCCCGCCGCGCGGGCCGCCGCCATGTCGGATCATCATCCCGGCCCAGTCCCGGAAGTCGTCCTGGTCCTCCGGCGGGACGCCCAGCAGGTCGCAGATCGCGTAGATGGGGAGCGGGAAGGCGAACTCGTGGATCAGGTCGGCCGAGCCGCGGGCCGCGAAGGAGTCGATCAGCCGGTCGGTGAGCTGCTGCACCCGGGGCTCGAACTCGGCCACCCGGCGCGGGGTGAACGCCTTGGAGACCAGCCGGCGCAGCCGGGTGTGGTCCGGCGGGTCGATGTTCAGCAGGTGCGTCATCAGGTCCGCCTGGCGTTCGCCCGGGATACCGACCCGGCCGGTGCGGTGAGCCTGCTCGCTGTGGTGGGCGGGGTTCTTGGACAGCCTGCCGTCGGCCAGCGCCTGCCGGGCGTCCGCGTACCGGGTGACCAGCCAGGCGTCCACCCCGCTGGGCAGCGTGGTGCGGTGCACGGGAGCGTGCTCGCGCAGCCATGCGTACGCGGGGTAGGGGTCGGCGGCGAACTCCCAGGTGAAGAGTTCCGGCTGGCTGGTATCGGGCGTTTCCGGCATGTCATGACCGTAACCGGTGCCGCGGAGGCGTGAGTCTGGTCACCTGGCGGGTAATTGCTGTTGCGGAGGGTCGCTACGTGCCTACGATCCTCCGATATGCCTTTGGTGGGCGCCGGTGCGGTGTCGTCCACAGAGCTCTGAAGGAGGAGCAGGCCATGCGAGTAGCCGGGGCAGTGGTGGTCATCGCGGTACTCAGCGGCGGATCGGGGGCCGACCTGGCCCGCCGGTTCGCCGCCGCGGGCGCGGCCGGGATGCTGATCGCCGACCAGCACCCGGGTGTTGCCGAGGACCTGGCCGCCGAGCTCGACCGTCCCGGCTGTCCGGTGGTCGGGGTGTGCAGCGACGTCCACCAGCCCAGCGACGTGGCCGCGCTGGTGGACACCGCGGGCAAGCACATCGGCCCGATCGACCTGTTCTGCGTGGCCGGGCCCGACGGCGAGCGGATCGTCTCGCTGGACGAGCTGCCCGACCACCTCGACCCGCTGGCCGAACTGCTCGCCCTCGTCGGAGACGCGATCAGCGAGGTCGTCCCGCAGCAGCGTCAGCCCTCCCCGAGCCCCGCATCGAGCCCCTCCGCCGCCCGCACCGCGCTCCGGTAGCCGCGCGCGGCCGCCCGGAGCGCCGCGTCCACATCCACATCCGCGTCGTGCGCCCGCTGCGCCACGGCGAGCAGCAGCGTGCCCACCGACTCCGGGGTCAGCTCGGCGGGCAGCTCGTACGGGGCGTCCGGCACGCCCGTGAAGCCCGCCCGGCGGACCCGCGAGACCAGCTTGGCGGCGTACGCGAGGGCGGGCAGCCCGGCCGGAACGCCGTCCAGCACCGACTCGCGCTGCTTCTCGGCGGCCTTGAGCTGCTCCCAGTTGGCCTCGACCTCGGCGGACTCGGTGGCCTCGACGTCGCCGAAGACGTGCGGGTGGCGGTACATCAGCTTCTCGACGATGTCGCCGGCCACGTCGTCGATGCTGAACGGGTCCTCGGGGTGCTCCTCGGCGATCCGGGAGTGGAAGAAGACCTGGAGCAGCACGTCACCGAGCTCCTCCCGCAGGGTCTCCCGGTCGCCCTCCTCGATCGCCTCGACCAGCTCGAAGGCCTCCTCGACCAGGTACTTCACCAGGGAGGCGTGCGTCTGCTCCGCGTCCCAGGGGCAGCCCCCCGGCGAGCGGAGCCGGTCCATCACCGAGGCCAGGTCGAGCAGCCGCGCGCCCGGCAGGTCGTACGAGCCCGGCAGCACCTCGATCTCGGGGACCTGCCCCGCCTCCTCCACGGCGAGCCGCGCCAGCGCGTCGGTAAGGCCCGGATCGCCGTCGGGGCTGCCCAGCCAGACTGTTACGCGCCCACTCGCCTCCGGGCGCTCGTACCCGGCGCCGACACTCCTCGCTCCGGCACTCCCTCCTTCGTCGGTCGCTTGTCGCTCGTCGCTTTCGGCACCGGCGCGCCCCGAGCCGTAGGGAGCGCGTGCCGGCGCCGCCTCGAGCAGCCGGCGGGCGAGTGCCGGGGCCGTGCCGCGCTCGACGAGCTCGACCTCGACACCGGCCTGCCGGACGGCGGGCAACTGCGGGTGCGCCGGGTCGGCGGCCAGCACACGGGCCGCTCCTCGCAGGGCCTCCCAGGCGGGCCAGGAGAGCAGGCCGGGGGCGACGCGGTGGGTGGTGGTGAGCAGGATCAGCTTCGGAGTGTCCACACCTTTGAACCTACCTGGTGGGCGGTGCGGCGCCGCGAGGAACGGCGAGCTGCCGTCAGGCCGCGACGGCCGTCTGGGGCAACCACTCGGTGACGGTGTCGGTGAGGGTGACCTGCTTCGGGTCCCAGTGCCCGTAGCGGGGGTTGACCTCGATCCTGAGCTTGGTGCCGGCCTCGGCCAACGCCGCCCGCACCACGGCGTCGCCCTCGGCCGTACGGGCGTCCTGCCCCTGGGCCGCGGCGAGCTTGTGGATGCCCAGCTGCTGCCGGTAGAAGGCGTCGATGTCGCCCGCGGGCACGCTCTGCTTGAGCAGCAGCTCGCGCTGGAGCTCGTTCTCGCCGCCGAGCATCCTGGTCTCCGCGTCCCGGGCCTGGTCGATCTCCCCGTCGGAGACGGTGATCCGGCGGTCCGCGAGGGCCTGGGCCACCACCTGGTTGAGCACCAGCTCGGCGACCGTCCGCCTGATCAGCCCGGCCCGTTCGGTGCGCGGCCCGCCCGGCTGGGCGGCGGCGGCCGTCCGCAGCTCGGCCACCCTCGACTCCACGGTGGCGATGGAGATCGGCCGGCCCCCGACCACGGCTGCCGCCCCCTGGTGGGCCGTACCGCCGCTGCACGCGGTCAGGGCGGCCGCGGCGAGCAGGGCGCCGACGGCGGTGCGGGTGCGGCGGGCGGCGGGGCTGGTGCGGATCACGTGGGGCCTCCGAGTCGTGGGCGGGGCTGGGTGCGGTGTCCGGTGCTGTGGGAGACCGGTGGGTTCTCCCGACGGGAACCGACAATAGGGAGCCGCGCAGCGCCTTGCCCAGACCTTGCGCCGAACGGGTGTGCCGATGGCCGGTCTCCGCCGGTTCGGTGTCCGGCGGCCGCGACAGCAGGACGGCGGCCCCGGGCACTTGAGCCCGAGACCGCCGTCCGCTGGCTGCACGCTACTTCTTCGATCCCGCCAGGTCGTCGAACATCGTGGTGAGGAACTCCGTGCACCAGGTGAGCAGTTCACGCCCGACCAGCGGCTTGCCGCCGATCCGGCCGGTGCTCGGCCGCGGCACCAGCAGTTGCTGGGCCGCCGCCTTCACCTGGCTGCGCGGGTAGAGCCGGTTCAGCCGCAGCTGCTGCGACTCCCGCAGCTCGACCGGGCCGAAGCGGATGTTGGCCCCCTGCAGGGTGATGTCGCCGATCCCGCAGCGCCGCGAGTACAGCCGCAGGGCAGCCACCAGCAGCAGGTTCTCCACCGGCTCGGGCAGCTTGCCGTAGCGGTCGGTGAGTTCCTCGCGGACCTGGACGATGTCCTCCTCGGAGTTGACCGCCGCGATCGAGCGGTAGGCCTGCAGCCGCAGCCGCTCGCCCGGGGCGTAGTCGTGCGGCACGTGGGCGTCCACGGGCAGCTCGATCTTCACCTCCAGCGGCTCCTCCTCCGGCTCCCCGCCACCGCTCGCCAGCGACTCGCGGAACTCCGCCACCGCCTCGCCGACCATCCGCATGTAGAGGTCGAAGCCGACGCCGGCGATGTGCCCGGACTGCTCGCCGCCGAGCAGGTTGCCCGCCCCGCGGATCTCCAGGTCCTTCATCGCCACGTACATACCCGCGCCCATTTCGGTGTGCTGGGCGATGGTCGCGAGCCGCTCGTGCGCCGTCTCGGTGAGCGGCTTCTCCGGCGGGTACAGCATGTACGCGTAGCCGCGCTCGCGGCCACGGCCGACGCGGCCGCGCAGCTGGTGCAGCTGGGAGAGGCCGAAGGTGTCGCCGCGCTCGACGATCAGGGTGTTGGCGTTGGAGATGTCGATGCCGGACTCCACGATCGTGGTGGAGACCAGGACGTCGAACTCCTTCTCCCAGAAGTCGACGACGACCTTCTCCAGCAGGTTCTCCCCCATCTGCCCGTGCGCGGTGGCGACCCGCGCCTCGGGCACCAGGTCCTTCAGCCGGGCGGCCGCCTTGTCGATCGACTCGACCCGGTTGTGGATGTAGAACACCTGGCCCTCGCGCAGGAGTTCACGCCGGATCGCCGCCGAGATCTGCTTCTCGTCGTACGGGCCGACGAAGGTCAGCACCGGGTGCCGCTCCTCCGGCGGGGTGGTGATGGTCGACATCTCGCGGATGCCGGTGACGGCCATCTCCAGCGTTCGCGGGATCGGCGTCGCCGACATGGTCAGTACGTCCACGTTGGCGCGGAGCTTCTTCAGCTGCTCCTTGTGCTCGACGCCGAAGCGCTGCTCCTCGTCGACGATGACCAGACCGAGGTCCTTGAACCTGGTCTCCGAGGAGAACAGCCGGTGGGTGCCGATCACGACGTCCACCGAGCCGTCGAACAGCCCCTCCAGGACGGCCTTCGCCTCCGAGTCGGTCTGGAAGCGCGACAGCGCCTTCACGATCACCGGGAAGTTGGCGTACCGCTCGGCGAAGGTCGAGAAGTGCTGCTGCACCAGCAGCGTGGTCGGCACCAGAACGGCCACCTGCTTGCCGTCCTGCACCGCCTTGAAGGCCGCCCGGACCGCGATCTCGGTCTTGCCGTAGCCGACGTCGCCGCAGATCAGGCGGTCCATCGGGACGGACTTCTCCATGTCCGCCTTGACCTCGGCGATGGTGGTCAGCTGGTCGGGCGTCTCCGCGTACGGGAAGGCGTCCTCCAGCTCGCGCTGCCAGGGGGTGTCCGGGCCGAAGGTGTGGCCGGGGGCCGCCATCCGGGCCGAGTACAGCTTGATCAGGTCGGCGGCGATCTCGCGTACGGCCTTCTTGGCCCGCTGCTTGGTCTTCGCCCAGTCCGCGCCCCCGAGCCGGTGCAGGGTGGGGGCCTCGCCGCCGACGTACTTGGTGACCTGGTCGAGCTGGTCGGTCGGCACGAACAGCCGGTCGCCGGGGTGCCCCTTCTTGGCGGGGGCGTACTCCAGGACGAGGTACTCGCGGGTCGCGCCCTGGACGGTGCGCTGCACCATCTCGACGTACTTGCCCACCCCGTGGGCCTCGTGGACGACGTAGTCGTCGGCCTGGAGGGCCAGCGGGTCGATGGCGTTGCGCCGGCGCGAGGGCATCCGGCGCATGTCCTTGGTGGAGGACTTCTGGCCGGAGAGGTCGGTCTCGGTGATGACGGTCAGCTTGAGCGTCTCGTCCACGAAGCCGTGCTCGATCGAGCCGGTCGCGACGTGGACGACGTCGCGGGTGGGCGCCTCGGCGAGGTCGGCGACCAGGCGGGCCGGGATGCCCTCGTTGCCGAGCACCTCGGCGAGCCGGGCCGCCGGGCCGTGGCCCTCCGTCACCATGACGACCCGCCAGTCCGAGGCCAGCCGCTCCTTGGCGTCGGCGATGGCGCGAGCGGTGTCGCCCCGGTACGCCTCGACGGCGTGCATGCCCAGGGTGAGGGTGTTGGCATCGCCGGGCCAATCAGCGGCTCCGCCGCGGGCGAGCACCTCGGTCACCGAGGAGTCGCTGGTTGCGAACGGGCTGACGGACCACCAGGGCAGGCCGATCTCGGCCGCGTGCTCGCGGACGTCGGCCAGCGACCAGAGCGAGGCGGCGGAGACGTCGATGGACTCCAGGTCGATCGGGCGGTCCGCACCGGCTGCGGCCGCGACCCAGGAGGCGTGGAGGAACTCCTGGCTGGTGGCGACCAGGTCGGCGGCCCTGGTCCGGACCCGCTCCGGGTCGCAGACCACGGCGATCGAGCCGGTCGGCAGGACGTCCATCAGGAGTTCCATCTCGTCCACCAGCACGGGGGCGAGGGACTCCATGCCCTCGACCGCGATGCCCTGGGCGATCCGGTCCAGGATCTCCGCCAGCTCGGGGTGCTCCTCGGCCAGCGCGGCGGCCCGGGCCCGGACCTCGTCGGTGAGCAGCAGCTCGCGGCAGGGCGGCGCCCAGAGACCGTGCTCGGCGATCTCCAGGGACCGCTGGTCGGCGACCTTGAAGTACCGGACCTCCTCGATGTCGTCGCCCCAGAACTCCACCCGCAGCGGGTGCTCCTCGGTGGGCGGGAAGACGTCCAGGATGCCGCCGCGCACGGCGAACTCGCCGCGCTTCTCGACCAGTTCGACCCGGGAGTAGGCGGCGGCCGAGAGCTTCCTGGCCACCTCCTCCAGGTCGTGCTGCTCACCGCGCAGCAGCGCCACCGGCTCCAGCTCGGCCAGGCCCTTGACCTGCGGCTGCAGCACCGAGCGGACGGGGGCCACGATCACCTGGACCGGCCCGGCGGCCGGGTCGTCGGCGCGCGGGTGGACGATCCGGCGCAGCACGGCCAGGCGGCGGCCGACCGTGTCCGAGCGCGGCGAGAGCCGCTCGTGCGGCAGCGTCTCCCAGGCCGGGAAGTCGGCGACCGCGTCGGCGGGCAGCAGGGAGCGGAGGGCGGCGGCGAGGTCCTCGGCCTCCCGGCCGGTCGCGGTGACGGCGAGTACGGGCCGCCCTCGCTCGCCGGCCTGCCCGGCCAGCGAACGGGCCAGTGCGGCGATCGCGAACGGCCGGGCCGCGGGCGGCCCCACCAGGTCGAGGTGCTGCCGGTGCCCGGCAGCCGCCGCCTCGATCGCCTCGGCGAGGGCGGCATCCCGTACGACGACATCGAGCAGTCCGGACAGGCTCATCGAGTCTCTTCTTCGTCCCGTGGCTGGAGTGCCCGGGCGCCGGAGAGACCGGCCGGGCAACGCGAACGGCCCGGCACGCGGTGCGCCCGGGGGCCTCCAGCCTACGCCGCACGGCCGACACGCACGCGGTGCGACCGGCTGTGCGGCCGAGCGAGTCCGGTTCGATCACGCTTCGGAGATCACACGAACTGGACATACTCCTGTCACTGTCCGTCCATGGTCGGCGCGCAGGATGGTGCCTGTGCCCGCCGCACCCAACCGTGGGGGATGGCTGTGGTGGCGCAGACGCACCCCGATGGGGGTCGGGAGTGCGTGGCCGGGCGGCCCTGGGTGGGGGCGCCCGCGCCCCTTTGTCGGGAGTCGTGGCGCCCTTTCCTGGAGGGCGCCACGGGTCCTGGCCTATTTGTCTGAAGTGCCACGCTTGGGATCGGCTCTCCGTACTCTCTTGTGAAGACGGTGTGGGGACACCGTCATCGCGATGGAGGGGGTACTTCGTCATGCGCGTCGTCATCGCAGGTCAGGGGTATGTCGGGCTGCCACTGGCCGTCCGGGCCGCCGAGGTGGGGCACCAGGTGGTCGGCTACGACGTGGACGAGCGGCGGATCAAGCGGCTGGCCGTCGGCGAGTCGTACGTCGAGGACATCCCGGCCGAGCGGCTGCGCCCGCTGCTGGACGGCGGCGCCTACCTTCCGTCCGCCGACCCGGCCGACGTGGCGGGCTTCGACGTCGCGGTGATCACCGTGCCGACCCCGCTGCGGGACGGGGTGCCCGACCTCTCGTACATCGAGGCCTCGGCGCGGCTGCTCGGCCGGCACCTGCGGCCCGGCGCCACGGTGGTGCTGGAGTCGACCACCTACCCGGGGACGACCGAGGAGCTGCTGGCGCCGCTGCTGGAGGAGGGCTCCGGGCTGAGGGCGGGTACGGACTTCCACCTCGGCTACAGCCCAGAGCGGATCGACCCGGGCAACCCGACCTGGCGGCTGGAGAACACACCCAAGGTGGTCTCGGGCATCACCCCGGCCGCCCTCTCGGCGGTCGAGGGCTTCTACGGGCAGCTGGTCGAGCGTACGGTGCCGGTCTCCTCGTGCAAGGAGGCCGAGCTGACCAAGCTGCTGGAGAACACCTTCCGGCACGTGAACATCGCCCTGGTCAACGAGCTGGCGATGTTCGCCCACGATCTCGGGATCGACGTCTGGGAGGCCATCGACGCGGCCTCCACCAAGCCCTTCGGCTATCTGCGCTTCACCCCCGGCCCCGGCGTCGGCGGGCACTGCCTGCCGATCGACCCGTCCTATCTCTCCTGGCGGGTGGAGCGGGCCCTCGGGCAGTCGTTCCGCTTCGTGGAGCTGGCGAACGACGTGAACAGCCACATGCCCGACTACGTGGTGCGCCGACTGGTGGAGGCGCTGAACGACCGTCAGCGCTCGGTCAAGGGCTCGCGGGTGCTGCTGCTCGGGCTCGCCTACAAGAAGAACACCGGCGACGCCCGGGAGACCCCGGCGGCCCGGGTCGCCGAGCTGCTCACCAGGATGGGCGCCGAGGTACGCGCCGCCGACCCGCACGTGGTGGTCGGGGTGCACGTGCCCGAGCCGGTGATCCCCGGCCAGCGCACGCCCGAGCAGGACGCCCACGGCGACCCCTTCGCAGCCGTACGGCGGGTCGAGGCCACCCCGGAGGAACTGGCGGCGGCGGACGCGGTGGTGCTGCTGGCCGACCACGACGAGTTCGACTACGAGGCCGTGGTCGCGCACGCCCGGTACGTGCTGGACTGCCGCCGGCGGCTGGCGGGCGCGGCGGTCGAGGTGCTCTGAGACACCGGTGTCGGCCCCTCCCGAAGGGGCCGACACCGACGTCCGACCTGTAGTACTCGGACTGCCACGGGAATGGGCGATTCCGATTCCGGATCCGACGCCCCGGGAGATTTCCGCAGCCACGGCGGAATGCCGTGATGGAGCTCACCTTCCTTCGTCACCGAACCGGTGGCCAAGGCCGGACCGCCCGGCTAGTGTCCGGTTCTGGCGCGGCCACGCCACCCACCCCCACGCCGCGCGGACAGGAATTCCAGCGTGGACGCATCCGCCCGCAGATACCGACGCGCAGGATTGGCGCTGCTCGCAACGCCGGCGGTACTGATCTCCGGCTGCTCGTCCCCGGCAAAGGCCCCGGAAACGAAGCTGACGCCGCCACCGATATCCGGAACCCCGCAGGCTCCGGCTTCCGGGCGCGGCGGAATGACCGGGCTTCCGCTCTCCGCCTACAACTGGGGCGACCAGGACATTCAGCGGGACGCGCAGCTCCGCACGTCACTGGCCGTCTCCTGTATGCACAAGGCCGGGTTCGCCGGCTTCAGCGGCGACAACTACCAGGGCACCGAACCGCCCGACAACGCCACCGCACTGCCCGCCGGCGCCTGGGGGTACCTGGGCGCCGACATCGCGGGCGTCCAGGGGTTCCACCCGCCCAAGCGCAGCCAGGTACGGACGGCGCCCGCCGGGACGGACGACTCCGAGGCCTTCGTGACCGCCCGCGTCGACTGCGACCGGCAGATCGCCGAGCAGCTCAAGCCGCCCAGCCCGGCCGGGACGGAGCTGGTCAACCGCCTGTTCAGCGAGTCCCTCCAGGCCACCGGCCGGGACTCCCGGGTCACGGAGGCCACCCGGAGCTGGGCCGACTGCATGGCGAGGTCCGGATACCGCGTCGCCGATCCCACCACGCCGCTCCAGCAGTACCGCGGCCCCGGCAGCCCGACCGCCGAGGAGCTGGCGACCGCGCGGGCGGACGCCGACTGCACCACCCGCAGCAACCTCGCGGGCGTCTGGTTCGCCGTGCTCACCGGGTACCAGAAGCAGCAGATCGACCAGAACGCCACCGCCCTGGCCGCCCAGCAGAAGGCGGTCAAGGACCAGGCCGAGCGGATCGCCAGGCTCCTCGCGGGCTCGGGCACCTCCTAGGCCTAGGCCCGCCGCACCACCGAGCTCGGGTACTCGGAGCCGTCGTCCACGATCACGATCTTGGGGATGATCTTCGTCTCGGCGTCCGGCACGGGGGCCGGAGGGTCCGCCGGCTTCGGCGGCACAGGCGGCATGACGGTGGTCTCGGCCTCCGCGGGCGCCGGTGCCTCGGGGGGAGGCCCTGCCGTGGGCTCCTCGGGGACGGGCTCGATCGCACCGACCGCCGCGCCCGTGAGGGCCGCGAGGGTCCCCTTGATGTGGTCGAGGTGCTTCTGCACCTCCTCCTGCCGGACGGCGAACTCCTGCTGCTCGCGCTCGCTCGCCGCGTGGATCCTCTCGGCCTTGCGGCGGCCCTGCTCCATCACCTGGTCCGCCTTGGCCCGGGCCTCGGCCTCCCACTGCTTGATCTTCGCCAGCACGTCCTGGCGGTGCTGCTCGGCCTCCTTGAGCCGGTTCTCGGCCATGGCGGCGATCTTGGCGTCCTCGGCAACCGCCTGCGCCTCCGCGGCGGCGAACGTCTCGTCCGCCCGCCGGCGCAGCTCGGCGAGCTTGGCCTCGGCCTGCTCCTCCGCCTCCGCGGCGCTCACCCGGGTCTTCGCCGCGTCCGCCGTCGCGGTGTCCCGCACCGTACGGGCGTCGCGGTCGGCCTCCGCGCGCAGCTTCTCGGCCTCGGCGCGCGAGCGCTCGTCCGTCCGGCGGACGGCCTGCTCGGCGTCGCTGCGCGCCGTGGCGGCGTACTCCTTGGCCGCCGTGGCGATGTCCTGGCCCGCCTCGTACGCCCGGTCGCGGGCGTCCTCCGCGGCGCGCTCGGCCCGCGTCCGGACGGCCAGTGCCTCGGCGTCGGCGATCGCCATCAGCTTGGCGGCCTGCTCGCTGAGCACCGCGAAGTCCGGTTCGGGGGCGTCGGCCGCGGACCGGACGATGTCGGCGAGCCGCTTCTCCATCTCGCGGATGCCCGCGCCGAGCACGCTGAGCCGCTCCCACGCCTCGTCCCGCTCGGCGGTGAGGGCGGCCAGCGCCCGGTCGACCTGCTCGGGCGCGTAGCCCCGCCGGGCAGCGGTGAAGCCGTGCTGGGAGACGGCGTCGCTCATGGGCTCTTCCCCTCGTGCTCGCGGGCTGCGCAGCCCATTGTCGGACGTCATCGAGGTGGATGCGGGTAGACCCATCCTCTTGACCTATTTTGCGCAGATAAGGTCGAAACCCAAACAACGCAGCGCCGCACGGCAGCACGAAGGGGCCGTACCGGTGGTCCGGTACAGCCCCTCCGACCTGCGACAGGCCCGCTACATCACGCCGTCCCAGAACTGCTCGAGCAGGACGGCCCACCAGGTCTCGGGCGTCTGCAGCGCCGCCGGGTCGATGGCGGCCAGCTGAGCCTGGAAGTCGGTCGTCCAGCGGCCGGCCTGATCCGGCGTCAGCCCGTACCGCAGGCGCCACATCCGCCCGAGCAGCGCCAGGCTGCGGACGAACTCCGGCACGCCGGTGTTGACGAAGCGCGGGGCCTCGCCGCCGCCCTCGATGTCGACCGCGACCACGGCGGCCGTGCCGTACTGCACGCACAGCTGGCGGCCGTAGTCGTTGCCGAGCACCAGGTAGCCGCCGAAGTCCGGCCCCGGCGGCAGGCCGCGCTCGGCGGCCAGCTCGGCGAGGGTCGGGATCGGCCTGCCCTCCTGGGCCTGGGCCCAGAAGAACGGCGCGAAGTCGCGCGGCAGCCCGGCCCACATCAGGGTCTGCGCCACCGGCTCCGGCACGCCCTGACGGGAGACCGCGCGCTGCTCGAAGCGGAACACCATCGGCCCGAAGGCCTGGCCCAGCTCGGCGGCCAGCTGCTGCGGGGCGAGCGGCGGCAGCGGCGGGACCATGCCCGGCGCGGGCAGCGGCACCCGGACGGGGCGCGGGCGCTGCGGCGCGGCGGCCAGCTGGTGCAGCTGGTCGACGTGGTCCAGCAGCAGCGCCATCCCGGCCTGCCTGGCCTGGTAGTCCCGGCCGTACGGGGCGGTGTGGCTCAGCCGCGCGTTCGGCCAGGAGGCGCGGACCATCCGGGCGCAGTAGCCGCCGGGCAGGTCGCAGCACTCCAGGTCGGTGTGCAGCTCCAGGACCTGGTCCGGCGGGACGTTCAGCCGGCGCAGCTCCTGCAGGGCCTTCCACTCGGGGTGGGGGGTACCCGGCTCGCTGTGCTGGATGAGCTTCTGCTCGGAGCCGTCCGGCCCCCGGTAGCTGATCACGGCGATGCTGCCGGGCCCGATCGAGGGCACGCCGGACGGCACCGGCGCGACCGGCGGCTGGGGCGCGGGCGGCGGGACGGCGGGCACGGCAGGTGCGGGCGCACCGGCCGAGGCAGCGCCGGCGGGGTAGCCGTAGCCGACCGGCGGAGCGCCCGGCACCGGGACGGCACCCGGCGGGGGCGGCGGAGGCATGCCGGGGCCACCTTGCGGCGGAGCGCCGGGGATGCCGGGGCCGCCGAGGCCGCCAGGGGGCATCTCGATGGCGTGCGCCAGCTGGGTCGCCTCGTACGCGATCCCGGCCGCGCCAGCGGCCTGTGGGGCGGCGGGCGCCTCCGCTCCGCCGAGCAGCTCGCCGGGCGGCGGGGGCGGCGGGACACCGGGGCCGGAACGGCCGCCGGCACTGGGTGCGGGGTGGCCGCCGGGTGCGTGACGGAGCTCGGCGGGCGGGGGCGGCGGCGGGGCGCTCGGGCCGCGCCCGGCTCCGCCCGGGCCGTGCGGCGCGGCACCCGGCCCGCGGAGCTCGGCCGGTGGCGGGGGCGGCGGGGTGCCCGGGCCGGAGCGGCCGAGGCCGCCGGCCGGGGCCGGGCTGCCGGGTGCCCCGGGTGCGCCGGGCAGGCCCATCAGCCCCGGTGCGCCGTCGGTGGCGAGCATGGTCGGGGCGTACGCGATTCCGGGCGAGCCGGCAGGCGGTGCAGGCGGTGCGGGCGGGACGGGCGCGGCGGGCGCACCCGGTACCGGCACCCCCGGCGGGGGCGGCAGCGGCACGGGCGTGGCGCCGGGCGGTGGCGGGGGCGCGGCGGCGAAGCCCGGCGCCCCCGCCAGGACCCCGTCCGGCAGCGGCACGGTGGCGCCCTCCGGCGGCACCGGACCGTGCGGCAACGGCAGCGGGGTGGAGCCGGGCGGCGGGGTGTGGCCGGGCGGCGGGGCGGCCAGGCCGTACGAGGGTGCGGCGTCGCCCGAGGGCGGGGCGAGCATGGTGGGGGCGTCCCCGGCCGGCCGGTCGGAGGCGGGCGGCGCGGTGAGCACCACCGGCGCGGCGCCGGAGGCGTCGGGCGCGGCCGGTTCGCCGAGGCGGGCCGCCTCGGCCGCGATCGCCGCCGCCCCGGCCTCCTGGAGCCACTGCGGCGGGCTGAGCAGGAAGGACGTCGCCTCGACCGCCCCGGGCACCGGCTTCGCGGCACCGGCCGGGTTGGGCGCGACCGGACCGCCGTACGTCTCCTCGTACTGCCGGACCACCTCGTTGACGGGCAGCGGCGGCCAGAGCGTGCTGGCCCCGCTGTCCCGGGCGATCACCATCCGGGCCTCGCCGGCCGGGCCGTCCGAACCGCCGTCGGCGTCCTGGCCGTCGGCCCTGTCCACGGCCCAGCAGACGAAGCCCAGGTCGAACTCCCGCACCCGTACCTCGCGCTGCTGCGAGCGCGGCACCCCGGCGTTGATCCAGTCCTCGGCGAGCTCCTGCGCCTGCGCGTACGTCACCACGCCCGGTCCACCCCTTCTGTCCTGCGGCTGCGCATCAGTTGACCGGTACGGCCCGGGCGAACCCGCCGTCCACCATCATTCCCGCCACGGTCTCCAGCTCCGGAGGGCTGCCGGCCAGCCGGAGCAGGAACTGGTCGAAGTCCGCACCGCAGGGCAGCAGAAGCCGCGCGACGCGCTCCTCGGGGGTCTCGGGCCCGCCGGTGTCCCGGGCGTCGTCGTAGAGGCAGAACCAGACCGAACCGGTCTGCTCGCCACGCACCTTGAGCGCCAGGATGCCGCCCTGCACGTAGGCGATGCCCAGGTAGTCCTTGGTGAGGTGGTCGCGCAGGCACTTGTTCGCGTAGACCAGGTCCTGGACGCCGTACTCCTCACTCACCGTCATGAACGGCTGGTCGAGCAGCAGTCCGAGCTCGGTGTCGAGCGCGACGCCGACCGGGGCCCGGCCGCCCGCCACCTTGAGGAAGCTGCGGTACGCGCCGGGGAGCCGGTGGCCCAGGCGCTGCTCCGCGTTCTGCACCAGGTCCTCGGTGACGCTCAGCGGGTCGCCGCCGTCCTTGGCCAGCGAGAAGTGCGCCGGGCGGTGCTCCTGGAGCGGGCGGGTGCCACGCCGGTTGTGGTCGGCGCTGGAGCGGGCCAGGCCGCCGTGGTGCCGGAGCAGGGCCTTGACCTCGACCGGGACGAGTTCCATCCGGCGCCAGCCGGGCGCCGCCCGGCCGACGGAGTGGTGCCAGGTCCAGCCCGGCGGGGTGGCCACGGCGGTGTCCAGGTCCGCCCAGAGCTCATGGCCCTGGGTGAACAGCGCGGCGTTGGCCGACACGTAGTCGGTCAGCCGCAGCTCGTCCACGCCGAAGCCCTCCGGCGGGTCCGCGACCTCGGCGGCGGCGACCGCGTACGCGCTGAAGTCCGGGTAGCCGTACTCGTCCACCCGCACCCCGGCGGGGTGCTTCGCGGACCGTACCGGGTCCGGGAACTGCACCACCTGGCCCGCGTACGCCCCGTTGGGCGCCGCGGCGGTGCCGGGCCGACCTGTCGTCATCTGGGTGCCCCCACTGGCTGCTGAAACATTGTCCATGGGTGAATGCTGGACACCAGCGTAGGGGGTGCAGGTCGGCCCCGGTCGCCCCGCCTGGAGGTTGCTTCGACCGGACACCATCGGCACGGGCCGTCTTCGGGGTTTGACCGGTTCTTGGCCGGTTCTTGGTCAAATCTTGGTGAGTGCCTTCGCCAGCGCCTCGGCGACCCTGCTCTGCTGATCCTCCGTGATCTGCGGATAGAGCGGCAGCGTCAGGATCCGGCCCGCCGCCCGCTCGGTGACGGGGAAGCTGCCCTCGGCGTACCCGAGCCCGCGGAAGGCGGGCTGCAGATGGACGGGGACGGGGTAATGGACACCGGCACCGATCCCGGCGGCCTGCAGTTCGGCGAGGACCTCGTCCCGGCCGCGCTCGACCTGCACCGCGTAGAGGTGCCAGACGTGTTCGTTGCCCGGCAGGGTGCGGGGCGTGCTGAGCCCGTCCAGGCCGGCGAGCAGCCGGTCGTAGCGGGCGGCGGCGGCGCGGCGGGCCTCGTTCCAGGCGGGCAGGCGGCGGAGTTTGGCGCGCAGGACGACGGCCTGCAGGGTGTCCATCCGGGAGTTGAAGCCGAAGCGCTCGTGGACGTACTTGCGGCCGGAGCCGTGGTCGCCGGTCAGCCGGACGGCGGTGGCCAGCTCCTCGTCGTCGGTGACCACCGCGCCGGCGTCGCCGTACGCGCCGAGGTTCTTGCCCGGGTAGAAGCTGGTGGCGGAGATCCGGCCCCAGGAGCCGGAGAGCCGGCCGTCCTGCCTGGCTCCCTGCGACTGGGCACCGTCCTCGACCACCGGACGGCCCTCGGCCAGGTCCAGCAGCGGCCGCATCGGGGCGAGTTGGCCGTTGAGGTGGACGGGCAGCAGGGCGGCGGCGCCCGGCAGTGCCTCCGCGACGCGGGCCGGGTCGATCAGGAGGTACTCCGGGTCGGCGTCGACCAGGACGGGCCGTAGCCCGGCCCTGACCACCGCCTCGGCGGTGGCGACGAAGGTGTTGGCGGGCAGCACCACTCCGGCGCCGGGCGGGAGTTCGAGAGCGCGCAGGGCGAGCTCCAGGGCGTCGGTCCCGTTGGCGGTGCCGACGGCGTGCCGGACGCCCGAGAAGGCGGCGTACTCGGCCTCGAAGGCGGCCACGTCCGGGCCCTTGATGTACGCACCGGAGGCGAGCACCCGGTCGAAGCCCTCGCGCACCTCCTCGGCGACCTCGGCGTGGGCGGCTTGCAGGTCGACGAGCGGGATGGCGGTCATGCGGATGGCCTCTCAGCTGGTTCGATGTGCAGGGAGAGGGCCCCGCCGGAGACGCAGGCCCCGGTGGTGGTGTCCCACTTCCAGTGGTGGCGGGGGCACTCCACGACCCCGCCGGTGATCTCGGCGTGACTCAGGTCCTCGCCGGCGTGCGGGCAGTAGCGCTGCAGCCGCAGGCCGTCCCGCTCGATGGTCTCCACCGGACCGGCCCGCTCGCGCACCAACTGCCGGGTCTGGGCGGGCTGATGACCGTAGCGGAGCAGGCTGAGCATGGTGAGGTCGAAGACGTCCGGGTCGCGGTGCAGGCTGAGCCGCATCGAGAGCAACGCCTCCTCCCAGCCCGCCCGGCCGTCCAGGACGGCCCGCAGCGCGCGGGGCGGGATGCGGATCACATACGCCGGGTCGACCGGTTCGTCCTCCAGCTCGACCTGTGCCGCCAGGCCGCCCAGGGTGAGGCCCCAGGCGGTGCCTCCGGTCTCCAGGCGCAGATCGCGCCGGTAGTCGGCGAGCAGCGGGCGGTTGAGCCGCTGGAGCCGGGCGAAGTGCGCCTCGACCTCCTCGGCCGTGACGGGGGCGGGCTCGCCCTCGTGGTACGCCTCCCAGTCGGCGCAGCGGCGCTCGCGGTAGTCGGCGAGGTAGCCGGCGGGGTCGGTGAACCAGCGGCCGGGCGGGGCCGGGGCGGCGACCAGGTCGCCGGGGGCGGTGCGGACGACCCGCGTCTCCGGGCAGACGGCGGCGAACACGGGTGCGACGTCCTCCCAGTGCGGGAAGATCGTCGCGTCGCGGTCGTTGAAGCGGTCCAGCTCGGGGTCGAGGAAACAGGCCGGGCCGGCCGACGGGAGGTAGGCGCGGGCGCCGGTGAGCTTGACCTTGCGGGCGAGGGTGTCGAGCAGGTCGGACCGGACGGCGGCGGTCTTGGCGGCCATCATCTCGGCCGGGTAGTCGTAGGCGTTCGGGTACCACATGGCGCCGGAGTACTGGGCGGCCAGCAGGTCGACGTCGCCCGGGAGTTCGGACATCGGGGTGTTGCAGTCGTTGAGGTCGAGGAAGCGGTAGCCGCCGAGGTCGAGCAGCAGCCCGCTGTCCTCCTTGTGGCTGGTGTCCAGCAGCATCGTCGCCGTGCTGTCGGGCCCGAGCCGGTGTTCCTCGCGGTGCCCGAGCAGCACCTGCTGCCCGAAGCCGAGCGCGGCGAGGCTGCGGCTCAGCGACTTGGTGCGATAGCGCGGCACCAGGACGGTGACGTCCCTGGAGAGCTGGGCGAGCAGCCGCCGGTCGAAGTGGTCCTCGTGGGTGTGCGAGATGTACAGGTAGTCGTAGCGGCCCGCGACCACCTCGGGCAGCAGGTCCCGGTTGTCCGGGTAGGGGAACCACGCCTCCAGGAAGGCCGGGTGGAACCACGGGTCGATCAGGATGCGCAGCCCGGCGTGCTCGACCACGAACCCGGCGTGGCCGAGGTGTCTGATCGAAGGGATCACCCGATCAACTCCCGGAGTCCGGCGATCACCCGGTCCTGCTGGTCCTCGGTGAGCGAGTGGTAGAGCGGCAGTATCACCGAGCGGCCGGTGATCAGCTCGGTGACCGGCAGCGGGACGCGCGCCGTGCCCTTGTACGGGGCCTCCAGGTGGGCCGCCATGATGCCGCGACGAGCGGAGATTCCGACGGCTGCAAGGCCGGCCAGCAGCTCGGTGCGGTCGAGGGCGCCGTCCGGCAGCAGCAGCCAGCAGGCCTGGAAGTTGCCGGTACCGTGCTCCGGGTCGGCCACCAGCCGCTCCCCGAGCGGCCCGAGCAACTCGCGGTAACGGTCGGCGAGTTCACGGCGGCGCCGGACCATGGCGGGCAGCTTGCGGAGCTGGACCAGGCCGACGGCCGCCTGGATGTCGGTCATCCGGTGGTTGAAGCCGATCTCGTCGTACGTCTCCAGCACACTCGCACCGCCACCCGCGGCGTGCCGGTCGGACGCCGAGACGCTCATCCCGTGCTCGCGCAACCGCCGCAGCCGGGCGGCGACCTCGCCGTCCTGACAGGTGACCATGCCGCCCTCGCCGGTGGTGAGCAGCTTGCGCGGGTGGAAGGAGTACGCGGCGAGCTGCGCCGTACTGCCCACCGGGCGGCCCCGGTAGAGCGAGCCCGCGCCGCAGGCGGCGTCCTCGACGACGGTCGCGCCGAGCGGCTCCACCAGCTCCCTGATGGCGTCCAGGTCGACCGGGACACCGCCCTGGTCGACGGCGATGACCGCCCTGGTGCGGGCCGTCAGCAGCGGCGCGACGGTCTCGGCCGTGAGGTTCCCGGTGGCGAGCTCGACGTCGGCGAAGACGGGCGTGGCGCCGACGTAGGTGACGGCGTTGGCGGTCGCGATGAAGGAGAGCGAGGGCACCACCACCTCGTCGCCGGGGCCGACGCCCGCACCGATCAGGGCCAGGTGCAGCGCGGTGGTGCAGGAGGAGACGGCGACGGCGTGCGGGACGCCGAGATGGGCGGCGAAGGCCCGCTCGAACTCGGCGACCCGGGGCCCCTGGGCGACCCAGCCGGAGCGTACGGCGTCCGCCGCGGCCTGGGCCTCCTCCTCGCCGAGCCAGGGGATCATGACGGGGATCGTGGACACGATGAGCTCCGAACTCGTATGGGTACCCCCGGGGGCGCGGGGAACTGCGCCACCAGGGCACGACGTTGGTGCACGGTTGCGCGCGCAGTTCCCCGCGCCCCCGCAGGTTGGCCGAACGTGATTGGCTGACCTACTGCTCGCGCCACCAGGCGACCAGCTGGCGCAGGCCCTCGTCGAGGCCGAGCTCGGGCTTCCAGCCGAGGTCGCGTTCGGCCGCCGAGATGTCGGCGAGGCGCCGGACCACGCCGCCCGCCGTGCCCCGGGCGGGGCCGTGCTCGACGTCCAGGTCCGCCCGGTCCATCGCCTGCAGCAGGGCGTCCGCGAGCCCCCGCAGCGAGACCTCGGTGCTGCTGGCGATGTTGTAGACCCGGTCGGTGACGGGCGCCGTGGCGGCCAGAAGGTTGGCGCGGGCGATGTCCTCGGTGTGGACGAAGTCCATGGTCTGCGCGCCGTCGCCGAAGATCAGCGGTGGCTGCCCGGCGGCGATCCGCTCCATCCAGCGGATGAAGACCTCGGTGTACCGGCCGTGCACGTCCATCCGGGGCCCGTACACGTTGAAGTAGCGCAGGGCGACGTAGTCCAGCCCGTACATCGCGTGGAAGCTGCGCAGCAGGCCCTCGTTGAAGACCTTGGCGGCGCCGTAGAGGGTGTCGTTGTTGTAGGGGTGCTGGGTCTCGGGGGTCGGGAAGGTGTCGGCGAGGCCGTAGACCGAGGCGGTGGAGGAGGCGATGACCTTCTTCACGCCCTTCTCGACCGCTGCCTCGACCACGTCGAAGGTGCCGTCCACCATGATCTCCAGGGCCAGCCGGGGTTCGGTGGCGCACTGGGTGATCCGGATCGCGGCGAGGTGGAAGAGCAGGTCGGTGCCCGGGTCCAGCAGCTCGCGCAGTAGCGTACGGTCGCGGATGTCGCCGTCCACCACCCGGAGTTGGCCGGGCTCGGCGATCTCCTGGGCGTGGGCGAGGTTCTCCGTCCGGCCTCGGACGAAGTTGTCCAGGACGACGACCTCGCGGGCCCCGCCCTCGATCAGCCGGTCGACCACGGTGGAGCCGATGGTGCCGGCTCCGCCCGTGACCAGGCAGCGGGAGCCCTCAATGGCGACAGCGTTCATCGGGCGGAGGCCCTCTCCTGAGCGGTGATCAGTTCCATGTCCGAATCGGTGTCCACCGGCACGGTGGCGCCGCCGAGTTCGAGGCTGCGGGAGGCCGCGTGCAGCAGGCGCAGCACCCGCAGTCCGGAGCGCCCGTCGGTGAGCGGCGCGCGCCCCTCGGTGATGGCGGCGGCGAACTCGGCCATCACGTTGCGCAGCGCCTCCTGCTCGACCAGCGCCGGGGCGACCATCTCGCCGACCCGGTACGAGATCAGCGCCTGGTGGCGGATCGCGTCGGTCAGCTCGTCGGGCGGGGTGAGGTCGACGCCCCGGTCGTGGACGGCGAGGCGGGCCTGCGGGTTGAGGTCGTCCCAGACCAGGGTGCGGCGGGAGCCGCCGATCAGGGTGGTCCTGACCTTGGTCGGGGAGAGCCAGTTCACGTGGCAGTGGGCCAGCGCGCCGTTGCTGAGGCGCACCGTGAGGTACGCCACGCAGGCGCGGCCGGCGCCGATCGGGTCGGCGCCCTGGGCGCTCACGCCGACCGGCTCCACGCCGGGCGGCAGGACGAAGTCGAGGATGGAGAGGTCGTGCGGGGCGAGGTCCCAGAGCACGTCCACGTCCGGCTGGACCAGGCCGAGGTTGATCCGGACGGAGTCGAAGAACTGGATGTCGCCGATCTCCCCGCCGTGCACCAGCTCGCGGATCCGGCGGACCACCGGCGTGTAGCAGAAGGTGTGGTCGCACATCAGCACCAGGTCGTTGGCCTCGGCCAGCTCGACCAGCTCGGCGGCGTCCTCGGCCGAGGTGGTGATCGGCTTCTCGACCAGGACGTGCTTTCCGGCCTCCAGCGCGGCCCGCACCAGCTTGTAGTGGGCGGCGGCGGGAGTGGCGATCGCCACGGCCCGTACCCGCTCGTCGGCCAGCACCTCCTCGAAGGAGGTGGTCGACCGGACGGTGCTGTACTCGCCGAGCACCCGGCGGGACTTCGCCTCGTCCAGGTCGCAGAGCCAGTGCAGCCGCAGCCCGGCCGTCTGCTGGGCGTTGCGGACCAGGTTCGGCCCCCAGTACCCGGCGCCGACCACCGCCAGTCCGATCCGCTCGGCGGGCCGTGGCTCCGGCGCTCCCGGCGTCGGTACGTGTTCGCCCGGTGCTTCGTGAGCCACGTCACCGGATCCGTCACTGGGTGCATACGTCATCGCAAGACCCCCCTTGCTCGGCGCCGAGGCCTCCTCGCCCCGGCTGCCCCGACTGCCTGTCGAGCCAGGGCGGAACCGCCCCCCGCAGTTCAACTCCCCTGGCCTCGCTGCTGGAACGCTACCGGCCGCCACCACCGGCCGGGGCCCGAATCCGGAAACCGATTGCACGACTTGTGCCCAACCGGGGGGCGCGCGCACACCGTCCGTACACCCCGGCGCTGCGTGTGTCGGCGACGTTTGGCAGGCTTGCCCCCTACCGTGTGTTGTCACCGACCGTCAGCAGAATCCCGGCAGCCGAGAACCGCCGGCCAACAGAGAGTGAGGAGCAGCAGTGGACCCTTCGGAACAGCCCGGCGCGACGCCGCTGCTGCGCCACCACCGGGACAGCCTGCTGCCCGCCGTCGCGGCCGCGCTCTCGCTCAAGAACGGCGAGGTGCACACGCTGGCCGGCGACAAGTCGGACGCGCTGCCCGCGCTGCACCCGCTGGTCGGCGAGTTCCTGGCCGAGCTGCCGGCCGAGCACCGCGAGCGCTTCCTCGGCCGCTGCCCGGAGGCGGTACTGCTCTCGCAGTACCTGGCCACGGTGGACACCGGCCGGTCCAAGCGCGCCGCGCGCAAGCCGCTGAGCCTGCAGGACGCCCGCAAGGCGCTCAAGGGCTCCCGGCTGACCACCGTCCGGATCCGCGAGGAGGGCGACCCGGCCCACGGCACCCATGCGCCGCCGTGCCGGTCCTGCGCTCCGCTGCTCGACCACCTGAACGTCGCGAGCGTCGCCGTCGGGCCGTCGGCGCGCTGAGCCGCCGCCGAGCGCCCGCCGTCCTGTCCCCCAGCCTCTGGAGCACGCCCTGAACCCGTCCGCCGTCCGCACCCAGCCCCGCTTCCCGGCCGAGGTCGCCGCCGCCCTCAAGCAGGCCGGCTGGCATCCCGGTCGCTGGCAGATCCGCCAGGCCGAGGAGTGGGCGGACGTCCTGGTCGCCCACGGCGACGCCCAGGGCGTCGGGCACTCGGTGTTCCCGGCCGCCATCGAGGCATGGGCCGAGTTCGGCGGGCTCTCCTTCGACCTGGCCGGCGCCGGTCGCGGGATGGCTCGTACGCCGTTCCTGCTCGACCCGCGCTGCGGGCTGCACCAGCCGCGTACGCTGGCCGACCTCGGCCGCGCCCTGGGCAGCCGGATCGCCCCGCTGGGCGAGGAGTTGTACGGTCAGGCGCTGCTCGCGATCGACGAGGAGGGCCGGGTGTTCAGCCTGGACCACACCGGCGAGTGGTACCTCGGCGGCTCCATCGACAAGGCGGTGGCCACCCTGGTGCTGGGCGTGCCGCCCGAGCGGCTGCGGACGAGTACCGCGTGACTGTTTTGTCCAATCCCCTGCCGGGCCACCCTCGTTGACGCCACACTGAGCCCCACCTGAATGTGGAGCTTTCGAGGGGACAAGTGGGGGGATTCGCGATGAGCGTCCAGACGGCCGCAGCGCCGGCACCGTCCGTCACCCAGGTCCGGTCCGAACGCCAACCACTGTTCGACAACGCCAAGTTCGCCGCTGTCGCCCTGGTGGTCTGCGCCCACACCTGGATGCCGCTGCTGGAGGTCAACCGCACCGTCGCGGCCACCGTGCTGACCATCGCGGCCTTCGCGATGCCGGTGTTCGTCACCCTGTGCGGCTACTTCGCCCAGCCGAGACCGGGCCGCCCGCAGGTCGACGGCGCCCGGCTGATCGGCCAGATCGCCGTGCCGTACCTGATCTTCCAGGTGCTCTACAACCTGGTCGGCATGGCCCTGGAGCAGCGCGTCCAGCCGATCCGGCTGCTGGAGCCGCGCTGGCTCACCTGGTTCCTGCTCTCGCTGCTCGTCTGGCGGCTCACCGTCCCGATCTGGACGGCCCTGCGCCACCCGCTGCCGGTCGCGGTCCTGATCGCCGCCGGCTCGGGTGCGGTGCACGCCTATCCGGCGGAGCTGGCACTCGGACGGACCCTCAGTTTCCTGCCCTGGTTCGTCCTCGGCCTGGTCCTGCGCCCGCACCACTTCACCGCGCTGCACCACCGGACGGTCCGCCGGATCGCGCCGCTCGGCCTGCTGGCCGCCTTCGCCGCGATCTGGCTGGCCGCACCCAAGCTGCTCAACCCGGCCTGGGTCGAGTACACCCAGAGCGCCGAGCAGCTGCACGTCGGCTACCCGGTCTGGCTGGGCGTCAGAGCGGCCTTCGGTCTGCTCTCGCTGGTCGCGTCCGCGTCCTTCCTGGCGCTGCTGCCGGCCCGCCGCACCCGCTACACCGCACTCGGCGCCGCCTCGCTGTACGTGTACCTGCTGCACGGGCTGCCGCTCAAGCTGGTCCAGGCATCGGGTATCTACCACGCCCGCAAACTGCACCACGCGTACACCGCGCTGCCGCTGCTCGGCGCCTTCGCCCTGACCCTGGCCGTGGTGCTGAGCCTGCCGCCGGTCGTGCGGGTGCTCACGCCGCTGGTGCAGCCCCGGCTCGACTGGCTGCTGCGGAGCGAGCGGTCAGGAAAGCCGCTCGGCCTGCACCGCGAGGCGTGACGGCAGCACCGCCTCGACCCGGAAGCCCCCGCCCTCGTCCGGACCCGCCGCGAAGGTACCGCCCAGGGCCAGCACCCGCTCCTCCATCCCGACCAGGCCGTTGCCACCACTGGGCAGCACGACCTTCTCCCCGCCGCCGGAGCAGTCGTTGACCACGGCGACGCGCACCCCGTTCGGCACGTATGCCAGCAGGACGGCGACCTGCGCGCCACCCGCGTGCTTGTGCGCGTTGGTCAGGCCCTCCTGGACCACCCGGTACGCGGTCTGCTCGGCCTCGGTGCTGAACGGCCTGCGGGTGCCGCTGACCGTCAGGGTCACCCGCATCCCCGCCGCCTCGGACTGCTCCACCAGCCGGGGCAGCTCGGCCAGGCTGTCCAGGTGCCCGTCCACGGTCTCGGACATCCGCAGCACCCCGAGGATCTCGCGCAGCTCGTTCAGCGCCTGGCGGCCCACCTCACCCATCAGCTTGGCGCTCTGCTGCGCCTTCTCCGGGTCCTTGGCGACGATCCGCTCCAGCGCCCCGGCATGCACCACCATCAGGCTCACCCGGTGCGCCACGACGTCGTGCATCTCCCGGGCGATCCTGGTCCGCTCCTCCAGCCGGGCCCGCCTGGCCCGCTCCTGGGCCTGCTCGGCCAGCAGGTCCAGCTCGGTCTCCAGACCGTGCGCCCGGTCCTTGAGCGACTCGACCAGGCGGCGGCGGGCGCCCACGTACAGGCCCGTGACCACCGGCGGCACCGTGAGGCCGACCGCGACCAGCACCGCCAGCAGGACGAACAGCCAGGTCGGCGGCAGCGTCTCGCCCGGCTGCGCCTCGGTGTTCAGGAAGGAGAAGAGGACCATGCCCAACGACTCGACGAAGGCCAGCGCCGACAGCCCCACCACCCGCCGTCGCCGCGACGGCCACTCCCAGGTCGCCGCCAGGCTGTACAGCGACACCACCAGCAGCACCACGCCGAACAGCCCCGGTACGAAGACCAGCGCCACGACCACCGGCACGGCCGGCCAACGCCGCCGCACCACCAGCGTGGCCCCCGCCAGCGCGCCCAGCACCGCCGCCGTCACCGCGGCCGGGAAGCCCCAGTGCAGCCGGCTCCCCACCATCGTGTACGCGCCCACGGCGCACTCCAGGCCGGCCAGTGCGGCCAGGCCGATGTCCAGCAACGCGCTGCGGCGCCGCTCCCACCACCACAGTGGCCGGGCCGGCCCGCCCCCCTCAGGCGACTTGCTCATGAGGAACAGCCTACGCACGCGGCCAACGCTTTTACGGCACAGGCAGGCACCGCCTTCGGCGCGCAGACGGGCACGCCTTCAGGACGCAGGCGGGCACGCCTTCAGGGGCGCGGGGAACTGCGCGAAACGGGAGGGCACCACGGTCAGCCGGGCGCACCGAGCAAGGTGCAACTGGCTCCCGCTGAACAGGTGCCGCGTGGAGTCTTCCGATTCGCGCAGTTCCCCGCGCCCCTGGAGGTGCCCATCAGCGGATGCTCGCCGCCGGCGTGTCCGGCATCCGGCCACGTCTCGGACCGGGCACCCCGTGACACCTATGCTGGTCGCGTCGGACAGCGCGGTCCGAGAGCCGTTGCCGAACCCCACCACCAGAGGGAGCCAGCCGTGACCGCTCCGGTCCCCACCCCGGCGGACAGCCCCAACCCGATCGCCGACAACGCCGCTCTGCGCGCGGACATCCGGCGCCTCGGCGATCTGCTCGGCGAAACCCTGGTACGCCAGGAGGGCCCCGAGCTGCTGGGCCTGGTCGAGCAGGTCCGCCTGCTCAGCCGTACGGATGGCGAGGCGACCGCGCAGCTGCTCGCCGAGATCGACCTGGACACAGCCGCCAAGCTGGTCCGGGCCTTCTCCACCTACTTCCACCTGGCGAACGTCACCGAGCAGGTGCACCGAGGCCGCGAGTTCGCCACCCGCCGGGCCCGCGAGGGCTCGCTGCTCGCCCAGACCGCCGACCAGCTCTCGGACGCCGACCCGAAGCACCTCGCGGACACCCTGGCCCACCTGGCCGTCCGGCCGGTCTTCACCGCGCACCCGACCGAGGCCGCCCGCCGCAGCGTCCTCAACAAGCTCCGCCGGATCGGCGAGCTGCTCGAACGCATTCACCGTGAGCACGTCGCCTCCGGCCTCTCCACGTCCGACCCGGTGCGCCACTCCTCCGCCAAGCGCCAGGCGGACCGCCGCCTCGCCGAGGTCATCGACCTGCTCTGGCAGACGGACGAGCTCCGCATCGCCCGCCCCGAGCCCACCGACGAGGCCCGCAACGCCGTCTACTACCTGGACGAGCTCTACCGCGAGGCCGTCCCCGAGGTGCTGGAGGAGCTGCACGAGGAGCTCTCCCGGGTCGGCCTCACCCTCCCCGAGGGCGTCCGCCCGCTGACCTTCGGCACCTGGATCGGCGGCGACCGCGACGGCAACCCGAACGTCACCCCGCAGGTCACCTGGGACGTCCTCAACCTGCAGCACGAGTACGGCATCAAGGACGCCCTGGCCGCCGTCGACGACCTGCGCAACTCGCTCTCCACCTCGGTCCGCCTCGCCGGCGCCTCCCCCGAGCTGCTCGAGTCCCTGGACGCCGACCTCAAGCTGCTCCCCGAGCTCAGCCCGCGCTACAAGCGGATGAACGCCGAGGAGCCGTACCGCCTCAAGGCCACCTGCGTCCGCCTCAAGCTGGAGAACACCCGCGAGCGCCTGGCCGCGGGCACCCCGCACCTCCCCGGCCGCGACTACCTCGGCACCCGCGAGCTGGTCGCCGACCTGAAGCTCATTCAGGACTCGCTCCGCAGCCACCGCGGCGGGCTGATCGCCGACGGCCGACTGGCCCGCGCCATCCGCACCGTCGAGGCCTTCGGCCTGCAGCTCGCGACGATGGACGTCCGCGAGCACGCCGAGGCCCACCACCACGCGCTCGGCCAGCTCTTCGACCGCCTCGGCGAGGAGGCCTGGCGCTACGCGGACATGCCGCGCGAATACCGCCAGAAGCTGCTCGCCAAGGAGCTCCGCTCCCGCCGTCCGCTCGCGCCCACCCCGGCGCCCCTGGACGCGGCCGGGACCAAGACCCTCGGCGTGTTCAACACCATCCGCGAGGGCTTCGACCGCTTCGGCGACGAGATCGTCGAGAGCTACATCATCTCGATGTGCCAGGGCGCCGACGACGTCTTCGCCGCCACCGTGCTGGCCCGCGAGGCAGGGCTGATCGACCTGCACGCCGGGATCGCCAAGATCGGCATCGTGCCGCTCCTGGAGACCACCGACGAGCTGCAGCAGGCCGACCGCATCCTCGACGAGATGCTCTCCGACCCCTCCTACCGCCTGCTGGTCTCCCTGCGCGGGGACGTCCAGGAGGTCATGCTCGGGTACTCGGACTCCTCCAAGTTCGGCGGCATCACCACCTCCCAGTGGGAGATCCACCGCGCCCAGCGCCGCCTGCGCGACGTGGCCCACCGCTACGGCATCCGGCTGCGGCTCTTCCACGGCCGCGGCGGCACCGTCGGCCGCGGCGGCGGCCCCTCGCACGAGGCGATCCTCGCCCAGCCCTGGGGCACCCTGGAGGGCGAGATCAAGGTGACCGAGCAGGGCGAGGTGATCTCGGACAAGTACCTGCTGCCCTCGCTGGCCCGGGAGAACCTGGAGCTGACCCTCTCCGCCACCCTCGCCGCGTCCGCCCTGCACACCGCCCCGCGCCAGGCCCCCGAGGAGCTGGCCCGCTGGGACGCCGCGATGGACCAGGTCTCCGAGGCCGCGCACACCGCGTACCGGGCCCTGGTCGAGCAGGAGGACCTGCCGAAGTACTTCTTCGCCGCGACCCCCGTCGACCAGCTCGCCTCGCTGCACCTGGGCTCCCGCCCGTCCCGCCGCCCGGACTCCGGTGCGGGCCTGGACGGCCTGCGGGCCATCCCGTGGGTCTTCGGCTGGACGCAGTCCCGCCAGATCGTCCCGGGCTGGTACGGCGTCGGCTCCGGCTTGGCCGCCGCCCGCGAGGCGGGTCTCGGCGACGTGCTGGACGAGATGCACGGCCAGTGGCACTTCTTCCAGAACTTCCTGTCCAACGTCGCCATGACGCTGGCCAAGACCGATCTGCGCATCGCCCGCCACTACGTCGAGCAGCTCGTCCCGGCCGAGCTGCACCACATCTTCGACCAGATCGTGGCCGAGCACGACCTCACCCTGAAGGAGGTGCTCCGCCTCACCGGTGAGAGCGAACTCCTGGAGCACAACGAGGTGCTGAAGCAGACCTTCACCGTCCGCGACGCCTACCTCGACCCGATCTCCTACCTCCAGGTCGCCCTGCTCCGCCGCCAGCGCGACGAGGCCGACCGCGGCCGCCCCGAGGACCCGCTGCGGGCCCGCGCCCTCCTCCTGACCGTCAACGGCATCGCGGCGGGCCTGCGCAACACCGGCTGACACCAAGCACATCGGGCCCGCACCTCCTCGAAGGTGCGGGCCCGACATGCTCGAGCGGCTCCGACCTACTGGTCCTGGGTCAGCACCTTGGCGACGTACGGCTTGTAGCGTTCCATGACCTCCTGGCGCACCTTGTCGGCCCAGGGGCTCCGGAGGAGAAGCCCACTCCCGTCCGGCAGCACATAGACGTCGGGGATCGCCACGCCCTTCGAGTTCCAGTACGTGTCTGCCTTGATCTGCTCCACCGCCGGCTGAAGCTGCTTCCGCGTGAACTTGGCGTCGATGAAGACAAGCGTGACACCGGGCTTCTTCAGCCGCCTGGTCAGCTCGGCGTCGAAGTAAAAAAGTGGGGCCGACCGTTGCCGGTCAGCCCCACTCTGCGAGAACTCGCTCAGTGAATCGTCACCTTGCCCGTACGCTTGCGCCGCAGCCACATCGCCGCACCGCCCGCGACCACCACCAGCCCGCCGCCGACGGCGTACAGGCCCGCCGAGTCGTCGATCCTGCCCGTGACGGGCGGAGTCAGCTGAGCGGCGGCCGGCTCGGGCGAGCTCACCGGGCCCGCCGTCGAATCGGCGGCCTGCGCCGCCGGTGCACCCAGTGCGGTGACGGCGACGACCAACGCTGCGCCACCGACAGCACGCCCCACCAGGACGCGATGTGACCGAACCACGGCCCCTACCCCCAGATCCAACCCCTCAACCCTATGAGTACGGTCAGACCGTATCGGAGAAGTCGGGTCGTTCCCATACCGTTTCGGCGCCACCGGCCAAGCGTTGTACGACCGTTGCGCAAGGGCATTCGAGAGGCTGACGGTGAGTCAGGAGTTGTACGTGCTCTGTGCTCTCTCCAGACCCTCCGTCAGCAACGCCTCGACCGCGTCGGCCGCACGGTCGACGAACCAGTCGAGCTCCTTGCGCTCCGTCGAGGAGAAGTCCTTGAGCACGAAGTCCGCCACCTCCATCCGGCCCGGCGGGCG
The DNA here is from genome assembly GCF_007828955.1 of Kitasatospora atroaurantiaca. Taxonomy (NCBI): domain Bacteria; kingdom Bacillati; phylum Actinomycetota; class Actinomycetes; order Kitasatosporales; family Streptomycetaceae; genus Kitasatospora; species Kitasatospora atroaurantiaca. The sequence goes on along the minus strand of NZ_VIVR01000001.1, from coordinate 4,597,147 downwards.
GCCGACCCCGCAGCGCACCCGGTGGTACCCCGGGCCCAGCGACTTGGTGATCGACTTCAGGCCGTTGTGGCCGTTGTCGCCGCCGCCGAGCTTGAGCCGCAGCGTCGCGTAGTCGATGTCCAGCTCGTCGTGGACCGCCACGATCGCCGAGGTGGGTGCCTTGTAGAAGTCGCGCAGGGCGGTGGTCGGGCCGCCGGAGAGGTTCATGAAGGACATCGGCTTGGCCAGCACCACCCGCTGCCCGCCGATCCGCCCCTCGGCCACCTGGGCGCGGCTCTTGTGCGCCTTGAACTTGGCGCCGATGCGCTGCGCCAGCAGATCGACCACCATGAAGCCGATGTTGTGCCGGTTGCGGGCGTAGCCCTCACCCGGATTGCCCAGGCCGACGACCAGCCAGGGGCCTGTGTACTCCTCGTCGCTCATCGAGCGCTCCTCACTTCCGACGACGCCATCATCCCGGACACACCGCTGCCCCGGCCTCTCCATCGCGGAGCGGTCGGGGCAGTGGTCAAGCAGAGCGTGAGGCTCAGGCCTCGGCGCCGGCCTCGGCCTCGGCGGCCTCGGCGTCGGCGTCGGCCTGCGAGGCCTGGGCGCCGATGATCTGCAGCACGACGGCGTCGCCGTCGACGGCCAGGGTGGTGCCCTTCGGCAGGGTGATGTCCTTGGCGTGGATGGAGGCGCCGGCCTCCAGGCCCTCGACCGAGACGGTGACGGACTCGGGCAGGTGGGTGGCCTCGGCCTCGACCGGGAGGGTGTTCAGCACGTGCTCGACCAGGTTGCCACCGGGGGCCAGCTCGCCCTCGACGTTGACCGGGATCTCGACGGTGACCTTCTCGCCGCGCTTCACCAGCAGCAGGTCGACGTGCTCGATGGTGCGCTTGATGGCCTCACGCTGCACGGCCTTCGGCAGCACGAACTCGTCCTTGCCCTCGATCGGCACGACCAGCAGGGCGTTCGGGGTCTTCAGGGCCATCATCAGGTCGTGGCCGGGCAGGTTCAGGTGAACCGGGGCGTGGCCGTGGCCGTAGACGACACCGGGGACGAAGCCGGCACGGCGGGCGCGACGGGCGGCACCCTTGCCGAACTCGGTGCGGGTCTCGGCGGCAAGGCGGATCTCGGACATGCTGCACTCCTGGAGGAAACGGGTGCAGAAGCGAAAAAACCGCCGAAACCACACCCTCAAGTACTTGGGGCAGCTCGGCGGATATAGATCCAGCGCGTCGATAACGGAGCGCAGATGGCATCCCTCGCCGAGCAGTCTCACGAGTCTAACCGCAGCCGTCGTCAACCAAGAAATCGGCCCCCGGTGCCGAACGCAGCACCGGGGGCCGATCTCCGCGTACGAGGATCAGTGCACGCCCTCGAAGAGGCTGGTGACCGAGCCCTCCTCGAAGACCTCGCGGATCGCCGCGGCGATCGACGGGGCGATGGAGAGGGTGGTGACCTTGTCGAGCTGCAGCTCGGCCGGGGTCGGCAGGGTGTTGGTGAAGACGAACTCGCTGACCCGGGAGTTCTTCAGGCGGTCCGCGGCCGGGCCGGAGAGCACGCCGTGGGTCGCGGCCACGATCACGTCGGCGGCGCCGTTCTCGAACAGCGCGTCGGCGGCGGCGCAGATCGTACCGGCGGTGTCGATCATGTCGTCGACCAGGACGCAGACCCGGTCCTTGACGTCACCGACGACCTCGGCCGACAGGATGGTGTTGGCCTGGCTCATGTCGCGGCGCTTGTGGATGATCGCCAGCGGGGCGCCGAGCCGGTCGCACCACTGGTCGGCGACCTTCACCCGGCCGGCGTCCGGCGAGACGATGGTCAGCTTGGAGCGGTCGACCTTCTCACCCACGTAGTCGCAGAGCAGCGGCAGCGCGAACAGGTGGTCCACCGGGCCGGAGAAGAAGCCCTGGATCTGCGCGGTGTGCAGGTCCACGGCCATGATCCGGTCGGCACCGGCCTGAGCCAGCAGGTCGGCGACCAGACGGGCCGAGATCGGCTCGCGGCCCAGGTGCTTCTTGTCCTGCCGGGCGTACCCGTAGAACGGCAGGATCGCGGTGATGCTCTTGGCCGAGGCCCGCTTCAGAGCATCGATCATGATCAGCTGTTCCATGATCCACTGGTTGATGGGAGCCGTGTGGCTCTGCATCACAAAGCAGTCCGCGCCACGCGCGGACTCCAGGAAGCGGACGTAGATCTCGCCGTTGGCGAAGTCCAGGGCCTTGGTCGGAACCAGCTCGGTGCCCAGTGCCGCGGCCACCTCCTTCGCCAGCTCCGGGTGGGCACGGCCGGAGAAGAGCTTCAGCTTCTTCTCACCCGACGTCGTGATCCCGCTCACTGCACCGTCTCCTCGTGTTGCTGACGCACATGAACCCGCCGCGCCGCACCCAGAGCAGCCGAGCTGCTCGGGCCGGTGGTCAACGGGGGATTGGGAGTACGCCCAGGCACGGGCCTTAAGCCCAATGGCGCACGTATGTACACCAGGTTACGCGCCCGAGCCGGAAGCGTCCGCCCCGGGACCACTCCTCAAGATCCCCCCTGGGCCGTTCAGGCCTCCTTGGGCCCGGCAGCCTCGGCCGCCACGCGCGCGGAGTCCGTACCCGGCCGCTTGCGCTCCACCCAGCCCGCGATGTTGCGCTGCTGCGCCCGCGCCACCCCCAGCGAACCGGCCGGCACGTCGTTGGTGATCACCGAACCGGCCGCCGTGTAGGCGCCGTCCCCGACCGTCACCGGTGCGATGAACATGTTGTCCGAACCCGTGCGGCAGAAGGACCCGATGACCGTCCGGTGCTTGTTCACCCCGTCGTAGTTCACCGTGACGGACGCCGCACCGATGTTGCTGCCCTCGCCGATCGTGGTGTCCCCGATGTAGGACAGGTGCGGGACCTTGGAGCCCTCGCCGATCTCCGAGTTCTTGATCTCCACGTACGTCCCGGCCTTCGCCTTGCGGGCCAGCCTCGTCCCCGGACGCAGGTACGCGTACGGGCCCACCGAGGCCAGCTCGCCGATCTCCGCGCCGATCGCCGTGGTGTTGCTCACATGGGCGCCCGCGCCGACCGTGGTGTCGGTCAGGGTGCAGTTCGGACCGACCTCGGAGCCTTCGCCCAGGTGGGTGGCGCCCTGCAGCTGGGTGCCCGGCAGCACCACCGCGTCCGGCTCGTACGTCACCTGCACGTCGAACCAGGTCGACGCCGGGTCCACCACCGTCACGCCCTCGCGCATCGCCCGCTCGACCAGCCGGGCGTTCAGCGTCCGCCGCGCCTCGGCCAGCTGCACCCGGTCGTTGATGCCCAGGATGTCGCGGAAGTCACCCGCGACCACGGCGCCGACCCGGTGGCCGGCCGTCCGCAGGATCTCCAGGGTGTCGGTGAGGTACTCCTCGCCCTGCACGTTGTCCGTATCGAGCCGGCCCAGCGCCTCGGCCAGCAGCTCGGCGTCGAAGGCGAAGACCCCCGAGTTGATCTCGGCGATGGCCCGCTGCGCGTCGGTCGCGTCCTTCTCCTCGACGATCGCGGCGACCGCGCCGTCGAACTCGTCGCGCAGGATCCGCCCGTACCCGAAGGCGTCCGGGACGACCGCCGTGAGCACCGTCACGCCGTTGCCCTGCGCCGCGTGCTCCCCGACCAGCGAGGCCAGCGTCGCCCCGGTCAGCAGCGGCGCGTCACCGGTGGTGACCACCACCGTGCCGTCCAGCTCCACCCCGTCGGCCGCCAGCGCCTCCAGCGCCGTACGCACCGCGTGGCCCGTACCGTTCTGCTCCACCTGCACGGCGGTGCGCACCCCGGGGTACAGCTCCGCCAGGTGCGCCTGCACCTTCTCGCGCATGTGTCCGACCACCACGACCAGCTGCTGCGGCGTCAGCTCCTGCGCCGCGGCCACCGCGTGCCCCACCAACGACCGCCCGCAGATCGAGTGCAGCACCTTCGGCAGGCTCTTGGACTTCATCCGAGTCCCGCCACCAGCGGCGAGCACGATCACGGCAGCGGGGTTGTTGGCACTCACGCGGGAGGCTCCTCGGTCGTCGCACAGGGAGGGGAGGGTCGGCCCGGTCCGCAGTCGCACATCCGGGCCCGGGCAGCTCCGAGGATAGTGCGGCGAGGCCGGTCCAGCAGTCAGCCCCCGGCCCGCTCTAGCCGGGCCGGGGGCTGCTCATCGTGCTCCCGGAGGAGGATTCGAACCCCCATAAGCTGGACCAAAACCAGCTGTCCTGCCCTTAGACGATCCGGGACGGACGTTCTCCGCGCCGCCCGCCGACCGGCAACGCGGTCCATAGCCTACGGGGTGCGGGCCCCCCGCATCCACCACCATTCCGGGCCGCCCGTGCGACACGTCTTCCCATCGGGGGCCGCAGTACCTACGATGCCGTAAGTTACGGATACGTAGGTACTGCTCCTCCCCTCAAGGACGCCCCCATGACCATGCAGGCCAGCGAAGCGCGCCCCGGGGCCGCCGAGGTCGATCTCTCCCGGATGTCCGCCACCAGAGGTGGCGAGAAGCAGGGTCTCGCCGAGCGGGTCACGCTCGGCTTGTTCATCGGGGTGCCGTTCCTGGCGCTGCTGGCCGCGGTGCCGGTGGCCTGGGGCTGGGGGCTCGGGTGGGTGGATCTGTCGATCGCGACGGTGATGTACTTCCTCGCCTGCCACGGGATCACCATCGGCTTCCACCGGTACTTCACGCACGGCTCCTTCAAGGCCAACCGCGCCCTCACGCTCAGCCTGGCGATCGCCGGCAGCCTGGCCATCGAGGGCCCGCTGGTGCGCTGGGTGGCCGACCACCGCAAGCACCACCGCTTCAGCGACAAGGACGGCGACCCGCACTCGCCGTGGCGCTACGGCGAGAGCGTGCCCGCGCTCATGAAGGGCCTGTGGTGGGCGCACATGGGCTGGCTCTTCGACGAGGAACAGACCCCGCAGCTGAAGTACGCCCCCGACCTGGTGAAGGACCCGGCCATAAGGCGGATCTCCCGCCTGTTCTGGCTCTGGACGCTGATCTCGATGCTGATCCCGCCGCTGGTCGGCGGCCTGCTGTCGATGTCCTGGCACGGCGCACTGACCGCCTTCTTCTGGGGCTCGCTGGTGCGGGTCGCACTGCTGCACCACGTCACCTGGTCGATCAACTCGATCTGCCACGCGATCGGCGAGCGGCCGTTCAAGTCGCGCGACAGGTCGGGCAACGTGTGGTGGCTGGCGGTGCTGTCCTGCGGTGAGTCCTGGCACAACCTGCACCACGCGGACCCGACCTCGGCCCGGCACGGGGTGCTGCGCGGACAGGTCGACTCCTCGGCCCGGCTGATCCGCTGGTTCGAGCTGGCGGGGTGGGCGAAGGACGTCCGCTGGCCGGACGCGGAGCGGATCGCCGCCCGCCGCGCCGCATGAGGCGGTCACTGCAGCATGATGTAAGGGTGAACGGGAGCAACGGAGACAGCGCAGGCGGCCATCAGACCTCGCGAGCGGGGGCCGCGGGCGGGGCAGGCCCCCGTACGCGCTCCGCTGCGCCCGGCAGGCCTGCCAAGGGCGGCCGGGTCCGGATGACCGGCAAGCAGCGGCGCGAGCAGCTGCTCGACATCGGGCGCACGGTCTTCGCGGAGCGCGGGTACGACGGCACCTCGGTCGAGGAGATCGCCGAGCGGGCGGGCGTGTCCAAGCCGGTGGTGTACGAGCACTTCGGGGGCAAGGAGGGGCTGTACGCGGTGGTGGTCGACCGCGAGATGCAGCTGCTGCTCGACATGGTGACCGGGGCGCTGACCGGCGGGCACTCGCGGGAGCTGCTGGAGCAGGCCGCGTTCGCGCTGATGGACTACATCGACACCTCCACGGACGGCTTCAAGATCCTCGTCCGGGACTCCCCGGTGGCCCAGTCGACCGGCTCGTTCGCCTCGCTGATCAGCGACATCGCGGTACAGGTCGAGGACATCCTGGGGCTGGAGTTCAAGGCCCGCGGTTTCGACTCCCGGCTCGCCCCGATGTACTCGCAGATGCTGGTGGGCATGGTCGCGCTGACCGGGCAGTGGTGGCTGGAGGTGCGCAAGCCCAGCAAGGCGGACGTGGCCGCGCACCTGGTCAATCTGGCCTGGCACGGCCTGGAGGGCATGGAGCGGCATCCGACGCTCGTGGGCGAGCGCAAGCAGTAGTGCCAGCTGCGCCGGGGGAAGTCTTGACGTCAAGAGGCTTCATATCGACACATCCCCCGATACACTGATCCACATGGAGGACGAGGTCGACCGCCTGGTCGCAGCATGGCGCCGTGAGCGCCCGGACCTCGACGTGGAACCGCTCGAGGTGCTCAGCCGGGTCAGCCGGCTCGCCCGGCACCTGGACCGCGCCCGCCGTACCGCCTTCGCCGAGCACGGTCTGGAGCCCTGGGAGTTCGACGTGCTGACGGCCCTTCGCCGGGCCGGTTCCCCCTATCAGCTCTCCCCCGGCCAGCTGCTCACCCAGACCCTGGTGACCTCCGGCACCATGACCAACCGGATCGACCGTCTCACCGGCAAGGGCCTGGTCAAGCGCCTGCCCGACCCGGACGACCGCCGAGGCGTACTCGTCCGGCTCACCGATGACGGGCGCGACCGCGCGGACCAGGCGCTCGCCGGGCTGCTCGCGCACGAGCGTGCCCTGCTCGCCGAGCTCTCCGCGGGCCAACAGGGCGAGCTGGCAGGGCTGCTGCGGCAGCTGGTGGCTCCGTTCGACAACATCCCGGGCTGAGGGCATCCGCCAGTAGGCAGCGCAGCCAGTTGCACTGTCCAGAGGCGCGTGGGGGCACCTCCCGGCCGAAGGCTGGGGGAGAACTGCGCGCAGCGGTAGGGCACAGGTCGTTGCCTTCCGTCTCGCGCAGTTCCCCGCGCCCCTTGTGGTTGGCCCGTTGCGCCGGTCCGGTGTCGGCCGAGCGGGCGATCCCGCCGCCGGGCGTACCGCATGACAGCCTGTCAGCGGCTCGGCTCTCACCCGAATGCGTCCGGCCCCCGACGGGTGGCCCGGCCTTCGGCGTGCTCTGCTGAAAGCCCGGCCGGGTGTCCCGGGTCTGTGGCCGGTTCTCGACACCCGGCGCACCCCGCAGAGGAGACACCTTGCTCCGCCTCACCCGCCTCACCCGAGTCGCCGGGATCGGCGCCGCGTCCGCCGCCCTGACCCTGCTCGCCTCGGCTCCCGCCGTGTCGGTGGCCCCTCCGCTGTCCGACCCGCACGTCGTCAAGCACTTCGACTTCAACGCCGGCCAGACTGCGGAGAACCTCGTCCTCGAGCCGGACGGCTCGGCCGACGTGACCTTCGCGGTCAGCCGGCAGGTCGCCAGGGTCGGTCTCGACGGCCACACGGACATCCTGGCCGAACTGCCCGCCCCGGCCGTGGCGTCCACCCCGAAGATCGGCTTCGCGGCGGTCACCGGCATCGCCCGGGCCGGGGACGGCACCCTCTACGTCAACTACGCCACCGGCGACAAGCTGACCGGCATCTGGCGGATCGTCCCCGGCGGCACGCCCGAGCAGATCGCGGCCCTCCCGCCGACCGGGCTTCCCAACGGCCTCACCCTCGACCGCCGGCACGGCCTGCTCTACTCCGCCGACTCGGAGCTGGGCACCGTCTGGCGGGTCCCGGTGCACGGCGGTGCACCGACCGCCTGGGCCACCGGGACCGAGCTGGAACCGCTCACCTTCATCGGCGCCAACGGCATCAGGAACCACAACGGCGCCATCTGGGTGGCCAACTCCGACCGGGGGACGGTGCTGCGCATCCCGATCTGCCCGGACGGGTCCGCCGCACCGATCGAGACCCGGGCCACCGGGCTCGACGGCATCGACGACTTCGGCTTCACCGGGCACCGCGACGACCTGTTCGCCGCCCTGAACGCCCCCAACGAGGTCGACTTCGTGACCTCCGACGGCGCCCACTCGGTCGTGCTCACCCAGCAGGACGGGCTGGCGGACCCCACCTCCGTGGCGGTGCGCGGCGACCGCGTGTACGTCACCAGCGCGTCCTTCCCCACCACCGTCAAGGACCCGAACCTGCTGCTCGCCCACTTCGAGCGGCACTGGTGACCGGGCCGCGCCGTCAGAAGCCGTCCGGGTACGGCGTGCTCAGCGCCGGTTCGGGCAGCTCCTCGGGGGTGCGGTAGCCGGGCAGGAGCTCGGCGAGGCGGCGGCGGACCTCGGCATCGCTGTTGCCCGCCGCCGCCTCGTACAGGCCGGTCAGACCGCCCGCCAGGTCCTCGGGGCCCGCGGAGGGTTCGGCGAGGGTGGCGTAGATCCTGGCGTGCGCGGTGGGCAGGCGTTCCTCGCCCTCCGAGAACAGCGCCTCGTTGAGCTTCTCCCCCGCGCGCAGACCGGTGTAGCGGATCTCCACGTCCTCGGCGCCGAGCTGCACCTGCCGGGCGAAGTTGTGCACCAGGTCGACGATCCGGACCGGCTCGCCCATGTCGAGTACGAACACCTCTCCGCCGTGGGCCATCCGCCCGGCTTCCAGGACCAGGCCGACGGCCTCCTCGATGGTCATGAAGAAGCGGGTGACATCGGGGTGGGTGACCGTCACCGGGGTGCCGCTGCGCAGCTGTTCGGCCAGGACCGAGAGCAGCGAGCCGCGCGAGCCGAGCACGTTGCCGAAGCGGACGGCGGAGAACACCCCGGTGCCGAGGTTGCGGGCGTCCCTGGCATTGGCCTGGACGATCAGCTCGGCCAGCCGCTTGCTGGCGCCGAGCACGGAGGTCGGGTCGGCGGCCTTGTCGGTGGAGATCAGCACGAAGCGCTCGACGCCGGTGGCCAGCGCCGCCTCGACCAGGTTGTCGGTGCCGAGCACATTGGACTTCACCGCCTCGGACGGGTGGCGCTCCAGCAGCGGCAGGTGCTTGTGGGCGGCGGCGTGGAAGACCACCTCGGGCTTGAGGTCGCGGAAGATCTGCTGGATCCGCGGGCGGTCCCGGATGTCGGCGATGACCAGGGAGTCGTCGGTGAGCAGGGCCTCGCCCCAGATCTCCAGCTGGAGCCGGTGCAGGTTGGACTCGTCGTGGTCGAGCATGTAGAGCTCGGACGGGCCGAAGGCGTGGACCTGGCGGCAGAGTTCACTGCCGATCGATCCGCCGGCGCCGGTGACCAGTACCCGGCGGCCCTCGATCACGGCCCGGACGTCGGACGAGACGACGTGCACCTCGTGCCGGCCGATCAGCTTGTTGACGTCCAGGCTGCGCAGGTCGGAGCCGACCACCTCGCGGCGCAGCGCGGAGAGGAAGGAGGGCAGGTAGCGTACGGCGGCGCCGGCTGCGGCGGCCGCGGTGGCGAGGGTGCGGACCTTCTGGTGGGCGAGGCCCGGGATGGCCAGCACGACGACCTGGGCGCGGTGTTCGACGGCCAGCTCGGTCAGGTCGGCGAGGGCGCCGAGGACCGGTACGGCGTCGACATGGCTGCCGGCCTTGGCGGGGTCGTCGTCGAGCACCCCGACGGCGGTGAGGCCGAACTCGGGCGTGCGGCCGAGGTCGCGGACCAGTGCGGTGCCGGCGGCCCCGCCTCCGACCACGAGGGTCCGCAGGCCTGATGCACCATCAGCCCGCCTCGGCAGCCGGCTTTCGAGCGGATTCAGGCGTGCGGCATTGCTGTACGGCGACATCTGTCCTCCGGATTCCCTGACCTGACGGAGTCGGTACCTGGGTGTGAGGGGGGCCGGTCAGCCGGCGCCGGGGCCTGGGGTCGAGGCGACGGTCGGCGTGGTGGGTTTGGCGGGCGCCGGTGAGGGCGCCGGGGGTTCGGAGGGGCTGACACCCGCCCGTCGGGCCACGGCGACGGCGGCGAGGGTGGAGTGCACCCCCAGCTTGCCGAGGACGTTCTGCATATGGGTGCGCACCGTGTGCGGCGAGAGGTAGAGCCGCTCGGCGACCGCCTGCCGGCCGAGGCCGGCGACCATACAGCGCAGCACCTCCTCCTCGCGGGGGGTGAGCGTCTCCACCAGCCGTTCGCTCTCGGTGCGGTCGCGTCGGGCTGCGGTCAACTCCCGTACCACTCCGGTGAGGAGGGCCGGCGGGAGGTGGGTCTCATCGCGCAGCACACCGCGGACCACGGCCATCAGCCGAGGGAGTGAGCTGTCCTTGGCGACCCAGCCGAGCGCGCCGGCCTGCAGGGCGCGTACGGCACGGCGGGGGTCGTCCTCGGTGGCGAGCACGACGGCGCGCAGCGCGGGGTGGCTGCGGCAGACGCGGGCGAGCAGGGCGAGGCCGTCGGCGCTGGTGGCGCCCTGGCCTGCGAGTACGGGCGACCGCTGTGCCGCGGTCTGCGCGAGGAACGGCGGGCGGCGGGGCACCGGCAGGACGGGCGGCGCGGCCAGGCGGCGCTGGTCGGCCTCGGCGAGCGGGCGCGGCCTGCGCGGCGGTACCGGGTTGCCCGGGCCCAGGTCGGCGTCGATGAGGATCACGTCGAACGCGCGGCCCTCGGCAGCGGCGCGCTCCAGGGCGCGTTCGGCCGCGGGCGCGCTGCCGGCTGCGCCGACCTCGACGTCCGGCTCTGCGGCGAGTGCCGCCGCGAGTGCCTCGGCAAAGATGCGGTGGTCGTCGACCACCAGGACGCGAATCCGCCCCATGCTGTCGTCCCCCCTGCTCAGGTGCCGACCCCCACCGGTACCGGACTCAGCGTACGGGCTAGGGGGCGACTCGGTGGGGGTTTGGTGAAGTTTCGTCCATGCCTGAGGAGTTGGCTCTTCACAGCAGTCCGCCCGACCCGACGGAGCGTCAGCTCTGCGGGCCGGGCGGGCGGGGTGGATCAGCTGATGCGACGGGCGCCCGCGGCGGGGGTGGCGGCGAAGGTCCGGGGGGCGGCGTAGCCGGCCTCGGTGAAGGCGGTGGTGACGGCGGCGGCGACCTGGTCGAGCGCGCCGTCCTCGACCAGGGCGAGCACGGAGCCGCCGAAGCCGCCGCCGGTCATCCGGGCGCCGAGTGCGCCGGCCTGCACGGCGGTGGCCGCCGCGAGGTCGGTCTCGGGGCAGGAGACCCGGTAGTCGTCCCGGAGCGAGGCGTGTCCGGCGGTCAGGATCGGGCCGAGGCCGGCCAGGTCCCCGGCGTCCAGCAGGGCGACGGCCCGCTCGACGCGGGCGCCCTCGGTCACCACATGCCGTACCAGCGGCCGGAGTTCGGCGGGGAGCCGGTCAAGGGCGGTCTCCAGCCTGGCGGCCGGGAGGTCGCGCAGGGCGCGCAGACCGAGCAGCTCCGCGGCCCGCTCGCAGCCGGCCCGCAGTTCCGCGTACGCGCCGTCGGCGAGGTCGTGCTTGACGCGGGTGTCGATGACCAGCAGCCGCAGGCCGTGCCCGGCGAGGTCGAGCGGCACCTGGCGCTGGGAGAGGTCGCGGGTGTCGAGGAAGAGCGCGCCGCCCTCGGCACAGCACATGGAGGCCATCTGATCCATCACGCCGCACGGAACGCCGACGAAGGCGTTCTCGGCGCGCTGCGCGATCAGGGCCAACTCGGGCGCGGTGAGGCCGAGTTCGTGGAGGTCGTTGTAGGCGGTGGCCACCACGCACTCCAGGGCGGCGGAGGAGGAGAGCCCCGCGCCGGTGGGGACGTCGCTGTCGATCCAGAGGTCGGCCCCGCCGACCTCGTGGCCGGCCTCGCGCAGGGCCCAGACCACGGCGGCAGGGTACTTGGCCCAGCCGTCGACCGCGCCGGGCGTGAGCTCGGCGACCCCGAGTTCGGTGACCGTGCCGTCGCCCTGCTCGCTGTGGAGCCGCAGCAGGCCGTCGTCGCGGCGGCGGACAGCAGCACGGGCGGTGTGCGGGAGGGCGACGGGGAGGACGAAGCCGTCGTTGTAGTCGGTGTGCTCGCCGATCAGGTTGACCCGGCCGGGCGCCGCCCAGCCCCCTGCCGGGGCGGCGCCGAACACGGACTGGAAATCAGTCAAGGTGCTTCTCCAGAGTGAACTTCCAGGCATCGGCGACGATGTCGTCGAGCTCCGGGCGGCTTGGGCGCCAGCCGAGGGCGTCGTGGGCGCGCTGCGCGGAGGCGACCAGGACGGCGGGGTCGCCGGGGCGACGCTCGGCGGTGACGACGGGGATCTCACGGCCGGTCACGCGGCGGACGGACTCGATGACCTCGCGGACCGAGAAGCCGCTGCCGTTGCCGAGGTTGCAGATCAGGTGCTCGCCGGGCTTGGCGGCGCCCAGGGCGAGCAGGTGGGCCTCGGCGAGGTCGGCGACGTGGATGTAGTCGCGGATGCAGGTGCCGTCGGGGGTCGGGTAGTCGTCGCCGTAGACGGCGATGTGCGGGCGCTGTCCGAGGGCGGCCTGGAAGACCAGCGGGATCAGGTGCGACTCCGGGTCGTGGCGCTCGCCGTACTTTCCGTAGGCGCCGGCCACGTTGAAGTAGCGCAGCGAGACGGCGGCCAGGCCGTGGGCGACGGCCTCGCTGGTGATGAGGTGGTCGACGGCCAGCTTGGTGGCGCCGTACGTGTTGGTCGGGGAGGTGCGGGCGGTCTCGGCGATCGGGACCACCTCGGGCTCGCCGTAGACGGCGGCGGTGGAGGAGAAGACCAGCTTGCGCACGCCGGCCTTGCGCATCGCGCCGACCAGCTCGAGGGAGCCGGCCACGTTGTTGCGCCAGTACTTCTCCGGGTCGGCGACGGACTCGCCGACCTGGGAGGAGGCGGCGAAGTGCAGGACGCCGTCGAAGGAGGCGTCGAGCACGTCGGAGGCGTCCTGGATGCGGCCCCGGACGAACTCGGCGCCGGCCGGGACGCCCTCGCGGAAGCCGGTGGAGAGGTCGTCGAGCACCGTGACCTGGTGGCCGGCCTCCAGCAGGTGTGCGGCGACGACACTTCCGACGTAGCCGGCGCCACCCGTGACCAGGTACTTACTCATCTTGCGACCTCCCGCAGGCGCTGTGCCGCCGCCTCGGGCGACACATCGTTGACGAACGCGTCCATGCCGGATTCGACCCCGGCGAGGAACTTGAGCTTGCCTACCGTACGACGGATCGTGAACAGCTCCAGATGCAGCGCCAGCTCCTCCCCTCGGAGGGCCGGAGCCTGGTGCCAGGCTGCGATGTACGGCGTCGGTGCGGCCTGGGCATTGTGACCCGCCTCTGTGAACAGACGGTCAAAGCGGCGGAGCAGTTCGAGGTAGACCCGGGGGAATTCGGCGCGTTCCGCGGCGGTGAGGCGGGTGAGGTCGGCGACCCGGCGGTTGGGGTAGAGGTGAACCTCGTACGGCCAGCGTGCGGCGTAGGGGACGAAGGCCGTCCAGTGTTCGCCCGCGATGACCACCCGGACGGGGTCGGCCAGCTCGGCGGCGAGCAGGTCCTCGAAGAGGTTGCGGCCGGTGCGTGCGCGGTGGGCCTCGGCGGCGCCGATCATCTTGGTGGTGCGCGGGGCGACGAAGGGGAAGGCGTAGATCTGGCCGTGCGGGTGGGCCAGGGTCACGCCGATCTCCGCGCCGCGGTTCTCGAAGCAGAAGACCTGCTGGACGCCGGGGAGGGCGGAGAGTTCGGCGGTGCGGTCCGTCCAGGCCTCCAGGACCAGGCGGGCCTTGGCCTCGGTGAGGTCCGCGAAGGAGGCCCCGTGGTCGGCGGTGAAGCAGACCACCTCGCAGCGGCCGGCGCCGGGGGCGCGGGTCTGCAGGGGGTCGTCGCTGCCGGTGACGTGGGCGGCGGCCTCGGAGGCGAGGGAGGGGAAGCGGTTCTCGAACACCGCGACGTCGTAGTCCGGGGCCGGGATCTCGCTGCGCCGGCCGTCCCGGGACGGGCAGAGCGGGCACTCGTCGGCCGGGGGGTGGTAGATCCGGCCCTGCCGGTGGGCGGCGATGGTGACCCAGTCGCCGGTCGCCGGGTCGCGGCGGATCTCCGACAGGGCGGTGGTGGGCTCCAACGGGCGCAGGTCGGTGGAGTCCCTGGCGGCGGAGTCGTCCGCGTCGAAGTAGATGAGCTCGCGGCCGTCCGCGAGCTTGGTCGTGGTCTTCTTCACGGCCTCCGCCTTCCCTGTCCTCTAACGGGAACATAATCAAACAGAAACCACCATGAGTCAACACCGAAGGGCATGCCGAAGCACCACGGGGCGGGAAAGCTGAGGCGGCGGGCCAACCACAGGGGCGCGTGGGGGCACCTCCCGGCCGAAGGCTGGGGGAGAACTGCGCGAGGCGGGAGGCTACAGGCCGGTGCCTTCCGATCTCGCGCAGTCCTCGCGCCCCTGGGATACCCCTGTCGGTGCAACCAGCGGCGGGGCCGCTAGGCCCGGTGGACCCGGTCGAGGAGGCCGGTTCGGGCGGCGACGGCGGCGGCTTCGAGGCGGGTGCGGGCACCGAGCTTCATCAGGACGCGCTGGACGTGGGTACGGGCGGTGCTGGAGGCGATCCCCATCCCGGCCGCGATGGCGGCGGTGTCCTCGCCCTCGGCGATCCGGGCCAGCACCTGGATCTCACGGCGCGTCAGCACCCGCAGCAGCCGGAGGGCGTCGTCGTCCGGCTCCACCGGCGGCCGCAGCAGCCGCTCGAACGCACCCTGGAGCACCTCGACGGCAACCGCCGCCTCACCGGTGCGGACCCGGACGATCGCCCGCTCGACCACCTCGATGCGCTCGTCGCTGCGCACGTACCCGGCGGCGCCGGCCGCGAACGCGGCGGCCACCCGGCCGGGTTCGCCGACCGGGCCGAGCACGACGACGGCGATCTCGGGGCGCTCCCGCCGCAGCCGGCGTACGGGTTCGAAGACGTCCGGCTCCCCCGGTCCGGCCACCCCGAGCACACAGACCTCGGGCCGCCGGCCGATGACCAGCTCGCCGATCGCGCGGGACGGCGAGCCCAGTGCGAGCACCCGGTGGCCGCGCAACTGCAGGGCCGTGGCCAGTGCCTCGGCCAGCAGCCGGTGGTCGTCGACCACCACGAGCCGAACGCCCATGGCGCCCTCCCAGTCCCGTCCGGCCCGCCCGTACGCCCCGCCACCACGGCGGGCCGTCATTGACGCACCATCACAGCGCAAACCGGGCCCGGCCCGCTAGGCCGCGTAGGCCCGCCGCGTGGTCCGATCCGGAAACACAGAAGGCCCCCGCCTTTCGGCGGGAGCCTTCGTACTGTGGAGCCCCCATGCGGAATCGAACCGCAGACCTTCTCCTTACCATGGAGACGCTCTACCGACTGAGCTATAGGGGCGAACCGGTCGAACGAGGAAGACATTACATGGTCATCGGCCGGAACGTGAAATCGGCCGGCCCCCGGGCTCAGCCGCCCACGCCGCCGCCGTGCACCTCGTCGAAGCCCGCCCGCGCGGCCAGCACCGCCGGGCTGTTGGCCTCGACCCAGTCCCCGATGGGCACCACCCGCTCGGCCAGCGTACGGCCGAGCGGCAGCAGGCCGTAGACCACCCGCGGCGGCGTCTCGGGGTGGACGGTGCGCAGCACCAGCCCGTCCCGCTCCAGCGTGCGCAGGGACTGGGTGAGCATCTTGCGGCTCACCCCGCCGACCGAGCGCTGCAGCTCGGAGAAGCGCTGCTCACCGAGCTTGTAGAGGCTCGCCAGGAGCAGCAGCGACCACTTGTCGGCGAGTTCCGCGAAGACGTCCCGGCCGGGACAGAACGCGGCGAAGACGTCGAACTCGGAATCCTGCTGCTGCGTGGTCATGACTCCAGAGTAACGGGACAGGTCTCCATTCGCCCCCTGGTAACCAATAGAGACTTGGTCTATATTGGAGACCGCCAGCCCGGGCCTGCAGCCCGGGCACCCACCTCTTCCCAGGAGTCACTCCGCCATGACCACCACCCGCCCCACCGTCGCCATCGCCTTCCACTCCGGCTACGGCCACACCGCCGTGCTCGCCGAGGCGGTCGCCCGCGGTGCCGCCGCGGCCGGCGCCGAGGTCGTCCAGGTCGCCGTGGACACCATCACCGACGAGCAGTGGGAGCAGCTGGACGCCGCCGACGCGATCATCTTCGGCTCGCCCACCTACATGGGCACCGCCTCGGGCGCCTTTCACACCTTCGCCGAGGCGACCTCCAAGCGCTGGTTCACCATGGCCTGGAAGGACAAGGTCGCGGCCGGCTTCACCAACTCCGCCTCCAAGAGCGGCGACAAGCTGCACACCCTGCAGTTCTTCACCGTCCTCGCCGCCCAGCACGGCATGCAGTGGGTGAGCCTCGGTCTGCACCCGGGCTGGAACTCCTCCACCGCCTCCGAGAACGACCTCAACCGCCTCGGCGTCTTCCTGGGCGCCGGCGCCCAGACCAACCAGGACGCGGGCCCGGACGGTGTCCACAAGTCCGACATAGCCACCGCCGAGCACCTGGGCGAGCGGGTCGCCAAGCAGACCGCGGTCGTGGTCGCCGGGCGCGCCGCGCTCGCCGTCTGACTCCTCGTCACCCCTCGTCACCCCTCGTACGCCGCGCCCGCGCCCACCGCGCGGGCGCGGCGCTCGCGCACCCGCGACAGGTCGCTGCCGCGGGTCTCCGGCAGCGCCCACAGACAGAGCAGCGACACCAACCCGACCCCGGCCAGGTACCAGCCGACCGGCTCGGCCGTGCCGTACGCCCCGGTCAGCCGGGTGGCCACCAGCGGCGCCGTCGCCCCGCCGACCACCCCGCCGATGTTGTACGTGAGCGCCGCACCCGTGTAGCGGACCCGGGTCGGGAACAGCTCCGGCAGGTACGCCGCCACCGGACCGAACAGGCAGCCCAGCACCGCCATCGCGCCCACCAGGGCGAGCGCCACCAGCGGCGTCCGTACCGTCTCCAGCAGCGGGAACAGCACCAGCGCCCACGCGGTCGCCAGCACGGTGGCGGCCTGCAGCCCGCGGCGCCGGCCCCAGCGGTCGCTGCGCCCCGCGGTGAACCAGGCCGCCGCCCCCTTGGCGACGGCGCCCACCATCAGCAGCCCCAGCACCAACCCGCGCGCCGCACCCAACCCGGCGGTCGCGTAGGCGAGGGCATAGGTGGTGGTCAGGTAGAACAGCGCGTACCCGACCATGATCGCGCCACCGCCCAGCAGCACCGTGCGGCCGTGCTCGCGCAGCACGTCCAGCGCGGGGGCCTCGGCCCGTTCGGCCTCCTCGCGGAACACCGGCGTCTCGGTGATCCGCAGCCGGACGAAGAGCCCGACCGCGACCAGCCCCAGCGAGGCCAGGAACGGCAGCCGCCAGCCCCAGCCCGTGAAGGCCGCCTCGCTGAGCCCCTCCGACAGCGCCAGGAACACCCCGGTCGCCAGGAAGAACCCGGCGCAGGGCCCGAGTTGCAGGTACGCGCCGTACCGGCCGCGCCGCTCGGGCGGGGCGTGCTCGGCCAGCAGCAGCGCGGCCCCGCCCCACTCCCCGCCGAGGCCCACGCCCTGG
The DNA here is from genome assembly GCF_007828955.1 of Kitasatospora atroaurantiaca. Classification (NCBI taxonomy): domain Bacteria; kingdom Bacillati; phylum Actinomycetota; class Actinomycetes; order Kitasatosporales; family Streptomycetaceae; genus Kitasatospora; species Kitasatospora atroaurantiaca. The sequence goes on along the minus strand of NZ_VIVR01000001.1, from coordinate 4,579,898 downwards.
CAGATCCGCAGCAGGACCAGCAGGAGCGGTGCCCAGATCCCCCAGTCGCGGTACCCGGGCAGCAGCCCGACCGCCGCCGTCGAGACGCCCATCAGCAGGAGCGAGACCACCAGGGTCGCCTTGCGGCCCAGCCGGTCGCCGAAGTGGCCGAACAGCAGCGCGCCGAGCGGCCGGGCCAGGAAGGCCACGGCGTAGACGGAGAAGGCCGCGAGCAGGGCACCGGTGGCGCCGAGCTCGGGGAAGAAGACCGGACCGAAGACCAGGGCGGCGGCGGTGCCGTAGATGAAGAAGTCGTAGAACTCGATCGTGGTGCCGATCAGCGCGGCCGCCGCGACCCGGCGCAGGCCAGGGCCCGCGGCGACCGCCGATGAGGTGTCAGATGTCATGCCGCCCACACTGGCGGCGTCCTGACCTGCGCCGACAGCACGCACACGGGTGATTCGGGAGCGTACGACCTGACGTCCGCCGGGGGTGGTGCGCGGCCCGGCCGAGGGCGCTATTGTGTGCGCTCCCGGCCAGGAAAGGGCGAGCATGGAAGACCTGTTCGACGCGGATGCGTCCGATCACGGCGGCGTCTTCGACAAGGTGTTCGCGGTGTCCTGCCTGGCGCTCAACCTCTTCCTGCTGGACCTCGGTGTGACCCAGCACCGCGAGGGCGGATCGATCGGCTGGGCCGTCGCCGGCGGGGTGCTGGTGCTCCTCTCCTGCTGCGAGACCGTCCGCCGGTTCCGCCCCAGGCGCTGAGGGCGCCGCGCGGCTGTCGTGACGGGGCGGCGCGGCCTACGGAAGGCATGTGATCCCTTGTCAGCCCCCGGCCGCTCCCCCGCCTGGTGGGCCCGCGCCGCCCGGCCGGCCAGACCGCCGCTGCCCCGCGCCCTGATGGTCCGGGCCGCCCTGGGCATGGCGACCCCGCTCTTCCTCGGCCTGCTCACCGGGCGCCTCGACCTCGGCGTCTTCGCCGGGCTCGGCGCGATGCACGCGACCATGAACGACCGCGTCGAGCCGATCCACCTCCGGGCCCCGCGGATCGCCTCCGCCCTGCTCGCCTCCGCCCTGGGCATGCTGATCGGCGCCGCACTCCAGCACCACCGCTCCGGCCCGCTCACCGTCGGCCTGGCCCTGACCACCGTCGCCTTCGCCTCCGGGGCCGTCAGCGCGACCGGTCCGCGCGGTTCGGCCGCCGGGATGCTGCTGCTGGTCTCCGCCTCGCTGGGCGGCGGCATGGCACTGCCGCACCCCTGGTGGGCCGCGCCGCCGATGATGCTGCTCGGCGCCGCGTACGTGGTGCTGCTCGGCCTGCCGTACCGTCCCCGCCCGCAGGCGGACCCGCGCCGCCGGGCGCTGGCGGCGGCGTACGACGCCCTCGGCGGCATGCTCGCGACTCTCGGCACCCCGCAGGGCGCCAGGTCGCGGCAGCTGCTGACCGCCCGGCTCAACCAGGTGCAGGACCTGCTCCCGCACCTCCGCCCCGGCCGCCAGGAACCGCCCCACGTCGGGCAGTTGCGCCGGAGCTACCACGCGGCGCTGGCCGCGACCGAGGCCGCCAGCGGGCTGCTCTGGGCCTGGCGGCCGGTACCTGCCGAGGTCGCCGCCCTCCCCGGCGAGCTCGCCCGGGCCGTGCTGGGCGGCCCCCAGCCCGAGTACCCCGTCTGGGAGCCCGGCACCCCCGCCCTCAAGGCCCTGGACGTCGCCCTGCGGGCCGCCGCCGACACGGTCGCGGGCCGCCCGGCCGTCCTCGACACCGCCTCGGCCCCGCCCCCCGACCCGTGGCGGCTGCGGGTCCGGCTGCTCTCCGGCGGCTCCGTCCGGTACGGCCTGCGGGTCGCGCTCTGCATCGCGGTGGCCGAGGCGGTCACCGCCGGGCTCCCGCTGAGCCGGAGCTACTGGGTGCCGATGACGGTCGCGTTCGTACTCAAGCCGGACCTCGGTTCGGTCTTCCTACGGGCCGTCAGCCGCTCGGTCGGCACGGTGCTCGGGGTGGCCGTCACGGCGGCGCTGCTCCTGCTCACCACCGACCAGTGGGCGCTGGCCGCGATCGCCTCGGTCTGCGTCGCCCTGCTGCCGTGGTCGGCCGCCGCGCACTACGGGCTGAACACGGCCGTGATGACCCCGATGGCGCTGGTCCTGGTCCAACTCGGCGGCGGGAGCGGGGCGGCGGAGTTCTGGCCGCGCGTCCTGGACACCACGCTGGCCAGCGTGATCGTGCTGGTCTTCGGCTACGTGCTCTGGCCCGAGCGGCCCCCGCACCGGATCGAGCCGCGGATCGCGGCCGCCACCACCGCGCTGCGCGAGTACCTGGCCTCGGTGGTCGAGGAGCGCCGGGCGCCGGTCGCCGAGGTCTGGCTGCGGCGGACGGCGTACCGGGCGCTGGCCGACGCCCGCCAGGAGGTGCAGCACGGGCTCACCGAACCGCCGCCCGCCGGGCGCCTCGCCGAGCAGTGGCTGCCGGCGACCGCGGCGCTGGAGCGGCTGAGCGGCGCGGTCGCCGCGTACGCCGCGCAGATCCGCTACGGCGGCCGCGAACCCGAACCCGCCGAAGCGGCACGGGTGTTCGCCGCACTCGACCACCTCACCGGGGCCGCCCGGGCACACCGCCCGCCCACCGGCCTCGCCGCACGCCCGGCCGGCCCGCACGACCCGGCGCTCAGCGCACTGGCCCGTGCGGCACACGAACTCGAGATCCTGCTGAGGGCGAGTCCCTAGGGCTACGCAGTTGCGTCAGCCCTGCTCGACCTGCTCGGCGAGCTCCATCCAGCCGAGCTCCAGCTCCTCCTTCTCCTCCTTGACCTTGCGCAGCTGGGCGTCCAGCTCCGCGACCTTGGAGAAGTCGGCGGCGTGCTCGGCGAGCTGGGTGTGCAGCTTGGACTCCTGCTGGTCCAGCTTGGCGATCTGCCGCTCCAGCTTCTGCATCTCCTTCTTCGCCAGCCGGGTGTCACCGGCGGGCTTGGCCGCAGCCGGCGCGGCCAGCGCGGGCACCGCCGCCTCGGCGATCCTGGCCCGGCGCTCCAGGTACTCGTCCACGCCGTTCGGCAGCATCCGCAGGCGCTTGTCGCCGAGCAGGGCGTGCACGGTGTCCGTGGTCCGCTCGATGAAGAACCGGTCGTGGCTGATCACGACCATCGAGCCCGGCCAGCCGTCGAGCAGGTCCTCCAGCTGGTTGAGGGTCTCGATGTCGAGGTCGTTGGTGGGCTCGTCGAGGAACAGCACGTTCGGCTCGTCCATCAGCAGGCGCAGCAGCTGCAGCCGGCGGCGCTCGCCACCGGAGAGGTCGCCGACCGGCGTCCACTGCTTGTCCTTGCCGAAGCCGAACTGCTCGCAGAGCTGACCGGCACTCATCTCCCGGCCCTTGCCGAGGTCGACCCGGCCACGGATCTGCTCGACCGCCTGCAGCACCCGGGTCGCCGGGTCGAGCTCCGCGATCTCCTGCGAGAGGTACGCCAGCCGGACGGTCTTGCCGACCTTGATCACACCGGACGCGGGCTGCACGTCGCCCTCGGTTGCGAACGCGGCCTGCATGGCCCGCAGCAGCGAGGTCTTGCCGGCGCCGTTGACGCCGAGCAGGCCGATCCGGTCACCGGGGCCGAGGTTGAAGGTGAGGTGCTCCAGGAGCAGCTTGGGCCCGGCCTTGATCGTGACGTCCTCGAGCTCGAAGACGGTACGGCCCAGGCGTGCGTTGGCGAACTTCATCAGCTCGCTCTTGTCGCGCGGCTCCGGGACGTCGGCGATCAGCGCGTTGGCGGCCTCGATCCGGTACCGCGGCTTCGAGGTACGGGCGGGGGCGCCGCGGCGCAGCCAGGCGAGCTCCTTGCGGGCCAGGTTCTGCCGCTTGGTCTCCTCGGTGGCCTCGATCCGCGAGCGCTCGGCGCGGGCGAAGACGTAGTCGGAGTAGCCGCCCTCGTACTCGTGGACCTCGCCGCGCTGGACGTCCCACATCCGGCTGCAGACCTGGTCCAGGAACCAGCGGTCGTGGGTCACGCAGACGAGGGCGGAGCGGCGGTTCTGCAGGTGCTGGGCGAGCCAGGCGATGCCCTCGACGTCGAGGTGGTTGGTGGGCTCGTCCAGGACGATCAGGTCGGGCTCGCCGAGCAGCAGCTTGGCCAGGGCGATCCGGCGGCGCTCGCCACCGGAGAGCGGGCCGATCACGGTGTCCAGGCCCTGGTCGAAGCCCGGCAGGTCGAGACCGCCGAAGAGGCCCTGGATGATGTCCCGGATCCGGGAGTCGCCGAGCCACTCGTGGTCCGCCCGGTCGGCGATCACCTCGTGGCGGATGGTGGCCTTCGGGTCGAGCGAGTCGTGCTGGGTGAGCACGGCCATCTGCAGGCCGCCGGAGTGGGTGATCCGCCCGGTGTCCGGCTCCTCCAGCTTGGCGAGCATCCGGATCAGCGTGGTCTTGCCGTCGCCGTTGCGCCCGACAACCCCGATCCGGTCGCCCTCGCTGACCCCGAGGCTGACCCCGTCGAGCAGGGCACGAGTGCCGTAGACCTTCGTGACGGACTCGATGGTGGCAAGATTGACGGCCACTGCTGCTGCGCTCCTGGGATCGGATGACGTCGGGGAATGCCCCGATCTTCCCAAGAGTAGTGGGAGTGGTCGGCCCGCGAGTTCGCCGTCTCGGTCCGGCCCGGACCAGTCGAAGGTGATGGTCTTGCTGGACCGGCCCTCCCGGTTCCGGTTGAAGCCGAAGGCGTCGACCCGGTCGGTGAGCGCGCGGCCCCAGGTGGCGAGCTGGCCGGGGCCGGTCTCGCATCCCGGCAGGCCGGTGCTCTGGACGCGGACACCCCCCGGGCGTCGTCGGTCCGGTGAGCGCCTCGGCCCGCGGGGCCAGGGCGGCCGGTCAAACGCCGGGCTGAACCTGTGCGCCGGGGACGGGGCCGTACGTTGCATGGGCAGTGCGGCAGGTGCCGGAGCCGGTGAGGGCCTTGGCGATGGCGGCCGCCGCTTCGGCGTCCTTGGCGAGGAAGGCGCAGGTGGGGCCGGAGCCGGAGACCAGCGCGCCGATGGCACCGGCGTCGGTGCCCGCGCGGAGGGTGTCGGCGAGGGCCGGGCGCAGGGAGAGGGCGGCGGGCTGGAGGTCGTTGGTGAGAGCAGCCGCGAGGGCGGCCGGGTCACCGTCGGCGAGGGCGGCGAGCAGGGCGGCGTCGGCGTCCGGGGTGGGGACCTCGGTGGCGGCGGAGCCCGACCCCGCCCCCTGGTCGGCAGAGCCGACAAAGGCCTCGTCGCGGAGGCGGTCGCACTCGCGGAAGACGGCCGGGGTGGAGAGGCCGCCGTCGGCGACGGCGAAGACCCAGTGGAAGGTGCCGGTGACGGGCAGCGGCTCCAGGATCTCGCCCCGGCCCCGGCCCAGCGCGACGCCGCCGATCAGGGCGAAGGGGACGTCGGAACCGAGCTCGGCGGCGAGGTCGAGGAGGACGTCCATGGGCGTGTTCAGGCCCCAGAGGGCGTCGCAGGCGACCAGGGCGGCGGCCCCGTCGGCGCTGCCGCCCGCCATGCCGCCGGCCACCGGGATGGACTTGGCGATGTGCAGGTGGACGCCCGGCTCGATGCCGTGGTGGGCGGCGAGCAGGCGGGCCGCGCGGGCGGCGAGGTTGGTGTCGTCCAGCGGGACGCTCGCCGCGTCCGGGCCCGTGCAGGAGAGGGTGACGCCCTCGCCCGGGGTGGCGGTCACCTCGTCGCCGAGGGCGACCGCGAAGAAGACGTTGGCCAGGTCGTGGAAGCCGTCGGCGCGCAGTCCGCCGACGCCGAGCTGGACGTTGACCTTGGCGGGGACCCGAACAGTGATCACAGGACCGGTACCTTCGGCTTGTGCTCGGCGATGGCGGCGAACTGTTCCACCGTCAGCATCTCGCCGCGCAGCTTGTGGTCGATGCCGGCGGCGGCCAGCGCCTGCTCGGCGGCGGCCGGGGAGCCCGCCCAGCCGGCCAGCGCGGCCCGCAGGGTCTTGCGGCGCTGGGCGAAGGCGGCGTCCACGACCGCGAAGACCTCCTGGCGGGTGGCCGAGGTCGCGGGCGGCTGCCGGCGCACCAGCGAGACCAGACCGGAGTCGACGTTGGGCGCGGGCCAGAAGACGTTCCGGCCGATGGCCCCGGAGCGCTTCACGTCCGCGTACCAGTTGGCCTTGACCGAGGGCACCCCGTAGACCTTGTTGCCGGGCTTGGCCGCGAGCCGGTCGGCGACCTCGCTCTGCACCATCACCAGCGTGCGCTCGATGCTGGGGAAGGTCGCCAGCATGTGCAGCAGCACGGGGACGGCGACGTTGTAGGGGAGGTTGGCGACCAGCGCGGTGGGCGGCGGGCCGGGGAGTTCGGTGACCTCCATGGCATCGCTGAGGACGAGGTCGAAGTCCTTGGCGCGCCCGGGCATCCGGGCGGCGATGGTGGTGGGGAGGTGCTGCGCGAGCAGCGGGTCGATCTCCACCGCCGTCACGTGCGCCGCGACCTCCAGCAGCGCGAGGGTGAGCGAGCCGAGCCCGGGGCCGACCTCGACCACCGCGTCCTCGCCGGTCACCTCGGCGGCCCGGACGATGCGCCGGACCGTGTTGCCGTCGATGACGAAGTTCTGCCCGCGCTGCTTGGTCGGCTTCACGCCCAGCGTGGCGGCCAGCTCCCGGATGTCGGAGGCGCCCAGGAGGTGGCTGTCAGGGGTGGGATCGGTGCTGCTCACCCCGCAAGGATACGTGCGCCTCAGTACCCGAAGGCGCGCGCCGTGTTGGCGGCGATCGCCGTGGCGAGCTCGTCCTCGTGCAGCCCGAGGGTCTCCGCCATCGACCGCAGCGTGACCGGGATCAGGTACGGGGCGTTGGGGCGGCCCCGGTACGGGTGCGGGGTGAGGAAGGGGGCGTCGGTCTCGATCAGCACCCGGTCGAGCGGGGTGACGGTGAGGGCGTCGCGCAGCGGCTGGTTGGCCTTGAAGGTGACCGGCCCGGCGAAGGAGAGGTACCAGCCGTGCTCGGCGCAGATCTTGGCCATCTCGGCATCGCCGGAGTAGCAGTGGAAGACCGTGCGCTCGGGGGCGCCCTCCGCCAGCAGCAACTCGATGACGTCCTGGTGGGCGTCCCGGTCGTGGATCACCAGCGCCTTGCCGTGGCGCTTGGCGATCTCGATGTGGCGGCGGAAGGACTCCTTCTGGATGTCCACGCCCTCGGGCCCGGTGCGGAAATAGTCGAGCCCGGTCTCGCCGACGGCCTTCACCTGCGGCAGGGCGGCGAGCGCGTCTATCTCGGCGAGCGCGGCGTCCAGCGCCTGGTGGCCGCCGGGCGTGCGCTTCCTGCCCGACCAGCCGTCGGGGTCACCCAGGACGAGGCGGGGCGCCTCGTTGGGGTGCAGGGCGACGGCCGCGTGCACGGCGTCGAACTCGGCCGCCAGCGAGGCGGCCCAGCGCGAGCCGGGCACGTCGCAGCCCACCTGGACGACCGCCGTCACGCCGACCGACGCGGCCTTGGCGAGGCTCGCGGCCGGGGTGCCGGACTGCATGTCCAGGTGGGTGTGCGAGTCGGCCACCGCCACCGCCAGCGGGGCGGGCAGCGGCGGTGGGGTCGACCGGTCGTCGGGGGAGGCCATCAGGCGGTCGGCTTCTCTTCGAGGCGCGGGAACAGGATGTCGCCCTTGGTGACGGTGGAGCCCACCGGCAGGCGGCCCCAGTCGGCGACGGCGGCGATGGTCTGGTCGGCGAGCGAACCCAGGCCCGCCTCCGCACCCAGCGAGTCCCACAGCTTCTGGGCGGCCGTCGGCATCACCGGGTTGAGCAGCACGGCCGTCGCCCGCAGCGCCTCGGCGGCGGTGTAGAGGATGGTCGCGAGGCGCGCCTGGCCCTCGGCCGACTCGTCCTTGGCGACCTTCCACGGCTCCTGCTCGGTGAGGTAGCCGTTGACCTGCTTGATGAACTCGAAGATCGCCGCGATGCCGCCGGCGAAGTCCAGGTCCTCACCGATCTTCCGGTCGGCCACCCGGACCGCGGTCACCAGACCGTCGGCGACGGCCTGCTCGGCGTCACCGGCGGCGGTGGCGGCCGGCAGCGAGCCCTCGAAGTACTTGCCGACCATGGCGGCGACGCGCGAGGCGAGGTTGCCGAAGTCGTTGGCCAGCTCGGAGGTGTACCGGGCGCCGAAGTCCTCCCAGGAGAAGGAACCGTCGGTGCCGAACGGGATCGCCCGCAGGAAGTAGTAGCGGTAGGCGTCCACGCCGAAGTGCGAGGTGAGGTCCTGCGGCGCGATGCCGGTCAGGTTGGACTTGCTCATCTTCTCGCCGCCGACCATCAGCCAGCCGTTGGCGACCACGCGCTTGGGCAACGGCAGCCCGGCGGCCATCAGCATCGCCGGCCAGATCACCGCGTGGAACCGCAGGATGTCCTTGCCGACCAGGTGCACCGAGGCCGGCCACAGCTCGGCGAAGCGCTCCGGGTCCGCGCCGTACCCGGCGGCGGTGATGTAGTTCTGCAGTGCGTCCACCCACACGTAGAGGACGTGCTTCTCGTCCCAGGGCAGCGGCACACCCCAGTTGAAGGTGGAGCGGGAGATCGAGAGGTCCTGCAGGCCCTGCTCGACGAAGCGCAGCACCTCGTTGCGCGCCGAGGCGGGCGCGATGAAGTCGGGGTTGGCGGCGTAGAACTCGAGCAGCTTCGGGCCGTACGCGGAGAGACGGAAGAAGTAGTTCTCCTCCTCCAGCCACTCGACCGGCTTCTTGTGGATCGGGCAGAGCTTCTCGTCGTCCGTCGCACCGGGGAGCAGCTCGTTCGGGAGCTTGTACTCCTCGCAGCCGACGCAGTACGGGCCGGAGTAGCCGCCCTTGTAGATCTCGCCCTTGTCGTGCAGGTCCTGGACGAACTCCTGCACGCGGGCGGTGTGCCGCGGCTGGGTCGTCCGGATGAAGTCGTCGTTGGCGATGCCCAGGTGCTGCCAGAGCGGCTTCCAGGCCTCCTCGACCAGCTTGTCGCACCACTCCTGCGGGGTGACGCCGTTGGCCTCGGCCGTCCGCAGGATCTTCTGGCCGTGCTCGTCCGTACCGGTGAGGTACCACACCTTCTCGCCGCGCTGGCGGTGCCAGCGCGTGAGCACGTCGCCCGCGACGGTCGTGTACGCGTGGCCCAGGTGCGGGCGATCGTTCACGTAGTAGATCGGGGTGGTGACGTAGTACGCCGAGTTCGAAGCCCCGGTGGTGCTGTGGTCTGCAGTGGCCGCCATGGTCAGAAATCTTAGCCGCGCGAAGGAACCACCCTCGACCCATTACTTCGGGGGTGGTTCCCGCGCTCGGGCTCAGGCGCTCTTGCCGAGCTTGGACTGCAGCCAGGACCTGACCGAGCGGTGCTCGGTGCGGGCCTGCGGCCTGGGCTGCTCGGGCGTGGCGGGTTCGGCGTGGGGCGCGAAGCCCGGCGCCGGGACCGACGAGCTCTCGGCGGTGGCCACGCGGCCCTCGCGCATGATCCGCACGGTGTGTCCGCCGCAACCAGGGCAGGTCGGCTTGAGCAGCGGTGAGGGCACTCGGACACCGTTGGCGTAGTACTCGATCACCATGTGTCCGTCCCGGGCCATGCGGTGCTCGATGTCGTACGCCTGCTCCCACCCGTAGCCGCAGCTCAGGCAGGCGAAGGAGTACGCCTCCCGGACGGTCTCCACGGGGGCCTGCGGCCGGGTGGTCAGTCCGAGGCCGCTCGGCGCGGTGTCGCGCACTGCATTGCCACTCAGAGGGCTACCGATCGTCTCGCTCATAGCCGTCTCCCAGCGCCCGCCGGACGGTCGCCCGGCTCGGGTCTTTCCATCCCAGGGAATGCCCAGGAGCTGCACTCCGCCACCCGGCTTGCCAAGACTTGGCGGCGAATTGGGGATGCCTGTACGAAGTCGGGGCCAAAGCTTCAGCTCAACCGGCGTTTAGGGAGTGCTCCTCTCCACGGTACGCGTCTCCCACCTCACCGGCACCCACGCTCAACTGCGGGTCTTCGCCGCCACGACCGCATCGAAGACCTCCCGCTTGGGCAGCCCCAGCTCCGCCGCGACGGCCGCGATGGCCTCCTTGCGGCGCTCCCCCGCCTCCTCGCGGACGGCGACCCGGCGGGCCAGCTCCTCGGGGGTCAGCGACTGCGGAGCGGCCGGCGGGGCGCCCGCGACGACGACGGTGATCTCGCCCTTGACGCCGCCGGCCGCCCACGCGGCGAGCTCACCGAGCGGGCCGCGCTTGACCTCCTCGTACGTCTTGGTCAGTTCGCGGCAGACGGCGGCGGGGCGCTCGGGGCCGAAGGCCTCGGCCATCGCGGCGAGGGCCTCGGCGATCCGGTGCGGGGCCTCGAAGAAGACCATGGTGCGGGGCTCGGCGGCGACCTCGGCGAGCTGGCGGGCGCGGTCACCGGTCTTGCGCGGCAGGAAGCCCTCGAAGGTGAAGCGGTCCACCGGCAGCCCGGAGAGGGCCAGTGCGGTGAGCACGGCGGAGGGGCCGGGCACGGCGGTGACCTTGATGTCGGCCGCGACGGCCGCGTCCACCAGCCGGTAGCCGGGGTCGGAGACCGAGGGCATCCCGGCGTCGGTCACCAGCAGCACGCGCGCCCCGCCGAGCAGCGCTTCGATCAGCTCCGGGGTGCGGGCCACCTCGTTGCCCTCGAAGTAGGAGACCACCCGGCCCACCGGGGTCACTCCGAGCGCCTGGGTGAGGCGGCGCAGCCGCCGGGTGTCCTCGGCCGCGATCACGTCCGCCGAGGCCAGTTCGGTGAGCAGCCGGGGCGGGGCGTCCGAGACGTCGCCGATGGGGGTCCCTGCGAGTACGAGTACACCTGTCACGGGCCCATCCTCGCAGCAAGCAAGAGCCGCAGGGGGCGCCGGTGCCGAAAGTGACGAGCGACAAGAGACCGACGAAGGAGGGAGCGCCGGAGCGAGGAGCGCCGGCGCCGGGTCAGAGCCCCCGGAGGCGACCGGAAGAAGCGCGGGGGTGCCTGGGCAATGGTGACGAACCGGGCAGCTTGCGAGGAGAGCATTGCCCGCTCATGAGCCGCCCCTACGATGTGGCGGGTGAGCGGCGACATGGCACCTGAGACGCCTACTGGCGTGGACCACACCGAGCAGGGTGGCGTGGGTCTGCTGAGCGTGGGCACGGCCGACGGGCCGACGGCGGAGTCCGTCGTACCGGCGCCGCGCGAGGCCGGGCCGGTGCGCTCCGCCTGGCAGCGCGGCCTGGCCAGGTACGGCTACCGGGCGCCCGAGCGGCCGGACCTGGCCGAGCAGCTGATGCCCCCCATGCCGGACGGCCCCGGGGTGACGCCGCGCCGGGTGGAACCGTCACCGCTGCTCGCCGGGTGGGGCATCGTGCTCCCGGCCGCGCTCTGGTCCTGGCTCTGCCGCTGGTCGGGCTGGCTCGGGCCGCTCGCTGTGGCGCTCTTCGGCGGGGTACTGCGCTTCAGCAACCTCGGCGAGCCGAGCGCACTGATCTTCGACGAGACGTACTACGCCAAGGACGCCTACGCGCTCTGGCACGGCGGCTACGAGATCGCCTGGCCGGACGACGCCAACGCGAAGATCATGGCCCCCGACCAGTCCATCCCGTTCCGGACCGACCCGTCGTACATCGTCCACCCGCCGGTCGGGAAGTGGCTGATCGGGCTGGGCGAGCAGCTGTACGGGATGAACCCGTTCGGGTGGCGGTTCATGATGGCGGTGCTCGGCACGCTGTCGATCCTGATGATCGCCCGGATCGGGCGGCGGCTGTTCCGCTCCACCCTGCTCGGCTGTGTGGCCGGGCTGCTGCTGTCGGTGGACGGCCTGCACTTCGTGATGAGCCGGGCGGCGCTGCTCGACCTGGTGGTGATGTTCTGGTGCCTGGCCGCCTTCGGCTTCCTGCTACTGGACCGCGACCGCACGCGCGGCCTGATCGCCCGCCGGCTGGAGACGGAGCCGGGCGGGGAGTGGCTCTTCCTCGGCTGGCGCCCGTACCGGCTGGCTGCGGCGGTCTGCATCGGGCTGACCTGCGCGACCAAGTGGAGCGGCCTGTACATGCTGGCGGCCTTCTGGCTGCTCGGTGCCCTCTGGGACGCGAGCGCACGGCGGCTGGCGGGGGCGAGGCGCTGGCTGGCCTTCGGGATCTGGGACGCGTCCCTGGCCCTGCTGGTGATGCCGCTGGTGGCCGCCTCGGTGTACCTGGCCTCCTGGACGGGCTGGTTCCTCAGCAGCAGCGTCCCCGGCCAGGGCGGCTACGGCCGCGACTGGGCGGTGCACCGGGCGGGGCTGTCCCCGGAGTACGTCCAGGGCATCAAGATGCCGTTCCAGGTGGACATGACCTGGGTGCCGGACGCGCTGCGCAGCCTCTGGCACTACCACGCCACGATGTACGACTTCCACACCCACCTGACCAGCCCGCACACCTACCAGTCGAACCCGTGGAGCTGGCTGGTGCTGGGCCGGCCGGTGTCGTACTTCTACGAGTCGCCGAAGTCCGGCCAGCCCGGCTGCCGGGCGAGCGAGTGCGCCCGCGAGGTGCTCGGGATCGGCACGCCGCTGCTGTGGTGGGCGGGCGTCGTGGCGCTGCTGTACTGCCTGTACCGCTGGGCGCTGCGCCGGGACTGGCGAGCAGGGGCGATCCTGTGCGGCCTGGCGGCCGGGTACCTGCCGTGGTTCATGTACCAGCAGCGGACGATCTTCCTGTTCTACGCGGTGGCCTTCGTCCCGTTCCTGGTGCTCGCCGTGACCATGATGATCGGGGCCCTGATCGGCCCGGCGAACGCCTCGCGGGACCGGCGTGTGATCGGCGCCACAGGAGCCGGGCTGCTGATTCTGGCTGTCATGTGGAACTTTCTGTACTTCTACCCGCTGTATACGGGAGAGACGATTCCGATGGACGACTGGCGGGCCCGGATGTGGTTCACCAGTTGGATCTGACGCTCGCGGCCCGGGGTGACCGGGTCGGCCATCGCATTACCCATGGGGGGGAACGGCACCATGAACAAGGGCGTGAAAATAGGCATCGCCACCGTCTGTACCGGCATGCTCGCGGTCGGGGGGTACGGGGCGTACAACATCGCCACCGCACTGACCGGGGGCTCCGAGTCGAAGTCCGGACCGCCCAAGCCGCGGACGGTGGTGGCCGAGGCGCCCACCGCGGACCAGGCGGCGGCCGGGGCCAAGGCCTTCCTGGACGCCTGGGCCAAGGGCGATCTGTCGGGTGCCTCCGCGCAGACCGACAAGCCGGACGCGGCCCTCCTGGCGCTCACGGGTTTCAAGGACAAGGTCAAGCCGAGCGCGATCTCCCTGGCCGCCGGTGGGCCGGGCACCGCGTCCGCCGCCAACCAGGTGTCGCTCACCTTCAAGGCGAAGGTCGAGTTCGCCGAGACCGGGAACCCCTGGACGTACGACGGCCTGCTCGGCCTGGTGAAGATGAGCGACGGCAAGGCCGCCGTGCACTGGGCGCCGAGCGTGATCCACCCGAAGCTGGACGCCGGCGAGACCATCTCGGTGAAGCCCGTCTACGCCGCGTCCGGCACGGTGCTGGACCGCAACAGCAAGCCGCTGAACTTCCCCTCGCTGACCCCGCTGCTCACCTCCCTCAAGGAGAAGGCCGCCGGCAACCCGGGCGACGCCGGGACCGGCGTGGTGATCAGCGACGACGCCGGGGCGAAGCCTGCCGAGCAGCTGTTCACGATCAAGGACCCCAAGGCCGGGCAGTCCCTCAAGCTGACCCTGGACGCCGGGCTGCAGGCCCAGGCCGAGAAGGCGGTGCAGCAGGCCTCCGCGGGCGGCAGCCGGCCCGCCTCACTGGTCGCCATCGAGCCCAGCACCGGCAACATCCTGGCCATCGCCAACGCGCCGACCACCGGCCAGAACCGCGCCTTCCTGGGCGCCACCGCCCCCGGTTCGACCATGAAGGTGCTCACAGCCGCCGCGCTGCTGGAGGCCGGCGTCAGCGCGGACGCCGCGATGTCCTGCCCTGATGACCTCACGGTGATGGGCCAGCACTTCAAGAACGACTTCGACGGCGGCCACGAGGACTGGAGCATGACGAAGGACTTCGCCCAGTCCTGCAACACCGCCTTCATCAGGGCCGGGATGGCCAACCTCAAGGGCAGCGAGCTGGAGGACACGGCGAAGCAGGTCTTCGGCCTCGGCCCGGCCTGGAAGACCGGCCTGGTGCTGGCTCCCGCGAAGGTGCCCGCCCCCGCCAACCCCAACCAGCGGGCCGCCCAGTTCATCGGCCAGGGCAGCATCACGATGAGCTCGCTGTCGATGGCCTCCGTCGCCGCCACCGTGCAGAACGGGACCTTCCACCAGCCGATCCTGATCCCCGGCTCGGAGCAGATGTCCGCCGAGCGGAAGCTCTCCTCGGGCACCCTGCAGGCGCTGCGCCAGATGATGCGCCAGACCGTCACCAGCGGCACCGCCGCCAAGATCGACGGCATTCCGGGTGACGCCGGGGCCAAGACCGGCACCGCGCAGGTCAACGGTCAGAACGACAACAGCTGGTTCACCTCCTTCCGCGGGAATCTGGCCGTCGCCGTGGAGGTCGGCGGCGGTGGCCATGGTGCAGACGCGGCCGGTCCTGCGGCGGCGCTGGTGCTGCAGGCCGGCAACCGCGGCTAGCCGTTGGCGGGCAGGTTGTCATTGGCGGGGTGGGCCTTCGCCGCCGGCCCGGCGGCAAAGGCCCTGAGCAGGTTCTCGGTGACCTTCCGGGTGAGCTCCCCGGCCCTGGCGTCCATCCCGTGGTCGGCCTTGGAGCCGCCCGGGCCGTGGGCGTCCAGCGCCTCGACCCAGCGCATGGTGCCACTCGCGAAGACCCCGGCACCGCCGGGCGTGGTGTAGTACGCCGAGTCGGCGAAGCTGTGCCGGCCCTCGCAGACCACCGGGGAGTGCGCCAGGATCTCGATCGGCCGGGGCGTCGGAAAGCTCGTGATCACCCGGTCGTACTCCACGCCGACCAGGTGCGGGAAGCTGTCGCCGCTCTTCACCCCCGTACCGGCGAAGAGCCAGTGGCCGGGGTTGGTAACCACGTACGGGGCGTCCACCGGGTACCCGTCGTAGATCACCCCGAGCAGCGAGCTCTCCGGATCGGCGCCGGGCTGGGCGCGGAAGTCGGTGGTGGCGGGCTTGCCGGCGCGGTAGCCGGGGTCGTCCGCGTACGCGCCCTTGTAGCAGACCACGGTGCGGTCGGGGCCCAGCTCGGACGGCTCGAAGCGGACCCGGCGGTAGCAGCAGTTGGCCCCCAGGATCGCCACGTTGGTCCCGGCGTCCCGGGCGGCGGTGACGTGCTGCCGCTGCTCGGGGGACCAGTACTCGTCGTGGCCCAGCGAGACCACGGCCGCCGCGCCGTGCAACAGCTCGGGCTCGCGGGCGAGGTCCACGCCGGTGGTGTACGCGAGCGGGATGCCGAGCCGCTCGGCCAGGGCGATCAGCGGGGCCTCGTACACCAGGAAGAGCCCGGCGCCGTCGTCGTACTTGTACGGGCGGTCGAAGGTGACCTCCAGCGAGCGGGTCGCCAGGCCGCCGGTCGGGCCGTTGTACAGGTTGTAACCGCCCCACTCGTTGTAGGCCTGCCAGGTGGCCACGGCGTTCACGATCACGGTCTTCCCGGTGGTGGAGCGGGAGCGGACGGTGATCGGAACGAACCGCTGGCCTGCCCCGCCCTCGGCGTCCAGGCGCAGCAGGTAGCTGCCCTCGGGCCAGCCCTTGGTGTCGACGGTGGTGGTCCGCGCCCAGCCGGTGCGCACCGTCCGGGTGCGCTGGTCGACGGTGGCGTCCGGCTGCCTGCTGCCGGGCACCCGCTCCGAGCGCCAGACCAGGCGGGCCCGGGCGCCGCCGTACCAGCCCATCCGGTACGCCGAGACGGTGAAGCCGGGTGCGGTGGTGGAGACGTGCAGGCCGAACTGCTCGCCGGGGAGCACGCTCACCCGGTCGGCGAAGCCCTCGACGGCCTGCTGCGGGCCTGCGGCCGAGACGCCCCAGTCGGCGTTGCCCGGGCGCTCGTTCTCGGCCTGGGTGGCGGACGGGCTCGGTCTCGGGGTGACGGCGGAAGGCTGGGTGCCGAGCTCGGCGGCCGCCGGGCCGGCCGGGCGGCCCCCGCCCGGGCCGCACGCGCTCAGCGCGGCCGCCGTACCGACCGCCAGCCCGAGAAACCGCCGCCGGTTGGTCCCCGAACCCTGCTGCTCACCCATGCCACGACTCCCACGCCACCCGCACCTGTCCGTCCGGGCCATCGTCCCGTACCGGACGGCTGAGCCGGTGTCAGGCCACGCAGGTACGGCAACCCCAGGGGCGCGGGGAACTGCGCGAAGCGGTAGGGCACAGGTCGTCGCCTTCCGATCTCGCGCAGTTCCCCGCGCCCCTGGACAGTGCATGGCCGGCCGCATGCCCAAAAGCTAGAGCTGTATCCCCGTCAGGGTGGTGACCGGTGGCCGCGGTGAGCGGGGTGGCCGGCGGTGGAACGGGAGGGCGCCCGCGGCGAGGCGGGGCCAGAGGACCAGGACGGTCGGCAGTGCGAGGTACCCGAAGCGGCCCGCCGGGGCGAGCATGAAGGCCACGGTGAGCCCGGCGGCCAGCAGGTCGCAGGCGGCGACCGCCGAGGTCGGCGGGTAGGCCAGCAGCCAGAGGGCGACGGCCAGGCCCCCCAGACAGAGCAGGGTCAGCGAGATGGTGTGGCCGATCGGGCCGAAGCCGGCCAGTATCTTGCCGGGCAGCGGGCTGCCCGCCGGGGTGTGCACGGCCGTCAGGCCGAGCGGGAAGCGGACCACCTGCTCGCGCAGGGCCTGGGCCTGGGTCAGGACGAACGGCAGGATCACGGCGGTGCTCACCGCGACGGCGGTGAGGGTGGCGCGGGCGGCCGGGCGCCGCCCGTACAGCCGCCAGAGCAGCAGGACGGCCACCGGCAGGGCCGGCCAGGCCGTCCACTTAAGGGTGCAGGCGAGGGCGAGGACCAGCCCTGCCGGGACGGCCCGGCCCCGGGCGGCCAGCGCCATCGCCAGACAGCAGACCCCGATCAGCGGCAGGTCGACCCCGCCGACGGCCAGGGTGAGGCCGATCAGCGGTGAGGCGGTCAGGGCCGCCAGCGACAGCAGGGCGGACCCCTCCCCGCTCGGGCGCAGCAGTCGCCAGCAGACCAGCAGACAGCTCAGGAAGGTCAGCGCGAACCAGATCCGGGCGTCGCCGGCCACCAGGGCGACCGGGTTCGAGCTGCCCAGCGCCGCCCGCGGAAGGCCGAAGAGCGTCATCGCGGGCAGGTACGGGTTGTAGTCGGTGACCACGACCGGGTCGGGCAGGTACGGCGTTCCGGTGTGCAGCAGCAGGTGGGCCGAGCGTTCGACCACCATCACCTCGGACTGGTGCAGGCCGCGCAGGGCCAGGACCACCAGCGGGACCAGGACGGCGCCGAGCAGGGCCACGGCGGCGGCCGCCCGGTAGGCGATCCGGCGCGGCAGGGTCAGGCAGAACAGGCCCGCCAGGGCGTACGCGGGGGCGGCGGTGGTGCCCCAGAAGACCTGGTTGGGGATGTCGGAGACGAGCGGGAAGGCCTCCGCCCAGCCGGCCGCGACGGCGCAGCCGAGCGCCGGCACGGATCTTCGCCCGAGCAGGCGGCCGGCACGGCCGGGGCGGTACCGGAGGAACCACCACCAGGAGCCGCGTCCGGGCTCCCACACGTCGAAACGGGTGCTTCCCGCCCGCTCCGGGACGTCGGACGTACGGGTGCTCACCATGGTGGAAGGTTAGGGCGTCATATGTGTGCTGTCGTGGGAGGCAGAGCGCTTGTTGTGTGCAGCTCTTGCGTGCGGGCTGCCAAGAACATCCTCGGCAGCCCGCACGGCAGGGGTCAGGCGACCTTCGCGAGCTCGGGCTCGGGCTGGTTCAGCCGGGAGTGCTTGATGCTGTAGCCGAAGTAGACGGCGGCGGCCAGGGCGAGCGCGATCCCGAAGAACAGGTAGGTCAGCGGGTGCAGCCCGTAGATCAGGTAGGCGCAGAAGCCGACGCTGAGCAGCGGGACGACCGGGTAGCCGGGCACCTTGAAGCCGCGCGGCAGGTCCGGCTGGGTGCGGCGCAGGATGATCACGCCGACCGAGACGACCGAGAAGGCGACCAGGGTGCCCAGGCTGGTCAGGTCGGTCAGGATGTCCAGCGGCACGAAGGCGGCCAGGACGGCCACGGCGATGCCGACCACCACGGTGTTCCAGACCGGCGTGCCGGTACGCGGCGAGACCTCGGCGAACTTCTTGGGCAGCATGCCGTCGCGGCCCATCGAGTACAGGATCCGGGTCTGGCCGTAGATCACGACCAGGGTGACGCTGAAGATCGAGATGATGGCGCCGATCGCGAACAGCATGGCCGGCCAGGTCTGACCGGTGATGTCCTGGAGGATCTGGGCGAGCCCGGCCTCCTGGCCGTCGAACAGCTGCCAGTGCTGGGCGCCGATCGCGGCGAGCGCGACGCCGACGTACAGCAGGGTCACCACGACCAGCGAGATGATGATCGCCAGCGGCAGGGTGCGGCGCGGGTTCTTGACCTCCTCGCCGGCGGTGGACACGGCGTCCAGGCCGATGAACGAGAAGAAGATGCTGGACGCGGCCACCTGCACGCCGCCGAAGCCCAGCGGCATGAAGTCGCGGAGGTTGCCGGAGTGGAAGCCGGTCAGGCCGATCGCGATGAAGAGCACCAGGATGACGATCTTGATGCCCACCATGGTCGCGTTGACCTTGGCCGACTCGCCCACGCCGCGGATCAGCAGGAAGACCACCATGGCCACCAGGATCACGGCCGGCAGGTTGAAGTAGCCGCCGTCGCCGGGCGGGGCCGCCATCCAGTCGGGGATCTGGAAGCCGAAGGCCAGGTCGAAGAACTTGTTGAGGTACTGCCCCCAGCTCACCGCGATCGCGGAGGCCGAGACGCCGTACTCGAGCAGCAGGCAGACGCCCACCCCGAAGGCGACGACCTCGCCCAGGGTCGCGTAGGCGTACGAGTACGAGGAGCCCGAGACCGGGATGGCGGAGGCCATCTCGGCGTAACAGAGGGCGGTGAGGCCGGCCGTGACGGCGGCGATCAGGAAGGACAGGATGACCGCGGGGCCGGCCTCGGGCACCGCGCTGCTCAGCACGAAGAAGATCCCGGTGCCGACCGTCGCCCCGATACCGATCGAGGAGAGCTGCCACAGCCCGATCGATCGGCGCAGATGGATCCCGGAGCGGCCGCCCTCCTCGGGCGCCCCGGCGGGCAGGGCGTCGGCGGCCCCGCTCTCGGCGATGAGACTGGCGACCGGCTTCCGTCTGAACAGACGCTCACCGAGGGAGCTGTGGGAGGTCAACGCGGTGGTTCCTTCTAGGCGGGGGAGGGTGTCCTAGCGGCTGCTCCGCAGATGCCTCGTGGGGAGACAACGCGGACCAACCGAACAAAGATGGGACAGTACCCCGCGAATGCACCAGTCACGCAAACGGTTGCACCCCGCAGTCCGCCTTGTACGAATCGTCATACGGCTCTGGACAAACCGGACAGTTCGCAGGCGGCGCAGCGGGGCGCGGCAGGCTAGGTCTCAGCCCCGGAAGAGGTTGTGGCCCACATCGGAGGGCACCACGTCCTGGACCGGCACGCTGTCCGGGCCCGGGACGTGGACGCCCGGGACGGGTTCCGTACCGGTCCGGTGCAGCAGCACCACGCCGTCCTCGGCCCAGATCTGCCGGTAGCCGTGGGCCAGCAGCAGGTCGATCCGCGCCGCCTGCTCCCGGTCGGTGGCGAAGGGGAACGAGCGCTTGTCGGACCTGGTCAGGACGTACTCGCGGCCGCGCGGGGTGCCGTCGACCAGCACGACGTCCGTGCGGGCGGTGAGGCGGGGCGCGGCCTGGTTGTCCGCCTCCACCGAGGCGCCGTCGGGGATCTGCGCGGCCGCTCGGACCAGCGCCGCCTCGCCGGCCTTCGGCTGCCACTGGGACGGCGTGAACAGGCCGACCAGCCCCAGCGGCACGGCGGCCGCCAGCGCGAGTCCCGCCACGGCCACGCCGAGCCGGCGCGAGGTACGGCGGGTGCGCTCGTCGGCGTACAGCCGGCCGAGTGCCTCCAGCGCGGCGGTGAGCAGGATGGGCCAGAGGAAGGCGTCGTAGTGGCGGGCGATCGACCAGTGGTTGGGGTTGTCGGAGAGTATTCGCTCGGCGATCAGCGGCGCGGCGCAGAGCACCGTCGCCGAACGCAGCGGCAGGGCGAGCGTGGTGCCGACGAGCCAGAGCAGCAGCAGGGGCTTGAGCGGTGCGCCGAAGGCCGCCTGCACCAGCAGCAGCGGGTCACCCAGGACGTGGGCCGCGGCCGAGCCGGCGTCGGGCCCGAGCTCGCCGTAGTTCCAGTAGTAGCCGGGCTGCCCGCCCATGGCGGGTATCAGCCACCGGATGGCGGCCACCGCCGCGAGCGGACCGCCGAGCAGCAGGCCCAGGCCGTACGCGAGGCCACGCCGGTCGTGGCTGCGGCGGGCCCTGAGGATGAGGACCAGCCCGAAGGCGCCGACCATCAGCCCGAGGTCTTCCTTCGTGCAGCACAGCAGAACCGCCGCGACGGCCGCCGTGGCGTACCGGCGCGCCTGGCCGCGTTCGAGCATGAGCAGTGTGAGGGGCACGGCAAAGGCGACCTCGTGGAAGCCGCCCCGGGCCGCGATCAGCAGGGGCCAGCCGAGCCCGTACACCAGGCCGGCCAGATCGGTGGCGCGACGAGTGGTGCGCGCGTCGGCCGCCGCGAAGCTGCGTGCGGCGATCCGGCGGATCAGCGGGACACCGGCCGCGAAGAGCAGCGCCTGACCGAGGATCAGGGAGCGCGGGTCGTCCCAGAGCCAGTACAGCGGCGCCAACAGGGCCAGGACCGGCGAGAAGTGGTCGCCCAGCAGGGAGAAGCCCGGCGGGAACTCGTGGTGGAAGCTCTTCAGCGCCGAGGTCGGCAGCCCGAAGTGCGCGTAGCCGCGCACACCCTGGTCGAAGATGCCGAGGTCGAAGCCGCCCAGCTGGACGGCGGACCACTTCTGCAGGCCGATGGCGAGGCTGACGGCGAAGCAGAGCAGCGTCAGCAGAAGGGTGCGGCGACGGGCGGGCGGGAGGACGGCCACGACCCGGCTGCGGATCACCACAGCAGGGGCGGGCCTGAGGTCTGACTGGAGTGTCACGTCATATCTGCTTGGTCAGGGGGCGGTCGGCGGGCAGGCCTGCGGTGATCAGTGCCGCATCGGCGAGGACCGGCTGCAGCTGCCGGCTTCTGCGGTACGCCCGGCGCAGGCGGACGGCCGCCAGCCCGAGCACGGCCAGGCCCGTCAAGGCGTAGACGGAGGCGACGGGTTGCCAGTACGGCTCGATGCCCAGCCCCGACCTCTTCGGGACGGACCAGAGGGCGTGGGAGAGGAACACCGCCGCCACCAGCGCCAGGGTCGTCCGCCAGGGCCGGCGGCGCCCGGGTACGGACCGTGCCGCCTCCTGGGCCGCTTCGGCGCAGAGCAGCACCAGCAGGGGTACGCACCAGACCCAGTGGTGGGTCCAGCTGATCGGCGAGACCAGCACCGCGGTGATCGCGGTGCAGACCACGCCCCAGGCCTCGGGCCGGCGCAGGAACCGCCCCGACCGGGCGGCGAGTACGGCCACCGTCAGCCCGGCCACCGCGACGGCTGCCCCGGCCGCGGAGGCGAGCAGGCCCGGGTGGTTGGTGGAGAACAGCCGGGCCAGGGCTCCGCGCAGCGACTGGTTGTCCACCAGCTCGGTGATGCCGACCCTGCGGGAGTCCCACAGGTACGTGGTCCAGAACCCGTACGAGTCGCCGGGCAGGGCCAGCCCGCCGAGCACCACCGTCGCCAGGAAGGTCGCTCCGGAGAGCAGGGCGGCCCGGACGCGGCCGGTGAGCAGCAGGTAGACGGCGAAGGCCCCCGGCGTGATCTTGATACCCATGGCGAGGCCGATACCGACGCCCTTGAGGCGGTTGGCGTCGGAGCGGGTCAGGTCCCACATCACCAGGCAGGCGATGACCAGGTTGACCTGCCCGTACTGGAAGGTCGTGTAGACGGGCTCCAGGAAGACGCCGAGCCCGGTGGCGAGCAGTACCGCCGCCGCCCGGTGCCCGCGCCGGGGCCAGCCGACGAGCCGGAAGGAGAAGTGCGCGAGCAGGGCCAGCAGGGCGACGTTGACCAGGGTCACCAGCAGGCGCAGGGTCGGGACGGCGAACCAGGTGGTCGGCACGAAGAGGATCGCCGCGAAGGGCGGGTAGGTGGCCGGCAGGTCCCACCCCGGCAGCCGCATCGCGTAGAGGTCCTGACCGCCCGTGACCGCCTCCCCCTCGGCCTGGTACACCAGCATGTCGACCATCGAGAAGCCGTGGAAGTGACGGACGATCGCGAAGAGGGCCAGCAGCAGCGCCGCAGCGACACCGGCCGTGGCCGTGGGGGCCCGGAGTATCGTCCGCAGCCGTCCGCCCGGTGCCAGGTCAGCCATGCCGACCCGCCGTGGCCGCGCGAACAGATGTCCCATGCGGTTGCGTGGGCATGGCAGTTGACCCCCCGGTGATCGATCGCGTCAGGTGACGCGAGCCGAAGGTCCACACGCTAGCCGAGCCGCTTCGCACAAGGTGTGACGCCCATCACCTCGGCAGTCACGGTGCTGTCACATCTCACGGTCCGGGCACGGCGGCGGCTCGGCGGGGACCCCCGCTCGGCCGAGGGGGGCTCAACTCCCCTTCAGGACCGCCTGCATCACCGATCTGGCGATCGGCGCCGCCAGCCCGCCACCGGTGACGTCGGTCGCCTCACTGTCCGCGATCACCACGGCGACGGCGACCGGCGGAACACCGCCGGAGCCGCTCGGCTTGGCCCAGGAGATGAACCAGGCGTACGGGGTGGCCGAGTTGGCCACCCCGTGCTGGGCGGTGCCGGTCTTGCCGCCGACGGTCGCGCCGCTGATCCGGGCGTTCCGGCCGGTGCCGTTCTCCACCACGTCGGTCATCAGCTGCTGCACCTCGGCCGCGACCGAGGCGCTCATCGCCTGCTTGTACGTGACGGGCTTCATGACCTGGACGGCGCTGCCGTCACTCTTCGTCAGCTTGTCCACAAGCTGTGGATACATCACCTTGCCGTTGTTGGCGACGCCCGCCGCGACCATGGCCATCACCAGCGGCGTGGCGGCGGTGTCGAACTGCCCGATGGAGGACAGCGCGACCTGCGACCGGTTCATCTTCGTGTCGAAGTTGCTGCGCGCGGCCCGGACGGGGATGTCCAGCTTGGCGTCGTTGAAGCCGAGGTTCTCCGCCATCGACACCATCTTGCCCAGGCCGACCTGCACACCGAGATAGCCCATGACGCTGTTGCAGGAGAGCACCATCGCCGTGTCGAGCGAGAGGTTGGGCCGGTCGCAGGCGGTGGTGTCGTTGACCAGCTCCGTCGTGGTGCCCGGCATGATGTACGGGTACGGAGCGCCGGTGCCCGCGTTGATGTCGGCGACCACGCCGTTGGCCAGCGCGGCCGCGGCCGTGACCACCTTGAAGGTGGAGCCGGGCGGGTAGATCTGACGCAGCGCCCGGTTGAGCATCGGCTGGTTGGTGTCGGCCTGCAGCTTGTTCCAGGCCTCCTGGTCCGCGGCCGAGGAGCCGGCGAAGGAGCCCGGGTCGTACGAGGGGGTGCTGGCCAGCGCGAGGATCTTCCCGGTGGCCGGCTCGATCGCGGCGACGGCGCCCTTCTGGCTGCCCAGGCCCTTCATGGCGGCCTGCTGGGCGGCCTTGTCGATGGTGGTCCAGACGTCGCCGCCGGGGTTCTGCTTGCGGGCGATCTCGTCCCAGACCGCCCAGCTCGCGAGGCGGCTGTCGGTGCCGCTGAGCAGGTCGTCCTCGATGCCCTCGATCTGGGTGTTGCCGTAGGTCTGCGAGGAGTACCCGGTGACAGCGGCGTACTGGGGGCCGTCCGTGTAGGTGCGCTTGTAGTTATAGCGGCCGCCCGTGGGGGTGGAGCCGGTGACCGGCTCGGCGCCGGCCAGGATGTTGCCGCGGGGCTGGTCGTACCGCTGGATGGTGAGCCGCTGGTTGGCCGGGTTGTGGTCGAGCGAGTCGGCCCGGAACACCTGGACCCGGGTGGCCTGCACGGCCAGCGCGACGATCAGCAGCAGGCAGAAGGTGCCGGCCCGGCGGCCGGTGGCGGAGATGCCGGGCAGGCCCTGCGGGCCGTTGGTCGAGGCCTTGGGACCCGAGCGCTTCACGGCATCGCCTCCGGCAGCGGGCGGCGGGCGAGGTCGCTCATCCGGACCAGCAGCGCCACGATGATCCAGTTGGTCACCACCGAGGAGCCGCCCTGGGCGATGAACGGCAGCGTCATCCCGGTCAGCGGAATGAGGTCGAGCACGCCGCCGGCGACCACGAAGACCTGCAGGCCGACGATCGCGGCCAGGCCGATCGCCAGCAGCCGCCCGAACGGGTCCCTGAGTGCGATCCCGGTACGGAAGCCGCGCGAGACCAGGAGGGCGTAGAGCAGGAAGACCGCCACCAGGCCGACCAGACCGAGCTCCTCGCCGATGGTGGCGAGGATGAAGTCGGACTTGGCGGCGAAGCCGATCAGGATCGAGTGGCCCACGCCCAGCCCGGTCCCGAGAATGGCGCCCCAGGCGAAGGCGAACAGCGACTGGGCGATCTGGTTGGCCCCCTGGCCCGCGGCGATCGAACCGAGCGGGTCGAGCCAGTCGGTGACCCGGCTGTGCACGTGCGGCGAGAGCCAGCCGACGCCGACGGCCGCCACCGCCGCCAGGAACAGGCCGATGGCGATCCAGCCGCTGCGCGCGGTGGCCACGTACAGCATGATCACGAAGAGCCCGAAGAACAGCAGCGAGGTGCCGAGGTCGGTCTCCAGCACCAGGACGCCGACGAAGGCCGCCCAGATCAGCAGCACCGGGCCCAGCACCCGGCCCAGCGGCAGCTGGAACCTCCAGATCCGGCGGCCGGTCAGTGCGAGCGCGTCCCGGTGCACCGCGAGGTACGCGGCGAAGAAGACCGCCAGCAGGATCTTGGCGAACTCGCCCGGCTGGAACGACAGCGGCCCGATGGTGATCCAGATCCGTGAGCCGTAGACCGGCGGGAAGAAGATCGGCAGGACCAGCAGGACGAGGGCGACCAGCGCGCCGATGTAGGCGTACCGCTGCAGGATCTTGTGGTCGCGCAGCAGGAGGACGACAGCGATGTAGAGGGCGACCCCGAGGGTGGACCAGAGCAGCTGGGTGGGCGCCGCCTCGCTGCCGGGGGTGGCCCGGTCCAGCCGGTAGATGACCACCAGTCCGATGCCGTTGAGCAGGATCCCGATCGGCAGCAGCAGCGGGTCGGCGTACCGGGCCTTCCAGCGGGTCACCCCGTGCGCGAGCAGAGCGAGCACCCCCAGGGCGACCCCGTACCCGACCGCATCCGAGGGAGCCTTCCCGTCGATGTTGGCGCCGACCTCGACGTAACCGAAGGCGGAGATCAGCACGGCGGCGAGCACCAGCACGAGTTCGGTGTTGCGGCGGCTCTTGACCGGGCGGCTCGGCGCGCCGGCCCTGGCTACTGCGGAGGGTGAGGCCACTGGCCGTCCTGTCGGGCTCGGAGGTGCTCAGCTGCGCGGGGGTGAGCAGGGCTGACACCTCTGCACCCTAACGAGGATTAGCCATATTTATTGGCGTTGATGCTGGTGTGTCCGATATTGGCCGCCTTACTGAAGGCGAAGCCATCGGCCGCAATATTTCCGGCAGACGGCTCTCTTCGCGCACCTGGACGGCAGCGGCTACCTCTCCGGCAAGTGGGTCAACGTCCGCTCGGAGACCGGCTCGCCGGCCTACTCCGCCACCGGGGACTTCCGCTACACCCGCCACGCCGACGAGTTCGAGCAGGTGATGGCGTACTTCTGGGTCAACGAGGCGCAGGAGTACCTGCAGAGCCTCGGCTTCGGCAGCGAGCTGCCCGGCGCCAACAACAAGCCGCAGAACGTCCGCCTCGACCAGTGGGGCTCGGACAACTCCTTCTTCACCGACACCAAGAACGAGATCCGCTTCGGCAAGGGCGGGGTGGACGACGCCGAGGCCTGGCCGTCTCGGTCGGCCAGAACGCGGACGCCAAGTACGGCCGGCCCCGGCTCACCGACGAGGCCTGCGTCGCCGACTGGGACTCCACCGGCTACACGGCCGGCCCGGTCCACTGCCTGCGCCGCACGGTGGCCACCGCGCGCAGCATGTACGGCGACCAGGCCGCCGCGACGGTCCGCCAGGCCTTCGCCGCCCGGCAGATCCCCGGCCTGTAGCAGCTACTCCGTACGGCGTCCCGCGAGCACGGCCGCCCCGGCAACCGCCAGGGCGGCCAGCGCGACGGACTCGGCCAGGGCCGCCACCGGGAAGGTCACCTTCGCGGTGCGGGACGCCGTGATCAGCGACCGTACGACCGCGTTCGCCGGGGAACCGCTCGCCACCAGCACCAGGACGGCCGTACCGAGGCTCGCCGGGATGCCGTACTGCGAGCGCAGCAGCACCGGACGGCTGCACAGCGCACCCACCAGGACGCCGAGCAGCACGCACACCACCGTGCCGAGCAGTCCGGCGAGCAGCGCGTCCCGAAGGGGCGGGTCGGCGGCGTGCGGCTTCGCGGCGACCCGTCCGCTGATCGCCCAGACCGCGAGCAGCCCGGTCAGGCCCAGGGTCAGACCCGCGATCAGCGCGGCCAGCAGGGCGGCGAGATGCACCCGGGGCTGTCCGACCGCCGCGGCCAGGCAGGCCCGCGCGGCGGCGGGCTCCGCCGTCGCGGTGCAGCGCACGTACCAGGCGGTGATCGGTAGCAGTACGGCCGTGCCGAAGCCGTACGCGCCGAGCAGTGCCTCTCCTGCGGTCACTCCGATCACCATCAGCAGGACGTACGCCAGGAAGGGCGGCAGCCATCGCTGGGAGCGCAGCAGCAGCTCCAGCTGATAGCGGATCAGGACGTTCACTGCGCCTCCTCCTGCCGGACGGACCGGATGTGGGCGGGCCGTCGGCCGGTGAGCAGGAGGCGCAGCAGTGCGTCCGAGTGCCGGGCCCGCACCTCCAGCAGGGTGGCGCCGTCCTCGAGCGGCTTGCGGACGGGGGTGCCCGGCAGCCACTCGGGCAGCTCGCCCTCCACCTCGACGCGCACCAGCGGGCCCTCCTCGGCTGCCGTTTCGACGAGCCGGAGCTCGCCGCCCCGCACCGCGTGGGCGAAGGTGGTCAGGCCCGCGAGGCGGTTGGGGTCGTGGTCGACGAAGAGCACCCGGCCGCCCCGGGCCGCACGTTCGGCGGCGGCCTCGTCCAGCGTGGCGCGCGCCGCCTGGTCCAGGCCCGTCCAGGCTTCGTCCAGCAGGAGGACATCGGCCTCCGCCAGCAGGGCCTGGGCGACCGCGACCTTCTGACAGGTGCCCTTGGACAGCTCGCTCAGCGGGGTGCCGGCCCGGTCGGCGATGCCGAAACGGTCCAGCCAGTGGCCGGCCCGGCGGGCCGCCTCGGCCGCCGAGAGGCCGTGGATCCGGCCGAGGTGGTGCAGGTACGTCTGCGCATCGAAGGGCAGCGCGGGCGGGAAGCGTTCGGGAACGTAGGCCCGACGACCCGTCACCTCGACCCGCCCCGCGCTCGGCGGCTCGACCCCCGCGATCAGCCTCAGCAAGGTGGACTTGCCGCTCCCGTTCGCCCCCTCGATCCGCACCAGCTCGCCCGGGCCGACCGCGAGATCGACCCCGCGCAGGATCCACGGCGAGCGGCGACCGTACCTCTTGCTGATTCCGTGGAGTCTCACCGGCAACCCTTTCACCTTGCCCAGCAGCCTAGTTCGCCCATCCGGCCGCATTGGTCTTTCCGAACTGAGGATCCATAGGATGCGGGCCGTGACGATCACCACACGACGATTGCCGGCCCGGCTGGGCGGCCTGCTGGGAGCTCTGGCGATATCCGCCGGCGCCATGCTCAGCGCCGCACCCGCCCACGCCGACGAAACCACGCCCACCTCCTCCGAGGCCCCCCGAGTCGACCTCGTCCTCGACGTCAGCGGCTCGATGCGGGCCACCGACATCCAGGGCAAGAGCCGGATGGCGGTCGCCCAGCAGTCCCTGAACGAGGTGATCGACGCCCTGCCGGCCGAGACCGAGTTCGGCATCCGGACGCTCGGCGCGACCTACCCCGGCAACGACAAGACCGAGGGCTGCAAGGACACCAAGCAGCTCTACCCGATCGGGAAGACCAACAAGGTCGAGGCCAAGACCGCGGTGGCCACCCTGCGGCCCACCGGCTGGACCCCGATCGGCCTGGCCCTGCGCGGCGCCGCCCAGGACCTCGGCACCGGTACCACCACCCGCCGGGTGGTGCTGATCACCGACGGCGAGGACTCCTGCGCCCCGCCGGACCCGTGCGAGGTGGCCCGCGAACTGGCCGCCCAGGGAACCCACCTGGTGGTCGACACGCTCGGCCTGTCGCACGACGACAAGACCCGCCAGCAGCTGCTCTGCATCGCGAACGCCACCGGTGGCACCTACACCGACGTGCGCACCCAGGAACAGCTGACCGGCAAGGTCAAGCAGCTGGTCGGCCGCGCCGGGGACACCTACAAGGTGACGCCCGCCAAGGCCACCGGCACCGACAAGTGCGCCACCGCACCGCTGCTGACCCCCGGCGTCTACAGCGACCGGGAGAAGTTCTCCGAGCACCGGGTCTACCGCGTGCCCGTCAAGCCCGGCCAGGAGCTGCGCGCCTCGGTCAGCGTCTCGCTCGACCGCGCCGTCGCCCGGGACTACGGCGTGCTGCTGCAGGCCACCGACGCGAGCGGCCAGGAGCTGGTGCGCGGGACGGACGCCGGGAGCGGCCGTACGGACGTCGCCTCGACCGGCGTGCGCTGGTCGGCGCCCTCTGCCGGCTCCGCGTCCGCGTCTGCCTCTTCCTCTCCGTCTTCCTCCGGATCCGGTTCCTCGGCCGACCGTGCCGTCTGCCTGGTCGTCAGCAACTCCTTCGCCGCCCAGCCGGGTGTGCAGGCCGAGCCCGGTCTGCCGCTCGAACTGACGGTGGACGTGGCCGCTGCCTCCCCCGCCCCCGACGGCCCCGCCGCCGGGCTCGGCCGGGGCTGGGTGCTGCTGCTGGTGCTGACCGGTGCCGGACTGCTGACCGGCCTGGTCTTCGGCTGGATCGCACGCTGGCGGATCGCTGTCTGGCGGGAGAACTGACCATGCGTACCTCTCTCAAGGCAGCTCTGCTCGCCGTCGGCCTGGTGCCCGCGCTGGCCCCGGCCGCCGCGGCCGCCTCGCCGTCCGCCTCCTCCTCCGCCTCGCCGTCCCCGTCCGGTTCCGCGGCTCCCGTCGTGACCGCCGCGGGTACGTCCTTCCTGACCGCAACCACCCTCGCGCCGGGCCAGGACGCCCAGGTGGCCGCCTCCACCGGCGACTACCTGTACTGGGCCTTCGCCGCCGCCGAGGGCCAGACCGACACCGTCAAGGTCACCGTCACCCTGCCGCCCGCGGCCGACCGGCACGGGGCCCAGACCTGGTCGGTCGAGCTGTTCGACGGGCTGCGCCGCAGGCAGTCGTGCACGGCCGGGCCGCAGGACGCGACCGCCGAGACGGCCGCCGCATCGGTGACCATGAGCTGCACGCTCCGTCAGATCCGTTCCTGGGCCGAGCCGTGGTCGGGTGACCCGCTGCCTGGCACCTACTACGTCCGGCTGTCCGTGAGCGACGTCCAGGCCCAGGACCTCGGCCTGGCCGCACAGGTGCAGGTGCGGGTCACCGCCAAGGGCGGGGCGGACGACGCCCAGCCCGAGGGCGGCGAGCTGAAGGCCCCGCTGGTGCCGCCGGTGAACGCGGGCTCCACCGCCGCGCCGGGCGCGGCCGCTCCCACCGCCGCCGCGACCAGCCGGGCGGCGGCACCGGCCGAGGCCGAGTCCCACTGGTACTCCGACCTCTTCTCGGGCTGGAACACCCGCTGGTTCTGGACCCTCGGCGGCGGCGCGCTGGCCGCCCTGGCCGGCGTCGCGGGCTACACCCTCACCCGCCACCCGCGCGGCCACCGCCGCCCGGCCGCCCCGGCGCCCGTCCCCCGTCAGGCCCCGGCACCCCAGTACGACCAGTACCGCTCCTGAACACCCGTCCGGCCGGGCCCACGGCCCGGCCGGACGAACAGGTGTCGAGCCGATCGGTCACTTGCCGTCCCGGAGGATGATCTCGTCGATGGCCTTGGCGTGTGCGGCGACAACCTGGTCGAGGTCCGCCTTGTCCGTCAACTCCGGAACCTCGACGGTGATGGTGGTCGCGCCCTGCCGGGCAGAGGTGGGCACCGGTCCGTACATACCCAACGAGTTGCCCTCGCCGTGAGCTGACGTGCTGTAGCGCACGTTGGACGTGGAGGTACCGGGGCGGGGAGCGTTCCCGGCGAACGAACCGGCCCGCAGGGATGTGGGCACGTACGCGACGGCCCGGGACATCAGTTCGGTGGTGAGCGCGTCGTCGGCGGTCACCGCCGCCGAGTCCTTGACCGCCCCTGTGCGCGGGTCGATCCCCCGAGGGTCCACGAAAACGCCAGGTGCGTCACCGACCCCCTTCGTGAGTCGGTGCGCATGGACGCTGACAATCCGCTGGGGATTGAAGCGCTCCATCAGGCTGAGCAGAGCGCGTGTCTCGGGCAGCATCCGCTCGCTGCTGGTGGAGAACTTAGAGGTGTCGCGCGGAGTCCGGGGTTTCTCGCTGTAGATCGGGTTGCCGTGCTCGTCGCTCGGCAGTGTTTCCAGCTCGGGCTTCCCGCCTGCGCCCAGCTTCCGCGCTTCCTGGTAGCTCACACCGGGGAAGGGCAGGTTCCGGTTCGGCTCGACCTTTCCCGGCTTGGATCGCGCACTTCCCGCCGGCAGCAGGCGTGTCTCGAACGCCGGGCGCTCGCCATAGGGGTGGTGGGTGGCGACGATCAGTTCGGGGACGAGGATCGTGGTGAACCTGGGCGGCCTGCCCTCCGCCGACTCCTTGGCCAGTTGGGCGCGCAGCCGCTCGACGACCTCCCGCCCCTCGGGCTCGTTCCCGTGCACGCCACCGATGATCAGGGCTCGAAGGTCTGGCTCGGTCCCCGGGAACAGGTACACGGGAATGGGGTCGATCTTTCGCGGTGCCACACGGCCGGTGCCGACGTCCGGATCAGGATCCACCACCCCGGCGGCGATGTTGCCCGCCTCAGCCGCCCACGGGTGCGTACCGGTGGCCCGCCGACTGCGTTCTGTCAGGTCAGCCGCACTCCACAGGGGCTCAGGACCGGACCGGACGATCGTCTCGGCGAGCCACAGGTCATCGGGCTGCTGGGCGAAGCGGGCGCGTACCTCGCGGAGCACCGCGGGGTCGGCACGTTGCTCCGCGGGTTGGGAGCGTAGGGCGTCGAACACGGCGCCTTTGGTTGCGGCCGTGCGCACCGTCTCCGACAGCTCGGAGTGCTGTGCTGCGCCGACCGGCGCCGCACCGGAGACGGACGCCCGGCCGCCGGCCGCGACAACGTCGGCTGCCTGCCGCGCCTCGTTCTCCAAGGACGCCGTCGAGCCGTGACCCACGGGCGCGGCACCACCGTGTTGCTGCTGCAGCCCGTGTCGCTGTTGGAGGACGTGCGCGAACTCGTGGGCGAGCAGACGTCGGTGCTCGCGCGGGTAGCCGGCGGTGTCCATCGGGGCGATCCGGACTTCCTCGTCGCGTGCGGTGCCCTGCACACCGCCCGTAGCGCCGCTACCCCTCACCGAGACGCCCGAGAAGTCGGCACCGAACGCGCGCTCCAGGTCCGCCCGGATGCCACCGGGCAGGCCGCTGCCACCCTCATGGAGCGGCGCCCGGGCGACGTCCGCGGGTCTGGGGGCCCTGGTGGTGGTGTCGGCCTTCGGCTTACCCGGGACAGCGAACTCTGCCATCTCACCAGAGTCCCATCGGGGGAAACGGCCGTCGATAGCCCGTTGGCGTGACGACCGGCCCGGGCCCGGAATGCGATCACGGGCGGTTGCCCAACCTGACGATCACTCCGATCGGTCTGAACGGAGAAGTGGTTCTACAACGGCGGCAAGGGTTCGGTGGATCTGATCGCCGACATCACCGGCTACTTCGCCCGCTCGTTCTCCAATGGCTACACCGCCACCAACCCGGGCCGCCTGGTGGACACCAGGCTCGGGGTCGGCACGGCCAAGGGCTCGGTGCGCAGCGGCGGTTCGTTCACCGTGCAGATCGCCGGCAACAACGTGGGCCCGCTGCCCGCCGACGGCGTCACCGCCGTGGCGTTGAACGTCACCGTGACGGGCCCGCAGGGCGGCGGCTCCCTGACGGTCTTCCCGAACGGGACCGGGCTGCCGACGGCGTCCAACCGGAACTACAGCCCCGGCCAGACCATCGCCAACGCGGTGATCGCGCCGGTCGGAGCGGACGGGAAGATCAAGATCTACAACGGCAGCTGGGGCTCGGCCGACGTGGTCGTGGACGTCGTCGGCTACTACAGCCCGGCCCGCGCCAGCGCCTACCTGCCGATCACCCCGTTCCGTTGGCTGGACACGCGGAGCTGGGGCAAGGGGCCGCCGTACGACAGCAGCCGGTACCACATCTACTCGCGGTTCGGTGACCCGGGCGACACCGGGTTCGTCCTCAACACCACCGTCACCAACACCACCGGGGGCGGCTACCTCACCGTCTCGCCGGACCCGAACAACATCGATGCGTACAAGGGCAAGTACGCCGGCCGGCCGAACCGGCCGCTGGTCTCCACGCTGAACTGGAAGAAGGGCGAGACCGTGTCGAACCTGGTCCACGCGACGCCCGGCCCCGGCGGCATCATCGACGTCTGGAACACCGGCACCGGCTCCACTGACCTGGTCGTCGACGTCTTCGGGTACTACACCGTCTGAGCCAGGTACGCACCGCGATCCGACCGATTCGCCCGGCCGGACAGCCCGTCGATGCTGTTGGCGAATTGCGAGTGATCGGCTGCGGTGAGTGACGACGGTCTTCGAGACTTGTGCTCGGAGGCCGTCGCCCTGTTTTCGGGGGTTCGGGGTTGTCGATGCGTGAGGGTGAGCCGGGTGCGGTTCCGGTTGGGACCGAGCGGGTGGCGCGGGCAGCGTCCTTCCCACCCAGCCGCCATCAACGGCAGGGCCATGAGCCACCGACTCGACATCGCCGAGCCGAAGAAGCGCCTCGCCCACGGCCGGGTCGCCCAGACCATCCTGATCGCGCTGATGATCTGCACCCTCAACCTGCAGATCCGCCACGACTGGCAGCGCACCACCGGCAGCCGGACGCCCGACCTGGATCAGCCGCCCAGCGACGACGCCGGTGAAGACCCGTCACGATCACCAGCCACCCGAACAGCCGCCCGCCGCAATCCCCCTGACGAGCAGTCCTGCCGCGTCCTGAAGACCCTCTCTCCCGGCCGCGGCCGGCCCACCGAGTTCGCACACCGCCTCGAACGGGCCCGCGGAAAGCAGAAATCCCGCCCAGCCACATGGGCTGGGCGGGATCTCGTCAACCGCTCCCGAGCTAACTCGTGAACGGTCGTTGGGTGGGGTGTTCACGCGTGACCGTGACCAGGACCGCGAAGCACCGGTTGAAGATCGCTTCCCGCCGGGCAGGTGATCGTTTCCCGAAACTGAGTCGCTGGAGGTTGTGTGAAGCAGATTGCCAGGCTTGAACGGGAGTTGGAGCGCAGTCCGCTGACCCATAGCTGGGCGTATCAGCGGTGGACGCCGGCGCGGGTGAAGACGCTGATCGGAGGAGATCTCGGGAACCCCGATCCGCAGGGCGAGGCCTGAAAAGCACGCTGCCGCGCCGTCCGGGTCGGGCGGCGCGGCAGTCGGTGCCGATCGGGATCAGGACGCGAAGTAGCCGTTCAGGTCGGCGATCACGTGGGCGTCACCCCAGGCGTTGGCGAAGGTCACCCGGCCGTCCACGACCGGGACCACCACCAGGTTGGGGACGGTCTGGCCAGCCGTGTAATTGAGGTTGGAGACCCCCGGCCGGTCGATTCCGTGCGGGTAGACGGTCAGGTAGCTGCTCTTGGTCGGGTCGGTGACCGTGACGTTCAGCACGACGGCGGTCACGCCGGTCGCCGGAACGCCCGCCACCCCGGACAACTGGATGCTGACCAGGCCGCCCTGGCCGACCGCGCCGGCCCGGGCACCGATGCCCAGCCGGGTGTCCAGCAGCCGGACCGGGCCGGCGGCGGAGTACGTCGACCCGGTGGCCGAGTAGTACCCGGTGACGTCGGCGACCAGGTCGACCGAACCCCAGGCGTTGCGCACGTCGACCTTCCCGTTCACGACGGGGACCACCACCAGGTTGGGGACGATCTGGCCGGCCGTGAAGTTGAGGTTCGAGACCCCCGGCACCGCCTGGCCGTCCGGGTAAACGGTGACGTAACCGGCGTTCGTCGGGTTCACCGCGGTCACGTTCATCACCACCGCGGTCACCCCGGTCGCCGGGATGCCCTTCACACCCGCCACCTGCAGCGACACCACACCGCCCTGGCCGACCCGCGCCTTCGGGGCACCGATGCCCTCACGGGTGTCCAGGAACCGCGACGGCGTGATCGGGGTCAGCGCGGACCCGGTGCTGCCGTCGGTGTAGTAGCCGGTGACGTCGGCGACCAGGTCGACCGAACCCCAGGCGTTGCGCAGGTCGACCTTCCCGTTGGCGACCGGCACGGTCACCAGGTTGGGGACGATCTGGCCGGCCGTGAAGTTGAGGTTCGAGACCCCCGGCACCGCCTGGCCGTCCGGGTAAACGGTGACGTAACCGGCGTTCGTCGGGTTCACCGCGGTCACGTTCATCACCACCGCGGTCACCCCGGTCGCCGGGATGCCCTTCACACCCGCCACCTGCAGCGACACCACACCGCCCTGGCCGACCCGCGCCTTCGGGGCACCGATGCCCTCACGGGTGTCCAGGAACCGCGACGGCGTGATCGGGACGAGCCGACTCTTGGCCGGGTTCGCCGCGGCTGTCACGGTGTACGCCTTCGGGAAGTAGCCCGGCGAGGGCGTCCCCTGGGTGTAGCCGACGCCGTCCAGCACCACGTCGTACATGCCTGCCGTCAGACCGTTGGTGTCGACCAGCACGTTGAGCGCGGTGCCGTCGGCGCTGACCGAGACCGGCTTCATGACCGGCTGGTTGCTGTCCCAGCTCTCGCTATGGGCCAGCTTCACCTTGGTACCCAGGGTGAAGCCGGTGCCGTGGACGACAGCCTGGGTCAGCGTGCCGGCGGCGCCGGTCGCGGGGGTGACCCGGTCCAGCTGCGGGCCAGCCTGACGAGTGCAGCCGGAGTCGCAGACACCCTGCACGCTGTACTCGACCGGCGTCGCCACCTTGGCGGCGCTCAGGACCAGGACTGCCTGGCCTGCCACGGAATTGCTGGTGGCCTGGCACCTGGCGCCGAACGTGCCGTACGAACCGCCGCACTGGTACGTGAGGTTGTAGTCCACCCAGTCCGTGTTTCCGACTACGGTCAGGTACGGGTTCTCGACGCCGGTGGCGCTCGCGGTGCCGACGACGTTGAAGGCCTGGTTGGGCTTCATGTCGACCACGGCGCAGTAGGCGGTCGAGGACTCGGTCAGCACCCCGCTGCGCAGCGGGAAGCCGTCGACCGAGATCTTGTTCCCCGCGCACTCTGGCGCCCAGCCTTCCGCCGTACCGACCTTCCAGGTGTCCACATTGGTGTGGATGGTGCTGCCCTTGTACCCGGAGGCCAGCACGATCACCACGTAGGAGGTCGATCCGGTGACCCGACAGGCGATGCCCCACTGGGTGCAGACGAACTTGCCGTTGGCGTCGACGACCATGAGGAGCGTGGAGGGGTCGTAGCGCGAGCCGAGGGTCCGCGCGCTGAACCAGAACCTGTCCGTGGCAGCGCCGGTGACCCGGATGCAGCGGGAGTCCAGCGCCGAGGTCAGGTCGAACGGCATGGACGGTCCGCCGACCGTCATCGAGGCCGGAGTCGGGCAGGTCGCCGTCGGCGAGAGGTCGCGGCGCACCAGCTTGTAGGTGTCCGTGGCCTGCCAGCCGACTCCCACCAGCATCGCGGTGTACGGGACACTGGCGGTGAACGCACAGCTGCCGGTGGAGCTACCGCCGATGTTCGTGCAGGTCGGCGCATTGCCCGCCGCGTCGGCGAACTGAATCGAGGCGTACGCCTGGTTCTTGGTGTTGGTGTAGTCGTACATCTCGGCGGTGGAGTGCTGGTCGGCCGGCAGGCTCAGGCAGGCCTGCTGGACGTCCGCCGTCAGCGCGATCTCCGCGCCCCAGGCGCCACCGAACTTCGACTGCGGCCAAGTGGTGCACCCGGCCGCCTCGCCGGTCCGGTTGATCACCAGCTGGTAGGCCTTGGCCGGCGTCCCGCGCAGCACCGCGCGGAACGGTGCGGTGCCGGTCAGCTTGCAGACGGCGTACGAGTAGCCCCCGTTGTCGCACTGCTTGGCGCCGTTCGCGTCGTCGACCTCGACGGCGACGCTGGTGCCGTCGGCTGGCGGCCGGTTGAGCAGGTACAGGCCCTTCCCGGCGGCGGTCGGCAGGGTCAGGCAGAGCTGCTGCCCAGGCCCGCCGAACGTGCCCTTGGCCGCGCCGGACACCAGACCGTTGTCAGCGGTCGCGGTGCAGCCGCGGGTCTCCGTGGCCGAGTGGAAGGCCATGCCGAACGCACCGGCGTCGGCAACCTCCGGATTGACCGCCCAGATGTAGTCACCGGCGGCGAGGTCGCAGGATCCGATCGCGCACCCCCCGGCGGTCAGCGGAGTGCCGTCGGTCTTGAACAGCCCGCCGGAGGGGGCCGTGGCGGCCGACGCCGAGTTGAAGGAATAGTGGGAGGCCGCCGGCACCCGCAGGGTGCGGCAGCGCGCGGTGGCCGTGAGGTCCGGCGAGTCGCCGTACGCCTGCGGCTCCACCGTCACGCATCCCTCCGGCGTGGAGAGCCGTGCCGCGATGTAGTCATAGGTCTCGGCCCCGCCGAAGACCGGCTGAACGGTCAGCCGGAACGGCGCCGTGCCGGTGAGCGTGCAGTCGAAGCTGGTGCGCTGGTCGTACTGCGTGTTGCAGAGGTTCGCACCGGTCGCGTCGTAGACGGTCTGGACGACCCGGTACGAGGAGCTGTGGCTGCGCAGCACCTCGCCGGCCGCCATGTTCAGGTCGTAGCAGTCGGCCGCCATGCCGAGCGGCAGCGAGCCGTGGAAGACGGTCGGGGCCGCGAGGGTACGGTCGGCGGCGTTGACACTCTTGCAGCCGGTCATGGAGAGCAGCGGAACGTACGAGACCGCGATGGCAGTCTGCAGGCTCTCGTTGCTCTTCACCTTCAGGGTGTAGATGCCGGCCTGGCTAGTGGGGCAGCGCAGCCAGCCGTTCGAGCTGACGCCGGGCCTGTCGCAGGTCACGGCGGTTCCGTCCGGAGCCACCAGTGAGGGGTAGATCCAGTAGGCCGTCGAGCTGACCTGGACGAGGACCAGGTCCTTCTGCTTGAGCGTCACTGGGAAGGAGACGGTCTGGTTCGGGTCGATCGAGCAGCTGACCACGGTCTGCGGGTCAAGGGCCGCCGGGCATGGACCAGTTGGATCGGCCTGCTGGAGCGCCCGTGCCACGGCCTCGTGCTCGGCCTTGGGGTCGAGCTTCGGCACGGCTTTCGTCTTCGGCGCGGTCTGCGGCGACGAGTCCGCGGGGGCGGCGCTCGCCGCTCCGGCCGACGGGGCCGCCGCCGCGCTGTCCGGCTGCGGCGTGCTGGTGGCCGCCGGCGACAGCGCCGCCGCGTAGGCGGGGCTGGTCTGGCCGACCAGCGAGGCCAGGACGGTGAGCAGCAGGGCACCGGAGGCGATTGCGCCACCTCTGCCCTGTCTGTGTCGCACTCTTCTGACGAACGGCAGCAGTTTCATGAACTCCCCCCAGATGCAAACAGGCCCGACTCCTATGACCATCACAGGAGTCGCCAAGCAGGCGGAGTCTAGCGAGTCGCACACGCACCGGAAGCACCAGCGCCGCCGGACGGTTTCGGCTGACCCGGCAGGACTCGAACCTGCGACACGCCGCTTTGGAGACGGCTGCTCTGCCAACTGAGCTACGGACCAGTGCGTTGCCGAGGAATCGAACCTCGCCATCCCGGAGAGAGCAGGGGTTACAGCCCAACTTGCGTCCCAGCGCTCAACGCTTGGTGGTGAGCACGATGGTAGGGAGCGGGGGTCGTACGGCGCGAGCGAATTACCCGGCGGGCTCGGCTCGATCGAGACGACAGCGGGCCGGCATTTCAGCCCGGGTGCGTCCGAGGGCGTCTTCGGCCACAGCCTGACGGTCCCGGTCGCCGCCAGCCGACGCCACCCCACCGGCCACCCCCATGCCGGCAAGCGAGTCAGCAAGCACCCCCAGCTCGCCCTCGGGGCAGTCCTGGACACCCCGGGCAAGCGCATCGGCCCCAACGCCGTCCACGCACTCACCGCCCTGGCCCCGCTCGACCTCCCCCTCCGCCTGCTGGCCGCCGACCGCGCCTACACCGACCAGACCACCGAGCACTTCCAGCTGGACGCCCGCCGCCTGGGCTACCAGCTCGCCCTCGACTACAAGCAGAACCAGCGCGGCAAACAGGGCACCCACCTCGGCGCCATCCTCGTCGACGGCACCCTTGCCTGCCCCGGCATGCCCGATGCGCTCGCGAACGCGA